>SVTY01000011.1 GCA_015063535.1 Oscillospiraceae bacterium
CGCTCCTCGCGGACAGCTTGACTATTATACCACATCCGTTTTCCCTTGTCAAGCCTTTTTTGAAAGTTTTTTCGAAAATTTTCAACTTTTTTCTTGACTCGCTCTTCTGCGGTATCCCGTCTCCTCCTACGGCTTGCCTATTTTACCACCTTTTTTCTCTCTTGTCAAGTCCTTTTGTGAAAATTCTTCCACTTTTTTGAGAAAAAGTATGATTATTCCCTTTGATACCAATACTAATTCTAACTTTATTATGAGGTAAAATCATGATTACATTACTTTTTCGTACCATAATTATTTATATAGCATTGATTATTGCCATGAGACTGATGGGCAAGCGTCAGATCGGCGAGCTGGAGATTTCCGATTTAGTCACCACTTTGTTGATCTCCGAGATCGCATCTCTGCCCATTACGGACGGAAACATTCCGATCTCGCATGCCATCGTTCCCATTGTAACACTTCTAACCTTCGAGGTCGTTTCTTCCGCACTCCTTGCTTATTTTCCCCGTTTAAAAAACATAATGACTGCCCGTCCCACCACATTGATCCGAGACGGAAAGCTTTGCGGAAAGGCAATGCGACAAACTCGACTTTCCGCAGATGAATTGATCAGCGAGCTGAGACAAAAGGATATCACAGATCCCTCCGAGGTTCGCTATGCCATTTTGGAGCAAAACGGAAAGATCACCGTGATCCCGAAGGCAAAATACCGTCCACCCAACGCAGAGCAGTTAAAAATTGAGGTGAGGGATGCGGGGCTTTATCATATTATTATTGATAAGGGTGTAATAAATCAACACAGTTTGTCCGAGGTAAATATCACAAAAGAGGAATTAAACGCCCGACTGAAAGAGCAAGGACTTGCTGCCAAGGATATCTATTTAATGCTAATGAACGATGAGGGCGATTCGGAAGTGATACGAAAGGACGAGGTTTAAAAATAAGGATATGAAAGCTTTTTGGGCATCTCTTTTATTATTCGGTATTCTGCTGGGCGGCATTCTGTGCAATGCCCGATATCTGCACCGAACTGCCGACTATTT
This sequence comes from Oscillospiraceae bacterium, assembly GCA_015063535.1. Lineage (GTDB taxonomy): Bacteria > Bacillota > Clostridia > Oscillospirales > CAG-272 > HGM12713. Next base: position 1,044 of record SVTY01000011.1, read on the forward strand.
GGAAAAAACCGCACAAGCGCTCGCACAAGCCGACAGCAGAGACGAGACATTGGGAGAGCTGGAACGGTTTTGGGAGAAGAATCAAACGATCATCAGCCTGACGGTCGGATTTCGGGAGCTGGATCGCTTTGGCGAGATCATTGTACAGCTTCGTTGGGCACATGATGCCGAAAACGAATCCGAATTTGAACGATATCGGCTACTATTGGCAGATGTGACCGAGGAGATCATTCGCTCGGAGGAATTTTCAATCAAAAACTTATTTTAAAACACAACACAAAAAAAACAGTTCAAAGAAGGGCAAGCAAGGCATTCACTTCTTCTTGGGTGGTTGCCCAGTCGGTCGCAATGCGAACAACAGTATGCGTCTCATCCGCTTGCTCCCAGAAGCTAAAGCGAGCATGTGATTCCAACTGCTTTAGCTTTGTATTTTCCAACACAATAAAAATTTGATTGGCAGGCGTTTCCAAAAAGAAGGAATATCCCTTTTTCTTCAAGGCTTCTCTGAGCTCGTTCGCCCGCTCGATCGCCTGACGGCTGACGGTAAAATACAGACCGTTTTCAAAAAGGGCATCAAACTGAATACCAAGAAGCCTTCCCTTGGCGAGAAGGGCTCCGTGCTGCTTGATCATTGTCATAAATTGCTTGGGAGAATTGCCCTTGGGGAAGACGACAGCTTCGCCGCACAAGGCACCGACCTTGGTTCCCCCTATGTAAAAAACATCACACAGCTTGGCAATATCCGAAAGGGTCACATCGGTGCCGTCGCTCATCAAGCCATAGCCAAGTCTTGCGCCGTCCATGTACAGAGGCAGGTGATATTCCCGACAGACCGCCGACAGCTCAGCCAGCTCGGACAACGTATAAAGCGTACCGTATTCGGTAGGATGAGAGATATAAACCATTCCAGGAAACACGGCATGGTCGTGGTTCTCGTCGGAGAAAAACCGCATCAAATAAGGCTTCAAGACACATGCGGAGAGCTTGCCGTGTGTATGGGGGAGCGATAAGACCTTGTGACCGGTATATTCGATGGCACCTGCTTCGTGGGTGGCGATGTGTCCGCTTTCGGCGGCGATGACACCCTCATAGGAGCGCAAAAGGGATGAGATGACCGTTTGATTGGTCTGAGTTCCTCCTGTAAAAAACCACACATCTGCGTTGGGGGAAGCGCAAGCATTTCGTATTCTTTCTTTTGCTCGGTTGCAATATTCATCGCTTCCGTATCCGCTTGTTTGCTCCATATTTGTTTCAATCAGGCGCTCCAAGACCTTCGGGTGAGCACCTCTGGTATAATCACTTTCAAAATTCAACATAACGATCCTCTTTTTCTTCATAGTTATTTCACGGTTTGTTTTCTGTTTGTTTTCTGCTTTTGAGTGTTTTTTGTGCAAAAAAGAGCAAGGGCGCATCCGTTTTGCGTGAAGGATGCGCCCCGCTTATGTTTTAGGTTGAGGTGGGGTCGTTCCACTCAACAAAGCCGTAGCTGTCCAGTATTTGGAAAAATTTCGCCAGCCGCTCGTAGGTAGGCTTCGCCTTATCTCCAAAGTGCGCCTCCACCGCTTCTCCGATGGAAAGGATCGTCCGTTCTCCGTCGATCAGGGGCCAAACAAAGCTTCCCAGCTCATCCAAGTGGATGTAGGAGATCTTCGGCTTTCTCAGGATCAGCTGTGCCAACCGATTGGCAAGTCCTTTGTTTTCGATGCTGAGCGTAACCGCTCCCTTTTCGTCCGAGCTCCAAGAGAGCCGTGTCGAATGGCGGGGGATCTTTTCCAGATAATTGGCGGACAGGCGTTCCTGCTTTTTTCGTTTTGACATAGGGCTTGCTTCCTTACTGCTTGTTCTGCTTCTTCTTTTTCCAAACAGAGAACTTCAGCAGGCTGAGGATGACAAGAGCAAACACCACAAGGCTTGCTATATCCATGACCCAAGCGGGCAACCCGATCAGCCCCGAAATATCCAACACGTCACTCAGACCGAACACCGCAAGGACGGCAAGCAGAATGCCGATCAGCCCTTCTCCCGCGATCATACCCGAACAGAACAGAATACCGTTGTTGGTGATCTCCTTCTTTTCCTCCTCGCTCCGCTTCATCTTATCAAAGACCAGGCGCACAAGTCCGCCCACCATAATGCAGGCATTCAGGTGTACCGGCAGATAGATACCGATGGCGAAGGGCAACACGGGGATACCCAACAGCTCCACCACCACGGCGATCAGCGCACCGATAAAGACCAGATTCCAAGGAAGCTCAGCATTCATGACTCCCTCAACGATCATTTTCATGAGAGTTGCCTGCGGTGCCGCCAGCTCCTCTGATCCAAAGCCCCATGCGGCATCCAACAGGAACAGGGTTCCACCGATGGCAAGAGCCGCCGCAACAACACCGATCATCTCACCGATCTGCTGCTTTTTCGGCGTAGCGCCCAACAGGTATCCTGTTTTGAGGTCTTGGGAGGTATCGCCCGAAATGGCAGCCACGATACAGATAATAGAGCCAATAGCAATGGCGGCGCTCATTCCCTGCGCTCCCGCCATGCCCGTAAACTTTAGGATCAGCGTTGCCACAAGCAGTGTGGCGATCGCCATACCCGAAACGGGGTTATTGCTGCTTCCCACCAGTCCCACCATACGGGAGGAGACGGTGGCGAAGAAAAATCCGAAGATCACGATGATGATAGCACCGATGAGATTGACGGGAATGGCGGGGATCAACCATACCGCCAAGGTAAGGATCGCTATCGCCACCAATACGAATTTCATGCTCAGATCGGTATTGGTACGGTTCAGGTCGCCCGATGCGGCACCCTTCATGTTTTTCATGGCACCGCCGAAGGTCCGCACGATCAGAGGCAGGGATTTGATCAGGCTAATGATACCGCCAGCCGCCAAGGCACCTGCGCCGATATAACGGATATAGTTGCTCCAGATACCGCTCGCTCCGCTTGCCTCATAGATGGCACCGATGGTTTCGGTTCCCGGATACATAATGAGCTCTCCGCCGAACAGGACGATGAGGGGGATCAGTACAAGCCAGCTCAGCACGCCGCCCGAAAACATATAGGAGGCGATACGGGGACCGCATATGTAGCCAACGCTCATAACGGCGGGATAGATCTGTGTTCCGATCTCCCCCTTGAAGCTCTTGAAGCGCAGGGAGACCTCTCCCGGCACCGCTTTGATGCCGTCGATGATAAATTTGAATGCCGCCGCAAAGCCCATTCCCGCAAAGACGGTGGAGGCATTGGAGCCGCCCTCCTCCCCTGCCAGCAGAACCTCCGCACAGGCGGTTCCCTCGGGATAAGGCAGAACACCGTGCTCCTTGACGATGAGCGCATTCCGCAGGGGGATCATAAAGAACACGCCGAGCAGACCGCCGAGCAGAGCAATGAGGGTGATCTCCAAGAGACCGGGCTTACCCATCACTCCCTCTGCCGCCCACAAAAAGAGGGTCGGGAGAGTAAAGATGGCACCTGCCGCCACCGATTCACCCGCAGAGCCGATGGTCTGCACCATGTTACTTTCCAAGATCGAATTTTTCTTCATCACCACACGAATGACGCCCATGGCGATCACGGCGGCGGGGATGGATGCCGAAACGGTCATTCCCACACGCAAGCCGAGATACGCATTTGCCGCACCGAAGATAATGGCGAGCAAAACGCCCATGATGATGGAGGTTACCGTAAACTCCGGTGTGATCCTTTCCGCCGGAATATAGGGCTTGAAGGATTTGTTTTGGTTATCCATGTCACTTCTCCATTCTTTTTTTGCAAAAATCAACAATTTTTTGCTATCTTTTATATTATATCATACTTTTTTGAAAAATGCAAGGGGTTTTCAAAAACGGCTTGGGAGTATGTTTGATTCCGATTTAAGATTCTTTTCGTTTAGGAACAAGCATACCCACACCTTAATCTGCCATGCAAACGGCGATCTCCTCATCCGTCTTGCCTGTCGGCAATCCACCTTCCCCGCTGGGGAAGGCTTACGAAGTGAGTGCGAACATAACAAAAATCACTCCCCGCCATTTACGCCGCAGGCGTAACATCATTTGCCGAAGGGAGCATCATTGCCGAAGGCAACCATCCTCGCCATGTTCGCACACACATCGTTGTAGGGCGGCGGCTTGCTGCCGCCGTTCCTTTCCGTTTCAAATTTCTTCCTTTCGGCGGGAGCAAGCCCCCGCCCTACGGGTTTGTGGGATGATTTAAGGCAATTCAAATTTCATTCTCCTCGGACAGTCGGGGACGCCTGTCTCTACAGAATTTGTAAAAACATAGCAAGCTCGCCCGTTGTGCCAACAAAACGGCTTCGTTTTTATTTTGCTGTAGGGACAGGCGTCCCCGACTGTCCGTTTCATACCGTTTCAAATGTCAATCTTTCGGCGGGCGTAAAACCCGTTCTACGGGGGAAATCTCCTTACGGTATCCGCGCTTTTTCCTGCCGCCGTTTCATTCTTCGCCAATTGAAAAAGCCGTACAGGTCATTGGCAAGAAACATGATAAAGCAGAAGATCATGGGAAGATAGGCGGGGTCAGCGATGGCGGCAAGCACCCACAGGACGATGAGCACCACGTCGTTGGCGGCATATGCCAGCGCATAATAGGGGCTGCGCAGAAAAGTAAGGGAGGATGCCAAAAAGCTGGTAGCCACCGACAGCGTGCTGAACAGCAGATTGGCGGTATCCAAGGCTTTGAGGATGAAATAGAAAGCGACCGTCACGGCGACCGACAAGCCGACGGCTCCCGCCCATTTGGCGGCATTCATTTTGCCGACCTTGACCTCGTCGGTCTTGCCATAGGGGTTTTTCAGCCACGAAATGACCGCCGCCACGGCGGCGGGGGCGGACATGCACAGGTAGGTTATCATTTCGCCGTAATAGCGGAAATAGAAGGATATGATGCCGTACAGGACAGCGAAAATAATGCAGAGGAGCTGTCCCGCAACGTGTCCCTTTGCCACGAAGATAAGTGCCGTAACACCGAGCAGAGAGGCGCATAGGCTCAACAGGCTTCCGTCGGGCGAAAGCAGATAGGAAGCAGCAACAACGGAGCAGGACACAAGCCACAGAGTCCATTCAAATTTTGTCAGATTGCGAAAAGGATTGGTGAGTTTTGTCATATCTTCTCCTTAAAAAAGCATTCGCCTGCGTATCTTCTCAGACCTAACGATACGCATAACGAATGCTTTTGCATTCCCTGCCCGGTGGCAGATTTTTTCTTAGTATATCACACTTTGGCTTCCTTGTCAAGGGGAAAGTCGCATATTGGTTTGGGCTGCGCTTGCTCGGCTTCCCTTTCCTTCTCTTTTTGTTTGAAGGTACGCACCATAAAAAGGTAATCGAGAAGAATGGTCAACAGCCCGAAGAGCCATGCAAGAGGAGAGGCAAAGCACATCACGATATAGCCCGTTGCTCGATCCAATACCGAAATGCTCATCAACCAAATGACCGCCACGGACAGCCCTGCCCGTCCCAAAATCTCGGTAAAGCCGGAAACCATCGTCCAAAAGGTGCGCTCCACCGATTGAAGGACGCTTTTATAAATCACCAAGGGAGACAGGACGAAGCAAAGCAAGGTGTTGATAACAATATAGAGGTACGCATTGTCGATGACCGCCTGCTCAACCTTTCCTGCCAGCAGGGTGACAAAAAATTTTCCGAAGGGGAGCATGATGAGGGAGGCGATGATACACCAACCGTAGCAGAGCCGAAGAGTCTGCTTGCCGCCAAGAACGACTCTGCCATACTGCTTGGCACCGTAATTTTGCGCCGCAAAAACCGACACCGAAGAGCCGAAGGAAAGGATCGGCTGAGTGACAAAGGTCTCAATCTTGGAGCCGGTGGTCTGGGAGGAGACGTACAACGTCCCCAGTCCGTTGGTGACGAACTGCATAACGATGGAGCCGATCGATAGAACCATGTTGAGAAACGCCATGGGGATACCCACATTCAACAGAGCGCGGAGCGTGTCTCCGCTCGGACGGAAATGCGCACGCTTCAAGTGCAACAGCGGCTGCTTCTTTTTAATATAAACAAGGCAACAAAGCCCCGACAGCAGTTGAGCCAGCACGGTGGCAAGCCCTGCCCCGTCGGTATCCATGCCAAAAACGGCAATAAAAACAAAGTCCAGAATGATATTGATGAGGCAGGCAACGATCAGAAAGTACAGCGGTGTACGGGAATCTCCCAGCGCACGGATCATATTGGAAAGAAGATTGAACAGCGCCGTTGCCACAAGCCCCGCAAACAGCCAAACGATATAGCTGTAGGAGCGGTCGATAATGTCCGCAGGGGTTCGCATCAGCTCTAAAATCGGGCGGGCGATCAACACGCAGAGAACCGCCATGACCACCGAAATGAGTGCTGAAAGCTCTGCCGCCAAAGCAAAAGAGCGTTTGAGGCGTTCCTCGTCCTTGGCACCGAAGGAACGGGCTGTGACCACCGAAAAGCCTACGGTCAAGGATTGGATGGCACCGCTGGCAAACCAAACAAGACTTCCCGTAGCGCCTACAGCGGCATACGCCTGAGAGCCAAGGGTACGTCCCACGATGACCATGTCGGCAATGTTATAAAACTGTTGAAACAGATTTCCGATCAAAAACGGAATCGAAAACAAAAAGATCTGCTTGGTAGGCGATCCTTTTGTCAGATTAACAGCCATACTTGTTTCCTCCTGCATCCGCATTTGCGGTCATGCATAATTGTACTCGCTTTGGAGGCGTTTGTCAAGAGAATTTGCAAACTTTTTCACGAATTCAGCGAAGGGTGATGCGGATGTCCCCCGTATCGGTGGTGATCTCACATTTGCCGCCGTTCAGCGTTTGAGGAACATCGGTCTTGCCCGTATCGGTCGTGGCAAAAAATATCTTTTCGGAAAGCAGGCTTCCCGTCACGTCGCCCGTGTCGGTGGTAACCGACAGCTCGTTGGCATCACAGCCGTCGAAGGAAACATCGCCCGTGCTTCGTTCAACGGAAATGCGCTCTGCGGCGATGACATTGGTCAGAAACAGCTCACCTGTGCTGCCTGTGGAGCGGAAGCTCTTGCATGAGAGGTCGGTGAGCTTCGCATCGCCCGTACTGACGGTGACGCTTGCGTCGTCTGTACAGGTGACAGAGCTGACAGCAATATCTCCCGTGGTAGTCGAAAGGTCAAGGGAGTTTGCTGTAATATCCGTAAGACGGATGTCGCCCGTGGTGGTTCCGATCTTCACGGCTCCCGATACCGAAGCCTCGCAGGTGACGTCGCCCGTATGGAGCGAGAGCGTGACTGTCTCGAAGGTAAAGTCCTTGGGGATGCCGATGTCTCCCGTGTCCTCGTCAACGGTAAGTGTGCCGTATTGGCCGCTTGGCAGATAGACGGTGACCATGGAGTGATCGCCCGAGAAAATGCCGATGTGGTCGTACCAATTGCGGGTATCGACCAATTCAACGGTGAGAGTGCCGTCCGTGACGGTTACGGTGTGTCTCATTCGTTCGGCTTCATAGCAGACGACCTTGGCTTTGCCGTCAGAGGACGGAAGAAAGGCGATGTCTGCGGTATTGGTGCGAATCGAGATATCCCGAAATCCCTCCTTGATATCGTGGGTATTCGTTTGGTTTTTGACGGTACCGAGTTTCCAAAAATCCCAGTTCAGAATCGTCATGGTAACTGCGAAGATGAGCACTCCCAGCAACACCAAGGACGCCGCTACGATGAGCCATACTTTGGTTGCCGTTTTCATTCTTCTTTCTCCTTTCTTACGAAGCATTTTTTAATTCCCAGCACGCTTTGTGCCGTGAGGTACGCCGTTCCCTTGGTGGCGGCAAGGCATCCGAAAAACAGGAAGATGGCAAGCCCTGCGCAGGCAAGTCCTGCTCCGATGAGCATGATGCCCGATACGACATTACCGAACACGATGAGCAGAACGCCTCCCGCAATGCCGCCCACCGCACCGCCGACCAGTGCTCCGAACACCGACCAGATGCACACGACCACCGACCATATCACGGCGTACAGCGCCAGAAGGACGACGAAGGCGGCGATCAGCAGAATGAGCCACAGCGGAGAGCCTGCCGCCAGCAGGACGATCTCCCACGCCCGCATGCGGCGTTTGGGCTTGATCCGCTCCTTGGCAAGCTTAGCAAGCGGGATATCCGCAATGATCTGCGCCGATATGTCTGCCACAGAGCCGATCTCGGTTACGGCTTCCTCCTCCGTCATGCCCTCTTCGATGCGGTCATCGATCATTTCACTGTAAAAGCCGAGTCTTTCCTCCACTTCCTGTTGGGGCAAGCCCGAAAGCTGCTTTTGAAGCTCGGCGATAAATTCTTGTTTGGTCACTTGCTTTCCTCCTCCTTGATTACAAATTGATAGATCGACATCACTTCCCGCCATTCCTCCCGAAATTCCTCCAGGCGTTTCAGACCGAGGTCGGTGATGTGATAGTACTTGCGAAGCCGTCCGCCATGCTCGGAGGCTCGCACCGTCAGCATTCCCGCAAGCTCCAAACGCTTGAGGATGGTATACAGCGTCGATTCCGACATGTCAATACAGGGCTTGATATCTTTGATGATCTGATAGCCGTAGGAATCCTCGCTCCTGATGGCGGCTAACACGCATATATCGAGCAATCCTCGCTTTAGCTGAATATCCATACTATGCTCCTCCTTACGTAATATATCATATCACGAAGTATTGTGCTTGTCAAGAGGTTTAAGAAAGTTTTTTATAAAAAACGAAGGAAGCAGGCAGAGCTTTTGCTCTGCCTGCTTTGTTTATTCTACAATGGAATCCTGCAAAAATTCGGCAATGTCGCTCTTTTGCAGCCCCAAGAACTCGACGGCATCAGAGGCGAAGCGAGGGATGCTTGCCAGCCCATCTGTCGAATGGGCATCGCTTCCGAAGGTAAACTGACAGCCGACTTCCTTGGCGATCTTGAAGATTCGCATCTGCGGATTCTTCGTCAGATCGGGCTCCATGCCTCTCAGCTCGGAGAGATTGATCTCCACATAGGCACCGATCTTTTTGGCTCGGGTAAAGCAATCTCTGAGCGTCTCATCGCTCAAGAGCGGAACACTTTCCTTTTTCAGCTTTCCAGGCAGGCATCCGAAGGCGAAGGGATGGGCGATGGATGTGGGCAGGGTCTTACAGATCCGGGCAAATTCCTCGTTCTCCACCAATCCGTAGAAGTTATCAATATTTGCCTTGGTGACAAATGCTTGAATATCCGTCTTCATTTCGGGGATATATTTCATCAGTCTCGCTTCCGACAGATCCCTTGTCATGCGAGCCACGTCATCGGGGTCAAGCTCGGGACACCGCTCGATGATCCGAGCCTTGATGGTCTCTCTCATCTCCCGTACCTCGGGATAGTCCCACATAACCTCGTTCCGCATATGCAGGTGGCTGTTGGGAACCAGCATAAAATCAAAGTTCTTTGCGCCCTCCACGGTCATACCGAGGCGGTCGTAGCAGCCGTAATATTCGCTTTCCGCACCGTACAGGCACTTCATGCCCTTGGGTTCCAGCAGCCGCATGACCGTTTTGGAATCCTGCGAGCGGCGGATCGACTGAGGACTATACCAGCCCGAGCATCCCTTCACATGCTCGGTATCCCAGATGTGGTTGGCAAGTCCGAAGGTCTTCAGCCCTACCTCTTGCGCCTTTTTGATATAATTTTCCGTGGTGGCGTTAAAGTCGCCGCAGCAAAGGGACATGATGTTATGGGTGTGGATGTCATGCAATACTTTCATATCAATTTCTCCTTTTTTAAAGACGGTTCCCGCCCCTGTCCCTCTCGGACAGGGGGCTTAATTGTATTATACATCAGATACACGGGCTTGTCAAGCTACTTGCCCGAGTTTTCACGGTTATCCCTTTGTTCCCAGCGGAACGAAGGTATTGAAGTCGGCGACAAGTCCGTCTCCGCTTTCCTCCGCATCCAATTCTTGCTCGGTAATAATTCCCTTGACAGCGGCATCGACCACGCCTTGTAGGGTCGTTACGAACTCAGCAGCCTCGGTTGCATCCAGCACGAGATCCTCGCCGACGACCATCTGGCACAGGTAGACGCCATCCTGCTGTCCGCCGAGAGTCTCCCGACACAGGGTCTGAATGGCATTGCCAAGCTCACCGAAGTTCCAACGGTATACACAGACGATTTTGCAATCCTCGCCGTTCTTGGCTCGGATCACGTCAACAAGGCTCTTGTATTTTGCGGTAAAAGCTTCGGTATCGGCATTCTCTACATCCAGAGCGCCAAGGTCGATGACGACGACATCTGCCTTGCGAGCAAAGCCATGCTCTGCCGCAGCATCACGCTTGACAGCGGTCTTGGTGTAACGGGCAGACAGGTCATCTGCGCCCGTAACTGCCGTCAGCATAGAAACAATCGCATAATCTGCCTTCATTGCTTCTGCCAGTTTGTAGCTGTACGCCGACGTGACATCCTCACCGCCGACAGCTTCGGTACCGCCGATAAACTCGATATACAAATCGTTATTGTCGGGAGTATCCGCACTGATGATGCCCGTGTAGGTGACCTTGGTGACCTGAGCCGTCGCAACAGCTTGGTCGGTGATTCGGACAAGGCGGACGGTGTGGTTGCCCATGGGTACCGAGCCGACCGAAATCAGACTCTTTCCGTTCACCTCAAAGAAAGCCTCTCCCGAAATGGGCTTACAAAGCTCGCCGTCCACAAAGACCTTGAAGCGGCAGGCGGCAGAGGATATGACCTCAAACGCCAACGAGCGCCCCGAATTTCTCAAAACGAACTCAATTCCCGAGCCGCTGTGATCGAGATTGATCTGCGAATCGGTGGCAACGGTTCTGCCGCCCAGCAGCTTGATGCCGGTGGTGCTTGCGTTCAGTGCGGTGGTCGTCGTTTGAATGGTGCTTCCGCCACCCTCTCCTTCTCCGTCGCCCTCGCCTTCACCCTCGCCGTCTGTATCGGGCGTGGGGGTGGGGGTCGGGGTGGGAGTGGGAGCAGAGGTCTCAGTTCCCGCCGTGGTCTCGGCGCCGTCTTCCACATCCTTGCCGCAGGCAACCATGCCAAGCAGCAGGAGAAATGCCAGCAGGAGTGCTACTATTTTCTTCATATTCTTCAACATCGTTCTCTCCTCCTTACATTGCGTATTGCGCTGTGACCGTTCCGTTTACAACAACGAGAGCAACAGCCGTTCCTACGATCATCGAACCGTCCACGCCGACAAGATACGGCTTGACAACGAGCGTTCCCGACATATTGACGGGCAGATTGATGACGGTCAGTGCCGACAGATAAGTACAGCCGAGCGATTCGGCAGTCATGGGAGCTTTCAGGTTTCCGTCCTCGCTGTATTGGTTGATGGTAGTATAGACCGTCTCGGTCTCGGGATTCTCGGCGGCGCATGCCACGCCGATCGAGCCGATGGCGTAGACCTCAAAGCCTGTGACGGCGTAGTGCAGGTCGTTCACGCCTGCTACGAGACGAATTCCCAGCGTATCGGCATCGCCCTCGGTGATCTTATACTGATATCCCTTGTAGGCGATATCCTTGGTGGTATCGACATCGTTCCCTGCCACAGCCATCAGCGTGGGGGTGGGAGCACCGTTCGTCACGTACCAGCCGGAGCCGAAATCAAAGCCTTTGGATTTGAGGGTATCGACTGCTGCCACGCCCTTACAGTCATCGGCGTTGGTCAGGATCGTCGGAAGAGTTCCGTCGGTGATGGGTACATTGTACGCCTTGACAGCGTTATCCCAGTTCAACTCAGCATTGACAGTGCCGCCGACGAGGTCAACGACGGTCTCGCCATAGACGAGGCGCACGTTGCCGAATTGCTTGCCAGCGGAATCCAGATTGGACAGCGAAAACGCCAGATTCTTTGCCTTGGTTCCGTTGACGGCGTTTTTGACAAAATAACAGTTTTCAAAGGCAAAGCACTGATAATCGCTTGCCGTGGGGTCGGTCGTGATATTGGTTCCGGCAATATCTCCGACCCATGCGCCGGTATAGCTGTCCGCTGCGTTGCTGTTGCTGACCGTACCGAGGGACAGGCAATTCTTAAAGGTACTCGTCAGAGCGCCTTCCTGCGTACCGACAAGACCGCCTGTACGGGTGTTTGCTATGGAGGTCGTTACGCTTCCCGCATTCACTGCATCCTCCATGTAAATAGGAGCTTTGCACTCTCCGATCAAGCCGCCGCCCAAAATGGTGGTGGAAATTGCTCCGCTGTTGTAGACATTGGTCATAACAACAGCATATCCGCTTGTGGCGACAACAGGGTTTCTAAGCTGTCCGACAAGACCGCCTGTGGGCTGAGAGGCAGAGAAAACGGCGCCCGTGTTGGCACAGTTATCCACGCTGATATTCTGGTAGAACGACTCTCCGATAAGACCGCCAGCAAAGGAGGTTCCCTTGACGGTTCCGTAGTTGGCGGCGTTTTTGAAGGTGATCACGCCCGTCTTCCCGTCAGCGCCCTTGGCAGAGCCGATACCGCCCGACGAACGTTGTCCGTCGATCGTTCCGAAGTTGGTGAAGCCGTCAATTGTGATCGTTTTGACGTTCTCGGTAATGCCGACAAGAGCGCCAACATACGCATTGGCGGTGACGTTTGCCGTGTTGACGGAGTTCTTTACCGTAAAGACGGTGGTAGCCGCATCGTTACCGAGCAGGTATCCGACAAAACCGCCCTGCTGATGACCGCTTGCGGTCGTGGTAACCGTGCCGTTGTTGATTACGTTTTCAAAAGCGACAGCAGCGGGCTTATATCCCTGTCCGAGCACACCGCCATTCTGACCGCCGCCAGAAACATTGGCGTGATTGACAGAGTTCTTGACCGTCAGCTTGCCCGATTCGACAACGCCGACGATACCGCCCTTGTGAGCGGAGATCGTTAAGACAGCAGAGGCAGCATTGACACAGCCGTCAAGGGTAACATCTGCATTTCCGTAGGCAACGTATCCAACGATACCGCCGCCCTTTCCGCCCGTGGTGAGCGAGCCGCTGTTGGTAGCCGTCGTAACGGTGGTCTTTGTCTCTCTCAGCCAACCGAACATGCCGCCTACCCAAGAGGAAGAGGAGGTGATCGAGGCGGTGTTGGAAAGATTCGTTGCCGTAACGGGAGATTTTTCTACGTAGGCAATGATGCCGCCGGCTACGCTCTGACCGTTGACGGCACCCGCGTTGGAGCAATTCGTCAAGGTAATCGCACCGGTGCTGTCAGATTTGGCAACAAGACCGCCGCATGCCTGTTCGACGGTACTGGTAATGGCACCACTATTGGAACAATCGGTAAAGGAGTTACTTGCTGTGGTAGAAAGCAAGCCGACAAGACCGCCGGTGAATGCTTTTCCCTGCACCGTTGCCTTGTTTTCGCAACGAAGCATGGTCGTTGCCACTTTCAGCTCACCGACAAAGCCGCCCGTGTACTGCGTACCCACAACGGCTGCGTTATTGGTGAAATCGGTGACGGACAAGGATGTGCCGCCGATTCGTCCGATCACGGCGCCCACACGGGAGTTGCCCGTCGAGGTGGTGGCAGCCGAGCCAACCTTACCGCTGACCGAGCAGTTTGTGACGGTGAGGACGGCAGCTGCGCCGCCGTTCCATTCATCCGAGCCGCCCAAAAGACCGCCCACGCAGGCGGTGCCGCTCTCCTTGGCGGCGAGCGTGCGGCTGTTTTCCACCGTAACGTTCGTCAGGGCGACCGTGCCTGCGACACGGGCGGCAACGATGCCGGCAAAGCCGTTGCCATCTGTACCGGGGGCATCATTGAAAGCGTAGCAATTGGCAAAGATAACATTCTGTACCACCGCACCGTCGGTCAGGAGGCGGAAGAAGCCGCTCTCGGCGTAGATGCCGCTGATGGTATGGTAACCACCGTTAAAGGTTCCTGCAAAGTTTTGGATCGCCGTCCACACATTAGCGGGAGCGGCGGTTGCCGTCAGTGCATTGAAACTGCTTGCCGCATTGCCTGTCAGATCGGCATTGAGCTGAACGGTGACGCCTGCGAAGGTAGGATATACGGCATCCTCACCGTCGGCAGCTTGGCTGGTGTTGGCATAGGTTGCCAGCGTCATGGCATCCTGTGCGCCGTTGAGGTGAATGGTTCCCTCGCCTGCGGTCACGATCTGTTCGATCGTCTGTGCCGTCAGCGTGCCGTCAGCCGCCGTGGGGGCGGTGGGAGTGGGTGCTGCGGGTTCCCCGTCGGCAAAGGCGGTAAGACCCCATGCTGTTCCTGTGGAGAGGAGCATGCAAAGCACCAAGAAAAGGGATAAAAGCTTCTTTTTCATGATTCGTTTTTCCTTTCTTTACAAAAATTTTATAACGGTCAAGGGATAGGTATTGCGACGGCGCCCACTCCGTCGCAACGAGGTTGCGGGTTGGAAATGCGAATTCGTTACAAGCGGTTTTCCTCCGCCTGTGGGTTTGCTTCTTATTGGTTGATAACGGCTCGTCGAGGGCGCCGCCCCCTACCGATGCTTTGCGTTTTTTTGCGTTTGCACCGCCTTCGTTGCAGGGGCAGGCGTCCCGACTGTCCGTTACGATCTGTTAAAACATTCCTTGCGGTTTTTTAGCGATCAGTTGAATCCGACGAAGCCGCCGAAATCGTTCTCACCCTCTGCTTCCAGGGGGCTGATGATATCGACAGGGTCGCCCGATGCCGTGATCACGTCCTCACTGGCAAGGGTCAACAGTTTTACGGAGGGTTCCAAATATTGTTTCATGTTTCTATACCTCCTCAGATTGCGTACTGCGCAACGACTGCGCCGTTTTCAACAACGATCACCACGGTGGTGCCGCTGACGATCTCACCCTCAGCGGGGGTCAGGGTAGCGGTCAGGGTAATGATGCAGTCGGCAGGTACGTTGTTAAAGGTCAGAGCGGACAGGTAGGTGCAACCGAGGTCGGATGCCTTGATGGCGCCGATCTGATCGCCTGCGCTGAGGCTCTGGTAAACGGTCTTGGTGGTCAGAGGCTCTGCGGGAGCGGAGTCACCCTGTGCCGTGGTAACGATCATATCAAAGCCTGTTGCGTTGTAGCCTTCGATCGTATCCATACCGGCGATGAAGCGGATGGCGTTGCCATCGTTGCTGACCTGATACCCCTTGTAGGAGATAGCGAGGCTTGCATCGGGGGTAGCCTTTTCGCCGGAAATAGCCAATGCCGTAGGAACGGGCATATTGTTGGCATTGTTCAGCTTCCAAACGGAGAAATCAAAGCCTGCCTTCTGCAAGAACTTCAAGCCTGCCACGCCCGTCAGAGCGTCAGCAGAATTGAGCATTGCGGGAACGGTACCTTCGGTAAAGGGTACGTTCAACGCCTTGACTGCATCCGACCATGTGGTGGTTGCATTGTAAACACCGCCGACCATGTCAACCGTAGTATCGCCGTAAACGAGACGGAAGTTTCCGGTCTTCTTAGCAGCTTGATCAAGGTTACTCTGCGTAACACCATAGTTTCTAATTGCCGTATCTTTGACAAGACCCGCTACATAGTAGCAATTCTCGATCTTGATACACTGATATTCGTCTCCGTTCTCGGGTGTCGTGGTATTGGCTGTGTTAACGTCAGCAACAAATGCTGCCGTCAAGGAAGCAGATCCCTTTACATTCCCCAACATCAGACTGTTCTTAAACGAAGAAGCAGTCGTGTTGAGAATTGCAGCAAACCCTGCTCCTCTGCTCGTTGCTTCGACATCACCGGCATTCAAGCAGTTCTCTGCCGTTACCGGTGCTGTGCTCTTGCCAAACAAGCCACCTGCATGGTTCGACTTTATCGTACCGTTATTAACAGAAGTGCTTGCGCTAATAGAACCGGAGGAAAGAGCGACTAAGCCGCTGGCAAAATCTTTTCCTGTCATCGCACCGCTGTTCACGCAGTTTGTAATCGTAGCAGAAGCATACAAAACACCGATCATACCGCCGGCTTCGTAGCCACTGGCATTACCGCTGTTTACACAGTTCTGAATAGTAACTACTGTATTCGAGTTGTTTTGAACGATACCGATAAATCCACCTGCGCCATACATCGTCGTTGAATGCGTTTTTGTAGAGACACAGTTACCGCTGTTCGTACTGTTCGAAATAGCGATCTTTGCGGCATTGTAAGCCTGAGCCACAAAGCCGCCTGCGTATTCGGGACCGGTAATCGGTGCCTTGTTAACGGAATTGTCAACTACAAGTGTTCCGCTCTCCACTACACTGACCATACCTGCGCCAAAGCGAGTACCTGTGACAACACCTGTCGTTTCATTGACACAACTGTCCAACTTTACGGTCAACGATCCGTGAACGTAACCGATCAGACCGCCAACCTTTTGCGAACCTGTGCAAGTAACTTCTCCGCTGTTCACACCCAGTTTCACGGTCGAAGTACCGGTACCGTTATAGAACAGACCGATCAATCCGCCGCCCCAGCTGGAACCGGAAGTTACCTTACCGGAATTGGAAATGTTTTCAGCAGTCAGCTGATATCCGCCGTTCATCAAGCCGAGAACGCCGGCTGCTGTAGTCGATCCCGTCACGTTACCGGAGTTCGAGGAAGCTTTGATGCTGCTCGATGCATTTTGGTTCTTTCCCACGAGACCTGCGGCATAACCGGTGGTGTTGGTAATCGTTCCGGAGTTGGTAGCGCCGCTGATATCAACGCCCTTATCCGCAATTCCGATAAGACCGCCGGCAACGCCGTTAGTTCCACCGGCAGTCAAGCTCACGTTACCGCTGTTGGTGCTATTGGAAACCGTTACTTTTCCACTCGAAGCATAGCCCACAAAACCGCCAACAAAAGGATTGGCGCTTTGAGCGGTATTATTAAAGGTCACGTTTCCGGTGTTGGTAGAGCCGGTAATGTTTACCGTAGAGCCTGCCTTACCGATCAAGCCGCCGGTCTCTCTTTGACCGACCACAGCTGCTCCGTTGGTGCAGTTGATTGCAGTAATGGCAGCAGCTGCTTCTCCAACAAATGCGCCAACACGCATGTCGGCAGCCCCGGCAGCATTCTTTTCGGGATATGCCGTTACGGTACCGCCGGTCACGTCACAAGAGGTCAGCGTAACAGCGCCGGACGATTTTGCGATCAATCCGCCGCCCTCGCCGCCTGCTTCTGCATCAACACGGCAGTTTTTCAGATCGACGTTCGTCAGGGTAACCGAGCCGGCGCTCGTTGCCGCTACGATAGCACCCTGATTGTGACGCTCCTTGGCGTAACAATTCTCAAAGGTTACGTTCTTCACCACTGCGCCGTCGGCGAGTGCGGAAAAGAATGCGCCTCTGCCCGAGCCGTCAGCGGAAGTCATGCAAAGACCGGTAATGGTCTTGCCGTTTCCGTCAAAGGTTCCGGCGAAGCTGGTAATGGATGTCCAACACTCGTACTCGGCAACTGCCGCAGACAATGCGGTCAAAAATGCCGTATTGTCGGTAGTTTCGTACTCCTTGGGCAACGTGGTGGGGTTCTTCCCCTCATTGGCGACGATATCCGCCGTCAGCTTGGCATCGGTCGTGGGGTTTGCCGCCCATGTTACCAGAGCATCGTAGGTACCGATCTCGGTCACATCGCCTGCCGCAAAGGCGGGGACGCCTACGGCGACCATGGTGGAGAGGAGCATGCAAAGTGCCAAGACAATCGAAAGAATCTTCTTTTGCATTGTGATTTTTCCTCACTTTCTTTTTTGTTCCGACCGTTGGTCGGTGGATTTTTGTCCGACCGTCGGTCGGAGGATGGGTTACAAACGGAAAAAACCGCCTGTAACGAATTCGCATTTCCTTCGGGCGTGGGCAGGGGTTGCCGAACGTGGGCGTTCGGCAAATGATGTTGCCCGTTGGGCAAATGATGTGCCTTACGGCAATGATGTTACGCCGATGGCGTAAATGGAGGTTGCGGTGGTTCTTCTTTCTTCCTCGTAGGGGCGAACTGTGTTCGCCCGTTTCAAGCCGATTCAATTTTTGAATTTCAGGTCGGCGTAGTAGGGCTCATGGTCGGAGGAGTACTCCGTAGAGAAATAATTGAGCCAGCGGTGGCGCAGGACCTCGATCTTGTCGGTGGTCACGCTGATGTGGTCGATGCAATGGTCGGTGGGCTTCATGTTGGTATCGTCGGTCAGCAGATGCGATACCTCCAAGGGAAGTCCGTCGAACATGGTCGTAAACACACCGCCCGCACGGGTCGAGTTGTGGTCGCCCGTGATCACTACGGGAATATCGGGGTAGCTTGTGCGCAGGGATTTGATCTTGCGGTTCAGCTCGTCCGCTACCTCATAGCCGAAGCCCGGATACTGCGGCTGGAAGCCATAGTGCAGATTGCACAGCAGTACCTGCTCGGTGGGGTCGGACAGGCGGCTGAATCTCACCCACACGAAGCCCCACGGATGGTGGATATCGCCGTATTCCGAGCCCGAGCCGCATTCCTCGACACGCCACAGATCGGTGCGGTAGAGAATGGGGAACATTTCCTCGCCCGAGCTGATATTCGGTATGTTGACGTAAGCATAGGCGTCATCCAGATGAGGAGTGATCAGCTCCCGACTGGGGGCGTTATGCTCTTGCAGACCGATAAAGTCGGGCATATACAGATTGTAGATGTCCGCCAGCAGTCTCATGCGGTCGGTTCCGTCCACGCTGCCTGTCGTGCTGTCCCAAGCGATCACAAGCGTGTTGGAGGTCATGACACGGACGTCGGTTCCTGCCGCCCGTTCGACCTGCCACGTGTCGGCTGCCGCTTTGGCAATGTCGACCGTTTTGGGGGCGTTCTTGCCGTAGAGGGTGTGGAAGGTATCGACCGCCTCGGTCAGCGCCTGCGGGCTTCCGAAGCCAACGTAGAGACTGGTTCCCACGCCTTTGAGGGAGTAATCCAGCAGACCGTACTCGCCGTCGTAAAACGGATTGTTCCCTCTTGCGTCGCCCAGCAGGATCTCGTAGGGCTGCACCGCTTCGGTGTCGGTGACGACGGCAAGCTCGTATCCCGTTGCCGCCGCAATGCTCTCTTTGAGATTTCTTGCCAGATATTTTTCCAGATCGGTCGCCGTCTGCGGCCGCACGATGCGATATTTCCACAGCGGCTCGCCGAGAAGTTTCGGATCCTTGACCTCATAGTCGGACAGCTTCAAAAACAGCAGGCTTTCGGGGATCGCAAGACTCGTTTTGCCGCCGCTCCCGATGACCATGTCCTTGGTAATGGAGGCGAGAAATCTCGTGACCGCTTGCGTGACGGAGGCTACCGTATCACCGCAGACGAACAGATTCCCGTCCTTATAGCAGACGCCCGACGTGTCGTACATCGTAGGTTCGGGGGGAGACAGATACTTGTTGTGGTTGCCGCCCACGTACAGGATGTGGGGCGCTTCGTTCTCGACCTTGAACTTTCTGACGGTAAAGTCCACGCCCGTCTTGGTCCGCAAGCCGTTGGCGAGCGATTGCGCCGCCTTTTCAAATTCGGTGCCGTTCATAACGATGTAAAACTGCGGCACGCCGTCCTTGACAAGCTCAATGGTCTTTTCGGGTGCGGGCGTTTCGGTATCCGAGGGGCTCTCGGTGTCGGGAGCGCCCGTGTCGCTTGTCGCCGTGTCACTTGCCGCCGCTCTGCTTTCCTGTCCGTCGGCGGGCGTTTTCTCTTGGAGGCAGCCCGACAGAGGCAGGATCATGAGGCAGGCAAGAAGCAGGCAAAAAATTCGTTTATTCATAGAATCTTCCTCCTTTTCGCATTATTTCAACCGCAGATCGGTGAAATACCAAGGATGGTCAGAGGCAAATTCCTCGCCCCACGAATAGGCGTCCATGCGGCGGTGGGCGATCACGTCCACGTTCTCGTAGGAGACGGTGCAATGGTCGATGATCCGCCTTCTTGCCGCACCATCCTCTACGTTGGTGTTTTCGGTGCATTCAAAGGAGGTGGCGATGGGCAGATCCTTGATCAGAGCCGCATAGCGCTTGCCGGCAATGCTGTTGTTGTAGTCGCCTGTGATGGCAATGGGCTTGTTCGGCTCTGCCGCAAGCTCTGCCGCCACACGGGCGTTGATCTCCTCGGCAAGCCCGACGCCGTAGCCGTCCTCCCAGTTGGCATCAAAGGTGAAGTGGAGGTTCATCATGGTGAAGCGCTCTGTTGGATCATCCACACGGGAGAAGGTTGCCCAGACATAGCCCCACGGGTGATTGTTGTGGGGATAGTCGCCGATGCCGCTTTCCTCCAGCTTCCACAGGTCGGTGCGGTAGATGATAGGGAAATAGGTGGTCTTGCCCCGCGGGTCATCGACCTCCGCCCGCTCGTAGCGCTCGTCAAGACAGGGGAAGAGTGCGCTTCGCATGGTTCCCTCGCACTCCTGCAAGCCGACGAAGTCAGGCAGATAGGCATTGATCGCCTCAGCCGTGATCTGCATGCGGAGCTTGGGGTCCTTACCCGAAATGTCATAGTTCACATATTGCACGTTGCAGGTCATGACACGGATATCGGTCGCCTGCTCTCTGGCAAACCACAGGTCGGGAGTGTCAACCGTTCCGCTGATATTCATCGACGGATGGTCGCTCTCGCCAAAGAGCTTTTCCAGCTCGTCCCAGACAGCGCTCATGCTGTACACGCTGTCATAGCCGACATACAGGCTCGTTCCCTCTCCTTTCAGCGCATAGGAGAACGCCTCCACGCTGCCGTCATAGAAGGTATCGCTGCCCGCACGAGCCGTGTCGCCGAGAACGATCTCCCGCGCGGCGGGAGCTTCCTTATCGGTAACAAGCTCGATGATACCGCCCGTCTTTTCTCTGACAAGGCGCACAAGCTCGCTCGCCATGAAGCGTTCCGAGCCGTTTGCGCTCTCCGAGATGACCACACGGTAGTCGTACAAAGGAGCGCCCAGCAGCTTGCCCACGGGGGGCAGTTCGGGCAGGTTCAGAGTGAACATGCTTGCGGGCAGGATCAGCTCCGCCTTGCCGTCGGCGGTTTGGGTAACCATATCCTTGGTAATGCTTGCCAAAAATTTGGTGACGAAATTGTTGAGGTCGGCAACAGCGTCACAGCAGAGATACCAGTTCCCGTCCTTTTCGAGGAAGCCACACGTACCGTAGGGTGCGAGGATATCGGACTCGACATAATCGGCGTACATGCCGCCCACATAGATCTTGGGCAGGGTGTCCTGCGCCGTTTCGAATTTACGGAAGGTAAACAGCACGCCCGTTTTGGCGGTCAGCCCTTTTTGCAGATTCTCGGCGGCAGTGTTGTAGTCTGCGCCCTTGCTGATGATAAGAAACTGCGCCTCTCCGTTCTTCACCAATGCGACCGTTGCCTCGGGCTCAGGTGCTTCGGTGTCGGACGGGACGGGTGCGGCGGTATCGCTGCCGCTATCGGCAGCCGTATCGCTCACCGTGTCGCTTCCCTCTGCTGCGGGGGTATCGTTGGAGCAGCCCGCCAAGGGAAGCAGGAGTAACAGTCCCAAAATGAGACATAGGATACGTTTTTTCATGAAAAAATCTCCTCACAAATCCCCGAAAGGCTGTACGGCAATGCCGTACAGCCTATGGGTATGTAGTCGGTAGGAATCAGTTCTCGTACAACGACTCCATATTTTGCATCATACTATTAAGAGAAGCTGCCTGCTCGGAAAGGCTCTGCGCATAGCCGCTGTAATAGGATGCGTACTGCTTGCCATCCATGTAGCAGCGTCTCCAAATCGACCAGGTGTTGGTCTCAAAGGCATTGTCCAGCACGCGTCCGCCGTCGATCACGATGCCATCGCGAACCACGCCGAGCATTTCGAAGTCGTCAACGACGTCCTGACGGCCCTGCAAGGTCGTTTCAAAGTAAGCGGGGATCACCTTGCGGTAGCCCTCGGATGCCAGGCACTCCATCACGCCGCAGAGGTCCTCGTAGTCAAACGCAGTTCCTCTCGTAACGCCCCAGAGCTGGAAGCCGAAGTTGGGGGTGGTGTAGTACTTTTCCTGATCGGTATCGTACTTGGGCATAGGAAGAATTCCCTTGCCAAAGGTGTTCTCGGTAACGGCGCTTGCCATATTCATGGAAGCGAACAGAACCTGTCCCTTTTTCCACAGTCTTTCCATGTAGCCGCCGTTGGCATCAAGGTTACCCACAGAGGTTCCCTCGGGAGCGGCAGCGGGAGTAGCCAAAAATTCCTGGAACGCCGTCATCACGCCGTCTGCCTTCTGCGAGCCCATGTCCTCGGAGATCATGAGCGAGCCGTCAGCACCCGTCTGCAAGGAAACCATACCACAGGAATGGAAGAAGGCATCGGTGGAGTTTCCGTAGGTCGTGTAGCCGAAGGTATCGTCCTCGTCCTTGGCACCGTTCTCGTCAACGATAGCCAGCTTGGCGATATTGTAGAACGCATCCATCGTCCATTCACCCGAGCGAACGAGGTCGTACAGATTGTCTACCTCATAATTCTCTTGCAGATACGAAGCTACGTTCGAGGAGATCGCCAGATCCTTGTTGAAGAACATGGTGACCGACTGTCCGATGAGGTTGTGGGAGATATCGCCCGATGCAAAGTAGATCTTATCGTAGATGGTACAGGAATCGACCATCTGCTGGTTCCACCAGACACGGCTGAGATCAAGATTCTCGGACTTGCCGAGGTCGGCAAGCAGACCCTGCACCATCATGGAGGAGTGGGTCAGCGAGTAGCACGCCACGAGGTTCACGCCGTCGGAGGTCATCAGATCCTGCATTCTCTTGACGAAGCTGGCACGGTAATCCCAGCCCGATTGCTCCTCAATGAGGTTGAGCTTGCAGTCCAGTCTCTTTTCGACCGACATGTGACGGGAATAGATGGCGCTGTTAAGGGGCGTGGTAAGCTTATCCGGCTCCACGTAGATCTCGTTTTTGGTACCGATCAGGATCTTGACCTCCTTGCCCTCCAAGGTCACGCCCTTGATGTCGAGGTCGTCCATCTCATAGCCCTTGTCGTCGTACCGAATCTGATATTCGGTTGTTTCCTCATCCGACTGTACGGCGGGTGCCTGTGTCTGTACGACCTCAGCGGTCGTTTCGGCGGGCTCGTCGGTGCTTTTCTTGCAGGCGACGATCAGGGGAAACAGCATCAGCAGTGCCAATGCCAGCGCTAACATACGCATTGTGTGTTTTGTTTGGATCATGTCTTTTTCCTCCAAATTTTCATTTTTTTATTTTTACGGGTCCGTAGCCCGAAAAAACCTTCTTTTAGGGATGATTCGCCTTGATTCTTATGTCTATTGTTTCATCTGCTGAATTCGAATTATTTCTTTTGTTGATAGTATCCAAAAATTCGCAGGAACGCTTATTTTCTTGCAAATACCCCACATACGACACAATCATTGTATCACTTTTTTCGTAATTATGCAACAAACGCATCACTCTAAAAAGCAAAATTATCTCTCTTTTGCGAATTTTTTCGATTTCATCTTTTTTGCGCTTTTTGATTAAAATCAGATGGATATTGTTGACATAAAGGTAGAAAATGTGTTATAATACAGATAGAATCTCCCCCAAAAAAGCGTTTTTGAAATTCGCAAGCGAATCCATCTCTGCAAAAAGCAACAAAAACGCTTGTCAAAGCCAAGAAAGGATGCCACCATGAGCGGAAAATACATTTATTACAACAGTCATTTTTTTCAAAACGCGCCCGAGGAGCCGAACGTCTACCGATACAGCCCCTTACAGTCTTCCATTGATTGTCCTCCCCGCCCCGATTCTCCGTATTACTGCACCTATCTTGCCTACCGCAATTATGCCAATACCAAGTACCTGACCTTTGACCTCGGCATCGATAAGGCGCCTCCCGGATATGCGATCGTCGATCGTAAAATGAATATTTTTATCTTTAATTTCGTGATCGAGGGAAAAGGGACCTTTAACGGAAAGCCCTTCGAGCGAGGAAGCTTTTATTATTCCAAGCCCCACCAATACCACACCATGCGCGCCGACGCTACCGAGCCTTGGGTGAGCATCTGGTTTGCCGTTGACGGCTCGTTGGGAAAAAAGATCGCCGACCGTCTGGATGAAAAATACAACGGGCAGATGTGCACCTTCGCTCACCCCGATGAGTTGTTTCATCTTGCCGAATTCTTGCTGTACGAATTTCCGCATATCCAAAGCTCGACCGAATACATTGAGGGTGTGATCCATCTGTTGATGACTTATCTCTTCCCCGACGTCAGCTTTGACTTTCACGAGGATCGTAATTTCACCCTGCATCAGCAACGGATCATTCGCCAGTCGATGATCTCGATCGGCAAGGAGCTCTCCACCGTGACCGTGGCAAGTCTTGCCGAGGAAGCCCATTTGGAGGTCAAGTATTATTCCAAGATTTTTGCGCTCGTCACGGGCATCTCTCCCAAGGAATATCTCCTGCGGGTCAAAATGGACATGGCGGCGCATTATCTGGTCGATACCGCCATCCCCGTGGAAGAGATCACCGCCCTGCTCGGCTACAAGCACCGCAACAGTCTCAACGCCGCCTTCACCAAGGCTTACGGCATGACGCCCACCGATTATCGCAAGCTTCATTCGGTCAGAGAATAAGGATGTTCCTTCCTTTTCTTTTGAAAAAGAAAAGGAAGCAAAAGAAAACACGAGCAAATTCCTCTTAAACTTTGCGGAAAAAATTACAAAAAAGGAGGCGAGCGTTTTGCGCTCGCCTTTTTTACTATTGATATGAATTAACCCTCTTCGTCAACAGCCCCATAGTTTCGATGAGCATCTTTTTGGCTTTCAAAATATTCCTCATATCCACTCACTTGAACCGCCGGTACGTAAGTTTTTGCATAAGTGTCAATACCATGTTCGCTTTTGCCAATATATTTATAAAAGGCATAGAACGGAATATAAATCTCTCTATTTTCATCAGAAATATACTCTACATCAACATAAGTATAATTACTAAAATCGACTTCGGGCTGTGCAGCCATGCACAGAGGGCAAGAGTGACCGCCGAATACATATCCTTTTTCCAGAAGTTTTTCGGCTTCTTCTAATGTCAGCATTTTTGCTTTCGCATGCACGGTGTAGTAATCGTTCCAATTTTCTGATGTTTGATAAAGAGAAATATCCGTCAAAAAAGCTTCCTCGTTAGATCCACCCCAATGATACGTTCTTCCACTACCCCAATCTGTATTAAAGGTCAAGGAAATATAGTCTGTCGTCATAGGCGCCATGGAGAAGTTTAAAGGAAAAATTGTTTCTTTCGGAGAGTACAAATATATGCTGACTGTTTTTAATTGTCGATAAGAATACTCGCGACATATCTTTATGTCGGAATAATCTTTACCAAAAGAATGACACACATAAGAGATCGTATCTTCCAATTTTTCCTTTATCTGCTCGTCGGTGTCCGATTCCAATATTGAAACTCTTTCACCATTGATTATCAATCTTTTTTCATTATAATTTAAATACTTTAAATCAAAACGCAAAGTATTGTATCCTGTAGCGAAACGAATGAATTTTCCGTTTTCTCTAACGAAAGCTTCATAAGAAATATAGCCGTTTTGGCTTTCATTTTTGTTGATTTCATAATTGGTTGTATTTATACCGACAAAGTCGGTAACGGAATCCCAATACTGTAAAATAAAATCATTCAATTCGTTTTTGGAAGGGAGTTTTTTATTTCTCGAGTAGATAGGCAAATATTCGGCATTTGGTAAGGGAGCGATTCCTAAATATTCCGAAGAGGTTGCATAGACTTCTGTATACTGATTCGTTCCGTTGCTGTCATTCGTTGCGCCAAAAACGCTGCCTACTTTATCAGCACTCAATATAATGTCACTGACATTTGAGTTAATGATGGGAGACCAAGGTTCTCCATTCGGAGTGTACGGTTCAATCCCCGGACCATCAATTATGGGAGACCAAGGCTCTCCATCAGAAGTGTACGGTTCCCCCCCCGAACCATCTTCTCTCAGCATCGGTACAACGATGACTGCACTTACAATCAGCAAGAAGCAAGCCGCAATTGCCCCAAAGCGCAACCATACGCTTTTAGGCTTTTTGCTTTTCTGTCTGAGACTGTCCTTTTGCTCAACGTATTTTTCAACAAGGTCGGGATCAAGGTGATTCAGACCTTCATTCCATTCTTTCTTTTTCATATCGAATACCCCTCACTTTCAAGCTTTTCTTTCAAGGCACTTCTGATGGCGGCAAGCTCCTTTTTTATCATCGAACGGCTCAAGCTCAGATTACTTGCAATCGTATCAATGGGATCGGCTATGTAGTACCTGCTCATAAATATAAATTGTCTGCGCTCGGAAAGCGAGCGAACAAAATCGCTGATGACACGACCAAGGTTCTCTGCATCAAAATCTGCACCAATGTCCTCGTTACCGACTACGAAATCTTCAAGCTCGGAGAGAGATACCGTCATTTCGGAAGGTATCACGTTCTGTTTTAGTTTGCTGTGATAGCGTTTGATCGCCATTCTTCGCATGATTGTTGTTAGAAATGCTTTGAGTACATTCGGTCTTGATGGCGGCATAGCGTTCCACGCACCCAGATATGTATCATTCAAGCACTCCTCGCAGTCAAACCGATCGTGAACTACGTTATAAGCAATGTAAAACAGATATTTCTTGTATTTGAAATCGGTTTCCTCAATTGCTTTTTCGTTTCGTTCCCAATAAAGCTCAACGATTTTTTCGTCATCTATCGGCACTCTCGCCGTTTGTTTACTTTGAAGTTCCATCACGCGCCTCCTTCCTCGCATTTTTGAAAGCCCCTTCATAAATAGTAGTACCAAAAATCTTGAAAGTGTGTAATGATTTTTGAAAGTTTTTCGCATTTTTTATATTATACCATATTTTTGCGAAAAATGTGTGAACCGGTATAAAAATATAGGTGCCACCGAAGCGGCACCCTTGAGATCAACGAACGGCAGGAGCATTAGCATTCCTGCCGTTGTTTATTATTCTGTTTGGTATCAATTTTCCAAAAAATCGGCGGAGAAAAAATTGATTATTCTTGCGCAGTAATTGATACTTTGCTCTGTCCAACAGTTCAAGCGACTTTGCTGATTGGATACAAAGAGAGACTTGAAAATTGCGTTCTCTCCCGAATCAGAAAAGAATGTTTTGTGGAAAAGAAACAGGCACTCCATTGTTTTCTCTGGACTGATCAGCCTTATAAACAGCCAAATGACCTGTCAGAGAATCAAAAATTGATGTACATGCCAAACTTGGCTCACCATCGCATATATAATTCAAGAAATCCAACACAAGTCTTCCGTCTCCTCCTCCGTGACCGCCGAAAGCTCCGACCATATCTCCTCTTATGTTGAGATCCACAATTTCCTCATCGTGTTCTCCGTTGTGAGAATCCGGGGAGGGATTGATCATTCTTACCGTATACTTGGAGGTTTCCATCTCACCAAAAATTTCTCCCTTGGTTCCAATGATATGGATCCTCCGCATAGGTGACGCAGAGCCACCAATCATATTCATAGTTCCTACCGCTCCGGATGCAAAGTTGACCATGACTGACTGACGATCCACTACATCATTATCACATTTGTAAATGCAGCGTCCATAAGGAGAATCTCCTGTCAACAGAGCAATCCTGTCCTCATCGGTAGGATTATCAAGATGCTCCAGCTTATCCCACACATAAAATTCCCAACGCTTCGGATGATCTAAATAAAGTCTCTTGGAAGAATATAAGCAGGTATCCACATAAGGACAATCTTTCATGCAGACTGTACCTGCTCCCTGTGGAGCATTTTCCGGCACAAACTGATATCTCCCTCCAAAGGAGGATATCTGTATCGGTTTTGTCTCGCTCATCAGCCACATCATGATATCCATGTCGTGACAGCTTTTTGCCAGAAGCATGGAGGAGTGACACTTCTGAGAATTTGCCCATTTTCCGCGCACATATCCTACAGACATGTGATGATAACTTACATGCTCAACCTGTTGAATGCTGATGATTTCTCCGATATCTCCCCTGGCAATCCGTTCCTTGATGCTGTAATAAAAAGGGGCATATCGAAGCACATGGCAAATCATCACTTTTCTGTTATGCTTTTTAGCGCAGGCTGCTAATCGGAGTGCTTCCTCTTCATTCAAGGCAAATGGCTTTTCCAAAAGCATATCGTATCCGCATTCCAAAAGCGGTATGGACGTATCAACATGCTGATTATCCATGGTACCGTTGATAATGGCATCCGCCAGCTTCCCTTTTGACGCAAGCTCTGCGGCAGAGGTAAAACACATATTTTCCGAGAAACCGTATTTTTCCATAACCATCTTGCGTCTCTGTGGATTGGGATCCGCAACGCCCACGATCCGAAGTTTCTGCGGTTCCCTATCAGCTAAGCTTGCATAACCCATTGCCCGATGGCCTGCTCCCACGATAATTGCTGTTACTGTTTTTTGTTTCATGATCTGATCCTCATTGTATGATAAATCAACTTTTCTACTCAACAGCCACGTTGGGTCATTCCCATTCAATGGTTCCGACCGGCTTGGGAGTAAGATCATACAGTACTCGGTTGATGCCTTCGACCTCCTCCGTGATGCGATTGGTGATCTTATGAAGCAGGGGGTAGGGGATCTCCTCAACCGTGGCGCTCATGGCGTCGGTGGTATTGACCGCACGGATGATGGCAGGCCATCCCTCATAGCGGCTCTCGTCCTTGACACCGACACTCTTCAGGTCGGGCACGACAACAAAATACTGCCACACCTTCTCGCCAAGTCCGCTTGCGGCAAATTCCTCCCGCAAAATGGCGTCTGCCTCCCGCAGAGCATGGAGACGGTCACGGGTGATGGCACCCAAGCAACGCACACCCAATCCCGGCCCCGGAAAGGGCTGACGGTAGACCATGGCATGGGGCAGTCCCAACGCCTCTCCTACCACACGCACCTCGTCCTTAAAGAGGAGCTTAATGGGCTCCACAAGCGAAAACTTCAAATCCTCGGGAAGTCCGCCCACATTATGGTGAGACTTGACTGCCTTCTTTCCCTCTGCCTGCTTGATGCTCTCCAAAATATCAGGGTAGATGGTTCCCTGCGCAAGGAAATCCACACCTTCGAGCTTTCTTGCCTCATCGGCAAAAACCTCGATAAATTCCTTTCCGATGATCTTTCTCTTGCTCTCGGGGTCGGATACGCCCGCAAGCAGGTCAAGAAAGCGGTCGGTGGCATCCACATAGATGAGGTTGGCATCCAATTGGTTACGGAACACCTCCACCACATTTTCGGATTCG
Organism: Oscillospiraceae bacterium; assembly: GCA_015063535.1. Lineage (GTDB taxonomy): Bacteria > Bacillota > Clostridia > Oscillospirales > CAG-272 > HGM12713. Next base: position 30,182 of record SVTY01000011.1, read on the forward strand.
TCCTTGCGCATCAGACCGTGGTTGACATGTACACAAATGAGCTGTTTTCCGATCGCCTTCAGCAAGAGTGCCGCCACCACGGAGGAATCTACGCCGCCGGACAGTGCTAAAAGCACCTTTTTGCTGCCTACCTGTGCGCGAACCTGCGCAATCTGCTCCTCAATAAATGCGTCTGCTAAAGCCTTTGTTGTAATTCGCTCCATCGTTTCGGGACGTCTGTTGTTTTCCATAATTTTATCCTCCGTTTGGTGAATATCTAACACCCTTTATTGTAACACAAAATCCGTCAAACAGCAAGTTTTTTTTGAAACTTCCCTGTCGGTTTTTGCGATTTTTCCGTATTCCACAAATCACGGGCTTTCACTTTGTCAAAAAATGGTAGTTTTTCCGACAAGGCGACTGTCTCATTTATGGTATCGGGTTCCCTTTTGGATCTGAAAGCTCCGATAGACCGTCTCCAACAGCAACACACGCATCAGCTGATGGGGGAAGGTGAGCCGTGAGACCGACAGCCGCAGATCGCACGCCTCCTTGACCGAATCGGCAAGTCCAAAGGAGCTTCCTATGATGAGGCAGACCTCTCCGTGGGTCTCGGCGATCTGCGCCAAGCGCACGGAAAGCTCCTCAGACGAAAGCTGCTTGCCCTCCACGCACAGGGCAATACGGTAGGCTTTGGGCGGGATCTGCCGAAGGATCTGCGCTGCCTCCTTTTCCAATGCCGTGCGGATCTCTCCGTCGGTGGGATTTTCGGCAAGCCGCTCCTCCTTCAGTTGAACGATCTCCAAGCGGCAAAAAGCGCCCAGTCGCTTTTCATACTCCGCCGCCGCTTCTCTCCAATAGCTCTCCTTCAAGGTTCCAAGGGTAATCAGCTTCACACCCAGCATTCTCTAACGTCTCCTTTTTCGGAATGATCAATTCGGTGGGGCAGTCCGCCGCCGCCACCGTCAGCACGGTATGCGGGTCGGACAGGGCGTTTTGCGCCGTCTCCCAAGCAAGGCTCGGCTCGTTGTTCTCCTCGCTCAGATGCGCCAGCAGGAAGGCACGTGTTCCCGCCTGCTCCAGCTCCGCCGCAAGGGCGGCACTGTCCTCGTTGGACAGATGTCCCCGACGGGAGCGGATGCGCTTTTTCAGCTCATAGGGATAGGATCCCTTCATGAGCATATCCACATCGTGGTTGGATTCCAGCACCACCGCCTCACAGCCGAGAAGTCCTTGGCGCACCTCGTCAGAGATATATCCGATATCGGTAGCGACGCCGATGGCGTGCTTGCCCTCTCCGTCCTCAAATTCGATGCGGTAGCCCACGCTCATCCGACTGTCGTGGGGGGTGGGAAAGGAGGTAACGGTCAGGTCGCCTACGGTGACACTGTACTGCCCCGAATGGCGGCAGAGCCGCTCCTTGACGGGGCAATCGGCGTATCGGTCGAACACCTCTGCCGATCGGTCGGTCATATGAACAGGGATTTCCTGTCGCTTGCAAAGGGTCTCCAGCGCCGAAATATGGTCGCTGTGGTCATGGGTGACAAGGATGGCGGCGATCTCACCGATATCCGCTCCGATCTGACGGAGTGCCTCGCACAGCCGACGGGCGCTCTTGCCTGCGTCGATCAGAATGGCGGTGTTGCCCCCTCGGATGTACACGGCATTTCCCTTGGAGCCCGAATACAGGGTGACGACCCGAAGGGATCGGGGCGCCATCATGAAAACAGCCCCCGAAAGAAGGGAAACACAAACAGCTCCAGCGCATCCACGCCGAAGGTGATGAGAAAGGCGAAGATGGGAACGATCATCCAGCGGGACTGTTTCAGCCGCCGCTTACCGTCCTCGATAAATTCGGTCTTTTGCTCTTCGCTCCACTCGGCGGGCAGCATCTCCTCGGTCACGCCCTTTCGGGAAAAGCCCCGATTGTAGATCACATAAGCAAGGGCAAAGCCGGTTGCCAGTATCATATAGGCGATCATGACGATGCGGAAATAGGGTTGCTTCATCAAAAGCCGATAGACGGTCAGCACGACGACCGTCACCGCCGCAAGGACAAGGAGCAAGCCCACTGCCTGACGGTCGGGCTTTTTATGGGGCGGTTGAGGTGTGGTTTGCCGATTGGCATTTCTTTGTTTTTTCACGGTTCCCTCTCAGTCGATCCGAACCGCCCCTTCGGGACGGATGCGAAGCACGATACATTTGCCCTCTCCGAACACGCTGTCCATCAGCGCACGGAAGCCCTCGACCTCGGCGGTGGGAACATATGCCTGAACCGTTCCCGCAAAGCCGCCGCCATGTACCCGCCATGCGGCGTTTTTATCCGACAGATATTCCTCAGCAAGGCAGAGAGCCAACGAAAGCCCCTGCTCGGACAGGTTTTTGGTAGTGTAGACGTTTTGCAGGTAGCAGAAGGAGGATCGTCCCGATGTCAGCACCTGCGCAAAGAAGGCGTTCAGGTCGCCCGACTTCAGTGCCGCCTTCTGCTCGGCGACTCGCTTATTTTCTCCGAAGAAGTGGAGCGCACGCAGGATAGCACGGTCACCCACCGTTTCCCGCAGAGTGGGAATGGCGGCAAGAAGCTCTGTCTCGTTCACTTCACGCAGAACCGTCTTACCGAAGTGAGCGGCGACCGCCTTCATTTCGGCGGGGACGGCGGCATAGTCATCGGTCAGATCGGCGTGATTTCCGCCGGTATTGACGATGCAAAGATTATAGCCCTTGGCGGACAGGTCGAAGTCCACCTTCTCGATGACAGGCCTTGTCGGATCGGCAAAGTCGATGGCAACGATGCCGCCGACGGCGCAGGCGACCTGATCCATCAGACCGCAGGGCTTGCCGAAAAATTCGTTTTCGGCGTACTGCGCCAGCTTGGCGATCTCCACATTATCCACTCTGCCCTCATTATACAGATGATTCAGAATGTTCCCCACCATATCCTCGAAGGCAGCGGAGGAGGAAAGCCCCGATCCCTTGAGAACATTGGAGGTGGTGTAGGCATCAAAGCCGCCTACCGCATAGCCGTCCTTGCGGAAGCCTGCGCACATGCCCGCAATGATGGATTCGGAGGAGCCGTATTTTTCGGTCACGGGTGTGGTATATGTATCAAAATCCACCGTGTCCTCGGGAAAGCCCTCGCTCTTGATGCGAACGGTGCTGTCCGCTCTCGCCGATGCTACGGCGATGATATCCAAATCAATGGAAGCGGCGACCACGCAGCCTCGGTTATGGTCGGTATGGTTGCCCGACAGCTCGCTCCGTCCCGCCACCGAAAAGAGTCCGATCTCCCGATCGGCTCCGTACAGGGCGGCAAAGGCGTCGATCGCCTCGGCATAGCGTGTCTTTTGCATGGCGACAGCCTCGGCTCCGTAAATATGGGTCAGGGTCTTGTCCAAGCCTCCTGCCAAAAGATGTTGTTTCATTTGTGTCGTGTTCATAACAGTTCCTCCGATCTATCTCTTCGGGTACACCCGATGTATCCTTTAAAATTATATCATGTTCCCGCAATCGGTGCAAGGGCTTTTTTGAAAAAAGGCTGGGATTGGCGCAAACATTCTTCTCTTCCCGCTTATCCGTTGCGGATCAGTGCTCGCATCAGGTGCATGACCGTGCGCTTCATATCGTCCGAAAGCTCTCCGTATACCCGCCGAAATTCCAGCTCGTCCACCCGATAGGACAGTGGCTCGGTGGTCTCCTCGGTGAAAAATTCCGCCATCGTGATCCCGAACGCATCGCAGATCATCTCCAGTGTGGTGATGGAGGGCAAGGTCTCCCGATTGAACATATTGGTGAGTGTGGACTGGGGTATGCCCGATTCCAGCGACAGACGGTAAACCGACCATCCCTTATCCAACCGAATTTTATTGATCCTCCGTAAAACATCCATGGTTGTTTCTCCTTCTCATTTTTATTGTAAACATTGTCCCATATGTATATTATAATTCATTTCTTTTTAAAAAAAATTATCCATATGGGTTGACAAATACTATACATTTGTGTTATAATGGTGTCAAATCAAGTCAGAAAAGGTCGAAAAAGAAAGCAGGCAGGGTAATATGGCAAAGATTGGAATTGTTTTGGCAGGAGGAATGAGCCACGGAGCCTATGAGATCGGGTGTCTGCGAGCGGTGGAGGAGTTTTTCGGGAAAGAGGCGATCGTCAGCATCAGTGCCTCCTCCATTGGTGTCTTGAACGCCTATGCCTTCGGAATCGGGAAGCTGGACGAGCTGGAGCGGGAATGGAGTGCCATTGACACGAAGGAATCGGGACGTTTTTTTCCCGCTTATTCGGGCAATACGGCGTTGAATGAACGCATTCGGGCGATGATCGGAGAGCAATCCGCTCTGCCTTTTGAATTGTTCGCCTCGATCTGGAATTTTACCGAACGAAAGATTGAATACATGCCCTTTCATGCATTGAGTGCAAAGGATTTGCGGAACTATATGTGCGCAGCCATTGCGATTCCCCTATTTCATAAGGGAGTACGGCTGAACGGAAGCACGTTATTTGACGGTGCTTTTTTGGACAACATCCCTGTCTATCCCTTGTTGGAAAAACCATTGGATTATATCATTTGCATGTACTTTGACGGCAGGAGCTATTTGTTTGAAAACGAAGCCTTTGATCGGAAATTCATCAAGCTCTATCAGTTTCCGAAGCAGGGGCGCTTGGAGTTTATGACCTTTGACCCCAACCGATTCGAAAATATGGTGCAGTTCGGATATCACTATACCCTACAGACACTGACGGAGCTGTTTGCTTCCGCAACTCCAACAGAAATTTATCAGCGAATCCGAGACAGGGAAACCGTAAACAGAGAAAAGGCTCAGCCCCGATTGACGGGAGATGTGGTTCTCAGCAACATCAACACGCTGACCGCCCGTTATGCCAAGCGGGTATCCAAGCGAACGATATTATAAGCTCTCTTTCGGAGCTTCCATAATATAATTATTTTTACTTTTTGGAGGTACATCATGGACAACACACAAACAAACACGGCGCAGGAGACGAAGTTCTGCAAGGAGTGCGGTCAGAAGATCGCAAAAAAGGCGGTCATCTGCCCTCACTGCGGCTGTCAGGTGGAGGCAATGGAAAAGGAAAACACAACACCGCAGATCGTCATTAACAACAGCAACCAAAACCAAAATCAGAATGTCAACGCCAATCCCGTTCCCGACGGACGTGCGAGAAGCAAATGGGTCGCTCTGCTGCTTTGCTGGTTCTTGGGGTTCGTCGGCGGTCACAAATTCTACGAGGGCAAGACAGGCATGGGGGTTCTCTATATTTTCACCTTCGGTCTCTTGGGCATCGGTGTGATCGTGGACTTTATTGCCCTGCTCTTTAAGCCCAATCCGTATTATGTCTAAATCCGTAAGGAGGGTGCTATGAAGGTTGAATTTCAAGCAAACGGCTTTGTCGCCGATATGAATGACGAGCCGAAGGAAGAAAAAAAGGAAGCCTCGCTTCCGCTCAACGAATCGGTATTCAAGGAATACATGGGATTGATCTTCGGTATTCTTGCCCTGCTTGTGGCATTTACACTGTTGCCCTTGGGGCTGGTTGCCACGGCAGGCGCAGATTTCTTTCAGACGCTGTTCGGCTTCTTTCCCCTTCGGTACACGCTGTTTCACATCGTTGCGGTGATCGTTATTCTGATCCTTTCCGCCGCCTTTGCTGTCATTTCCTTGGTGGGATATACGAAATCCAAGCGGAAGAACAGCGATCTTGTGGGACTGGTGCTTGCCATCATTGCCTTTGCCGTGGATGGGCTTGGAGTGCTGGTGAATAGTATCATGCTTTTGCTGTGACAGGCTTGGAAATGACAGAATAAAATTTGTCAAGCTATTTTGCCAATCAAAAAGGAGGGTTTTTCCCTCCTTTTTGATTTATTTTTTGCGGTCGTCTTGATTTTTTTGGCGTATTATGGTATAATGTTCGTATCGGACGGCTTCCCCTGTGAATACATCCTATAAGAAATTCTTGACTCAATCGTTTTTTTATGATATAATGAACTCATAAAAAACAAAAGCGGTGAAAATGATGAAAACTCTATGTATAAAATTTGTAAAGCTCATCCCCGGAACGGTATTGTCGGTCTTGATTGCAGTGATTGCGTGCTTTTTGGAAAGCCTGTTGCCGATCCATCTGATCGGTGCCGCCGTCATTGCCATGTTTATCGGCATGCTCCTCAATATGTGGACACGAAGGACTGCGGTCTTTTCTTCGGGAATCAAATTTACCTCCAAAAAGCTCTTGAAATTTGCTATTATTCTGCTTGGACTTTCCTTGAATATCAAGACCATTCTGACCGTAGGAAGAATGTCGCTTACCGTTATGATCTTTACGCTTCTGACCTGCTTCGGCGGCGGATATTTCATCGGCAAGGCACTCGGGCTGAACTGGAAGCTCTCTAATCTGATCTCGGCGGGAACGGGTATTTGCGGCGGCTCCGCCATCGCCGCCATCGCTCCGACGATCGATGCGGAGGATAGGGATGTTGCTTATGCCATGAGCGCTACCTTTTTGTTTGATATGGCAATGATCGTTCTCTTCCCTATCATGGGGCGGGCACTCGGCATGACCGATCAGGCCTTCGGCATTTGGGCGGGAACCGCTGTCAATGATACCTCGTCGGTCGTTGCGACAGGCTATGCCTTTTCGGAGGCGGCGGGCGATTTTGCCACCATGGTCAAGCTGACAAGAACCCTTGCCATCATTCCCACCGTCATCGTCTTTGCGCTGATTCAGCTTCGCTTGAAGCGGAAGGAGGCGGTGGAAGCCGCAAAAAATTCCTCCGAGGTCAAAATGAATTTCAAATTTGCCAAAATCTTTCCTTGGTTTATTCTTGGTTTCCTGGCAATGGCGATCGTCGCCAGTATATTCAGCATCCCCACCGAGGTCGTCTCCTTTACCAAGAGCACCAGCAAATTTTTGATGGTCTGCGCACTGGCGGCGATCGGATTGAACACCTCCTTTTCCAGTATGAAAAAGGCAGGAGCAAGACCTATGCTCCATGGCTTTATCATCTCCGCACTGGTCGTTATCGTTGCCCTGTTGGTGGAGATCTGCATGGGGATCGTGTAAGTTTTGAATACATAGAACAATAGGCTGAGCCCTCTCATTGTTGGCTCAGCCTGTCGTTTATAAAATTATGTGGTCAATTCGTACGGTTTTTCCGTTTCGGCATTATTTCACATCTGCATCGGGCATGGGCGGTGCATCGTATACGTCATCATGCAGATCGACTGAAGCATTTTTAAAATTAGCGGCAACAGCACGAATAAAGGCAACTGTCGTTTCATAATAGCTGATCAGATGTCCTTCTCCGCCACGATCGGGCAACAATTCTCCGTATACATGGAGATACTGCATGGCATATGCCATAGCACTGTCAATAATATCATGGATCGTTTTTGCCTGTTCCGCAGTCAATGGCTTCGGATCATTATAATCGTAGATCTCCGTGATCCGATTGAGAGTCATCAAGGCTTGGATATGCAACACGCTTGTCTGACAGCGATTGATCATCAAACGGAGCAGGGCAATTCCTTCTTTCGTCGTGGCAGTCGGAAGCACTTTCTTCCAATTTTCTATTACCGTCTCGTACTGTGCCATGGACGAGCACTCATACTCCACAGGATAGCTGCGGGGTATGATCGCAGTGCCGCGTCGGCACCAGTTATACCAGCATAAAACGGCACAGAAGCCGATATTGAACAAATTATCCCGATTGTAGGTATCCAATGTCGCCATCTTGGTACAGGTATCAGCAAACAGGTCCTTGTCGGCAATCCCCAATGCCTCGGCATACTTTCGGTAATACGTTGTCAGAGGCATCATCGAAATTGCCGCTTCTGCCGCATAAGAGATCGTCAGATTGTTTTCCGCAGTACGCCAGTGATTGAGGCAGAAGCCATAGACTGACTCTGCCGGCTGCATACTTACCAGCTTTTCGATACCATCGGTCGAAAGCTGTTGCAGGAACATATTGCCATCAAATTCCGCCCAAGAATAGAACATCGTGTTTTGCCAATCCTCCTCGCTAACACCGCTCTTTTCAATGTTATCGGCAACAGCAAGAGAACCGTGGGCGGGCAGATAGCTCATCGTGCATCCCTCAGGCAGATGCTTGCGTAGGATCGGCAACAAAACGCGCAAAGTATCGGCACAGGTAATATACAGTCCCGCTCTCAATTTGGGAATACGGGGCAGCCCCTGCAGCCAAGTGTCGCGACACTCCATTGCCTGCAACACGCGAGAAAGACTGGTGGAGCAACAAGCCAGCTGGCGGGGAATGAAATCAAGCAGCCCCGGAAGATGTCCTTCACTGTCGAGAATGTCACTGCCAAACATATCCGTCATGTACCCAATCACATTGTCCATTGTCATAGAGGGAAGCTCCCATTCCGCTCCGTTCTCTTCGGTAATCAGTTCAAGCGTGTCAATGAGAGGATATGTGCGGCAGACATTTTGCAGCATACGGATCATGACGGGCTCTTCACTTTTGAGGATCTCAACGGATAGCGTCACCTCCATGCAAGCTTCCTTTGCCGTCCGCATCAGCTCGTTGAGCCAATATTTGGCATAAGCACCTCTTGCCGCTTTGTCTTCATAAATATTTTCCGCTTCGGGAATACAATGATATTTCCGATTCTCTACTCTGTCAGCCGTAATGGGATCATCCGTGGGCACGGGATATACCTGTCCGTAGAAAAAATGTCCCGCAAATGCGGACGGATCATCAGGATTTTGCTCATGCCACTGACCGGGATAGCTGTGAAATGCGATCGCATTATATCTCATTCTGGCAAGGGAGCGAATATACTCCTTAGCTTCCTTCAAGGAATAACAAGAGACGTCCATCGGGAAGTTGATATGCTGACGGATTCCTCTTTGGCGAAATTTGGGAGAAACATCCTTATTCACGCGGAACATCGCATCGAGATCAAACACCTTGGGGACGGAATATCCGGTCGCCTGAAAGAAGATGCCTGCCTCTGCAAGGGCATCATAAACGCCGCACAACAGTGCCGAGGAGCTTCCTCCGGCAATATGCAAAACCGTACCGTCTCCGCAGACACGGTAACGATACTCTTTCAGAGAAGAATCGACAGTAAGCGTAATAACCTTATCCGCTGCTTCTCCGTTCCGTACCACCTCTGTGCCCGTATATTCGGTCAAAAAGCGTTCCAGTTCGCACAGTGCATATTGGTTTTTTTCTTGATTGGCTTTAATAGAGATCAACATTTTTTATCCTCCGCAAAATTTAATCTTTACCTTGTCTTTTTTATAAAAACAAGCGCCTTATATAAATTTTAACAAAAAGCGCCTTGATTTTCAATTCCTTTTGTAGTATAATATAAGACAAAATTAGTCTTTTTAAGAGAGGTGCTTATGTTTTTTGAACCTGAACATTCTTTAGATCACTATGAATTTAAGCTACATACAGGAATTCACCTTAGCTTTCCAACACATATTCACCGTTCCTTTGAGTATTTTGAACAGGTTGACGGTGCTACCGAAGTCTCAATTGAAAATAAAAAATACCTATTGAATGAGGGAGAAGCCGTCCTCATTTTTCCGTTACAGCCTCACGCATATACCTCACTCAAAAACGGACAGTGTCGGATGTGTATTTTCTCTCCGAATCTGGTATCAAGCTTTTACAAAAATACGGAAAACAAGCTTCCCTCCAACAGCAAATTTTTTTGTCGATTACCAGATCCCTGCTTTTTCAATAATTTTTTCAAAAAAAAAGCGATCGCATATTTTATCTGCGGAGAATTTGAAGAAGGACGAAGTTATGTTGAAATACCAAAGAAGAACCATACGCATCTTCTCATTTCTTTGTTGCTTTTTGCAGACCAAAATTTCCGTTATACCTGTCATCTAAAGGAAGCCGCCGCAATGCTTGGTTACGATTATGCCTATATTTCCAAGTACTTCAAGCGAACCGTTAAGCTCCCCTTCAGACAATACGTGAATTGCTTGCGAATTACAGAAAGCAAAAGACTGTTGACGGAAACATTGCAAAGCATAGAGGAAGTCGGCGAAGCAAGTGGCTTTTCGTCCCTTCGTTCCTTTGACCGTGAATTCAAGCTGCAAACGGGACTAACCCCTTCGGAATACAGAAAAAAGTATAAGGCTCCCTAACCTATGAGAAAAACGAAAAAGAACAGCTGCGAATTTTTTCGTAGCTGTTCTTTTATGCAATTGTATTTCAAGACATACAATCAGTCGGCGTAAACGCTGACCTGCTTCTTCGACTTGGTCTTTTGCTCGAATTTTACCTTACCGTCGATCAAAGCAAACAGTGTGTCATCCTTGCCGATTCCCACATTGTTACCGGGGTGGATGGCAGTTCCTCTCTGTCTTACGATAATGTTGCCGGCAACCACTGCCTGTCCGTCGGACTTCTTGACACCGAGTCGCTTGGACTCACTGTCACGTCCGTTCTTCGTGGAACCGACTCCCTTTTTATGAGCAAAGAACTGTAAACTGAGCTTTAACATGATTCGTTCCTCCTAATCAATGGATTTGTTGTGTGCATTTCGGATCCCGTCAGATGTAATCCACATCCTTGACATCCACGTCCAGATGGTCGTAATATTCCTCTCGCAATTCGTTGAGCTGGTAGTAATACGACAGGAAAAGTCCCGAAACCGCATACCGCTTTCGTTCGTCCTCCTCAAACTCGGGAAGCGCTGCCTTTGCCCGTACCATGATGTGGGTAGCACCCTCATCAACGGTATACTCCACGTCCGATGCGTATGCTACCTCAACCGTGTTGATAATCAGCATTGTCATCGCCGAAAGAGCCGCACAAAGCACATCCTCTCCCGCATCCGCATATCCCGTATGTCCCTGCTCCTCAAAGCCGTAGAATACTCCGCCGCTTCTGAAAAAAACAATTTTTGTCATTCTGCGTTATCAGCCCTGAATGGACAGGATCTGAACCTTCGTATAAGGCTGTCTGTGACCGATCTTTTTCTTCTCGTTCTTCTTAGACTTATACTTCATGACATAAATCTTTTTGCCCTTGCCGTTGGCAACGACCTTTGCGGTAACCGCCGCACCTTCCACCGTAGGAGCGCCTACCTTGAACTCACTTCCTACCGATACTGCCTTGACACGGTCAAACGTAACCGTATCGCCTTCGTTCACGTCGAGCTTCTCGATAAAGACGATATCGCCCTCGTTCACCTTGTACTGCTTTCCGCCTGTTTCAATGATTGCGTACACGAAAAGCACCTCTCTTTCTTATAGACTCGCTAACTCGGGCGGCGAAAGACGCACTTAAAAAGCCCGAACATTAAGCGGCAGTATATTATACCATATTTCCCGAACCCTTGTCAAGTACTTTTTTTATTTTTTTCAAAAATTTTCTTTTTTTCGTGCCAAACGGGCAAAAGACCTCGGTCTTTGCTTTTTATTCATAAAATAATGTTAGATTTGTTACAATTATATAGTATAATAGAGACATTATTTTTACCATCGTCTCAGGAGGCGCAATGACCGTACAAACGTTCAAGGTGACCGACAGTGTCAGCTTGTCTTGCATACAAACCGATCAATTTAAAACAGGGATCCTCACTCTGACACTTCCCTTGCCCCACGATCGGGAAGTGATCCTCTGCAATTCCGTGCTCCCCGGCGTGCTTCGCCGAGGCACAGAGCAATATCCGAACATGGCAAGCCTGAATCGCCGTCTGGATGATCTGTATGCCTCCTGCGTGGAGATACGAAGCGGACGGATCGGAAAGAATCCGGCACTGATGCTGACGGCGGAGCTGCTGGATGATCGCTATGTCACCGACGGCACTTCGGTAACCGACGGTGTGATCGAGGTGCTTTCCCAAATGCTTCTGCATCCGCTCCTGACCCCCTGCGGCTTTGACAAGACCGCCGTGGAGCAGGAAAAACGGTTTGAAAGAGATGCCATTCGGGCGTCCGTCAACCATACAAGAGCCTATGCCGCCATTCGGCTGTCCGAACTGATGCACCGAGAGGACAGAACGGTTCTGACCCTTCGGGAACGGGAAGCGGGGCTTGCCGAGATCACCCCCCGGGGACTTGCCGACTTCTATCGAACCGCTGTCCGCTCCGCTCCCATTTACGCCTTTTATGTGGGAAGTCTGCCGCCCAGACAGGTCGCAGATCTGCTGAGTCACCGCTTCGGAGAATGGAAAGCAAACGATTCCGTTTTGCTCGAGCCCCCCACGGCAGACCCAGGATGCGGCTTCTGCTCGGTCTCTGAGCCGATGTCCGTCTCCCAAGGAAAGCTGGCGATGGGCTTTCGTACCGGCTCCGTGCTGGCACAGGGGAGCAAAGCCGCTTCGGTTGCCACTGTATTCAATGAACTGTTGGGCGGCTCTCCCGCCTCCAAGCTGTTTTTGAATGTGCGGGAAAAAATGGGGCTTTGCTATTACTGCTCTTCTTCTTACAGTCCGTATACGGGTATCCTGACCGTATTCAGCGGCATTGAGACCGCCAAGCGTCAGCAAGCAGAGGAAGCGATCCTCGCACAGCTGGAGGAGCTGCGGCAGGGGAAGATCAGCGACACTGAATTTCATGCGGCAAGGGTCTCCTTGGAAAACGCATATCGGCAGATCTATGACAACCCCGCCGATCTGCAAAGCTTTTATGAGGGTCGGAGGCTATTCGGCATCTCCGACACGGTAGAGGAGCTGCGGAGAACGATCGCATCGGTCACTCAGGAGGAGGTCATTCATCTGGCAAAGCAGGTGACGCTTGACGCCGTATTCTTTGTGGAAGGTACTCTGCCCTCTGCGGAACAGGAGGACGAAAGCGATGAATGAACAGCTTCCCTGTACATCCTATCACAGTGAGCGTCTGAAGGAGCGCTATTGGGTCTATCAGCATCCGTCGGGCTTGCAAATTTTCATATTTCCCAAAAAAATGACTGCCGCTTATGCGATCTTCGGTACGAAATACGGCTCGATCCACAATCGCTTCCGAACCGAGGAGGAGCAGGATTGGACGGTCGTTCCCGACGGGATCGCCCATTTCCTGGAGCACAAGCTATTTACCTGTGAGGACGGAAGCGATGCCTTTGAGCGGTTTTCCGACTACGGTGCCGATGCCAACGCTTACACGTCCTTCAATAAGACCTGTTATTTATTCAGTTGTACCGACCGCTTTGAGGAATCTCTCGGAGAGCTGTTGGACTTCGTGACCCATCCGTATTTCACAGAGGAGTCGGTGGCGTCGGAGGTGGGGATCATTTCCGAGGAGATCCGTATGTATGACGACAATCCCTCCGATCGGTGCTTTTACGGCATGCTGGAGGCAATGTATGCCCACCACAGCATCCGCCGCAACATCTGCGGCTCGGCTCGGTCGATCGCTCGGATCACACCCGATCTGCTCTATCGCTGTTATCACACCTTCTACCGCCTTTCCAACATGGCGTTGGTCGTCTGCGGCGATATCAAGGACGATCAGGTGCTGACCGCCGTCAACAGGCATTTGCCCGCCGTGGCAAGGAAAGAACCGCCCGTTCTTTGCGCCGATGAAAATGAGGAGGAATCCCCACGGGTATTCCAAGCCTATAAGGAGCAGCGGATGCAGGTGGCAAAGCCGATCTTCAATATTGGCATCAAGGACACGGATATTCCCAAGGACAGTGCGCTCCGACAGCGAAAGGATGCCGCCATGGCGATCTTGGATGAGATCCTCTTTTCCCGTGCCGGCAGCTTCTATAACAGTCTGCTGGAGCGAGATCTGATCTCCCCTGCCCTATCTTACGGATACAGTATCTCGCAAACCACCGCCTACAATTCTCTGGCAGGAGAGGCGGATGACCCTGCCGCCGTTCTGAGGGAGCTTCTTGCCTATGTAAGAGCCGTCGGCAGCAACGGCTTACAGGAGGAGGATTTTCGGCGAGCCAAGCGGGTAATGTATGCGGAATTTGTCAAATCCTTTGACTCCACCGACAGCATTGCCAACAATCTGTTTTCCTTTTTCTGTGAGGACAGTGAGCTATTGTCCTATGCGGATATCATAGATTCCATCACCTTCCGAGAGGTCTGCGAGCTGTTTGAAACCGCCTTTTGTGAGGAAGCGATCACTCTTTCGGTGGTACGTCCGTTGGACGGAGGCACCGAGGAATTCAAATAAAAAGGAGTATTTTTATGGTTACGATTTCATTTCCCGGACTCGGGATCGAAAACTTCACGGTCAATCCCGTTGCCTTCACCATTCCGATCTTCGGAGGCTTGGAGGTGCGCTGGTACGGACTGATCATCACGTTGGGCATTATTCTGGCTTTTAGCTACTGCGCATACCGCGCCAAGCAAGAGGGGATCGTTTTTGACGACCTTTTGGATATTGCCATTTTTACCATTATTTTCGGTATTTTGGGCGCCCGCACCTATTATGTGCTGACCTCGTTGGACAAGTATCACAGCTTTTACGATGTGATCGCCATTTGGGAGGGCGGACTTGCCATTTACGGCGCCGTAATTGCGGGAGCCGTTACCATTTACGTTGTCTGCCGCCACAAAAAGATATCGTCGCTCAAAATGCTCGATGCCGTAGCACCCGCCGTTATGATCGGACAGATCCTTGGCAGATGGGGCAATTTCTTTAACGGAGAGGCATACGGCAGTGTGGTTCCCGAGGACAGCTTCCTGTATTTTATCCGTATGGGTCTGCTTCCCAATGTGGAAAGCCGCTCGACGATGCACTATTTCCACCCCACCTTCCTGTATGAATCCCTGTGGAACCTTGCGGGCTTCTTGCTCATTCATTTCCTATACAAAAAGAAGAAATTTGACGGACAGGTCGTTCTGATGTACCTGACCTGGTACGGCTTTGGCAGAATGTTTATCGAGGGACTTCGCACCGACAGCCTGTATGTGGGCGTATTCCGTATCTCGCAGGTGGTCGGCTTCCTCTGCTTCGTGATCGGCGCATTGCTTCTGACCTTGGGGCTGATGAAGGCACGCCGTGCTACACTGACCGCCGAGAGCTATACCCCCGCCTATCCGAAAATGGCTTCCTCCGCCACTATGGAGGCAAGCGAACGCTTCGACAGCGTGGAAAAGACCGAGGACAAGCCCTTGGACATTCCCTCCGAGCCGCCGACAGAGGCTCCCGCCGAACCCGAACAAGCATCCGCATCCTCTGCCGAGGATAAGGCAAAAGTCGAACAGCGCTTTGCTGATCTGTTCGGCACCAAGGATACCGACAACCGACAAACCGACGAAAAGGAGTAAGAATCATGGCAAACATCATCAACGGTAAAGCGATCTCCGCCGCCATCCGTGCGGAGCTGAAGGAGGAGACCGAAGCCTTTTTCAAGAAAACAGGTGTCCGCCCCGGACTGGCGGTCATCATTGTAGGAGAGGATCCCGCCTCTCAGGTCTATGTCAGAAACAAACGGCGTGCATGCGAGGAGGTCGGCTTCTATTCCGAGGCATATGAGCTTCCTGCCGAAACGACGCAGACAGAGCTGAATGCCTTGGTGGATCGTTTGAACGCCGATCCCGCCATTCACGGCATTCTCTGTCAGCTTCCCTTGCCCAAGCATTTAGACGAAAACGAGGTCATTCTGCGCATCGACCCCCAAAAGGATGTGGATGCCTTCCACCCCACCAATGTGGGAAAAATCATGATCGGAGACTATTCCTTCCTGCCCTGTACTCCTGCGGGTGTGATGGCGTTGCTGGAGAGAAGCGGCATTGACATTACAGGCAAGGAGTGCGTGGTGGTGGGCCGCTCGAACATTGTGGGCAAGCCCCAGGCGATGCTGCTGCTTCACGCCAACGGCACGGTGACGGTCTGCCACAGCCGCACGAAAAATCTCGCCGAGGTCTGCCGCCGTGCCGACATTTTGGTCGCCGCCATCGGCAAAGCCGATTTCTTTACCGCTGATATGGTGAAGGAGGGGGCGGTCGTCATCGACGTGGGAATGAATCGCCGCGCGGACGGCACGCTGACGGGAGATGTGGATTTTGAATCGGTCGCTCCCAAGGCATCCTTTATCACCCCCGTTCCCGGCGGTGTGGGTCCCATGACCATCACCATGCTGATGCAAAATACGCTGACCGCAGCCAAGCAAGCGGTGAACTAAAGCTCTTTACCAATATTTTTCGGGGTGTCTTTATGAACAAATATTTTAAATCAGGGAAATGGATCTGGATATCAAATTCTTCGGGTGTGGATGAATACGGGGAATTTTCAGGTTTCTTTGTCGCCAATCAAGCTCCTGTGATCTGTCGTATTTCCTGTGACGGAGATTATACTCTCTTTGTCAACGGAAGCTATGTCGAGAGCAATCAATACGGAGATTACGAGCATTACAAAATTTTTGATGAAATCGACATCACGAAGTATGTAAAGGCAGGAAGCAATGAAATATCCGTTTTAGTATGGCATTTTGGAGAGAATTCTCAGCGATATATCAATGCGACTGCCGGAGTCATCTTTGAGTTTGAACAAAATGAAGCCATCGTATTGGCAAGTGACGAAAAAATACTGTGCCGTCAAAGTCAAGCATATCGCAGCGGATACCGTAAAATTATTACCGGTCAAATGGGATTCAGCTTTTTATATGATGCCACCAAAGAAAAGCTTGGAGAGTGGAAACCGTCTACCGTGGTAGAAAAGGCTTGTACATTTTTCCTGCGTCCGATCAAAAAAGCGAAGCTCCTTTCCCGCAAGGAAGCAACCGTTCTAAAAAACGAAGGAATTTATTATCTTGTTGATCTCGGGGAAGAAACCGTAGGACTTGCTACGCTTGATCTCATTTCCCAAGCAGAGCAAACCATTACGGTTGCATGGGGAGAAGATCTGCAAAACGGACATGTTCGAAGAAAAATAGGAAGCCGTGATTTCAGCTTTGAATACGTTACCAAGCAGGGCAAAAACGAATATACCAATTATATGCTCCGCTTGGGTTGCCGTTATATGGAGCTTTACGCAGAGAAGCCGATCACCTTGAACTACCTTGGCTTGTTGCCACAGGTCTATCCCGTAAATAAATCTCTTGTCAAGACAAAAGATCCTCGGGATCAGCGTATCTATGATGTTTGTGTTAGAACCTTAACGCTTTGCATGATGGAGCATTACGTGGATACCCCTTGGAGAGAACAGTGTCTTTACGCATTTGACTCCAGAAATCAAATGCTTTGCGGGTACCGTGCTTTTGAGGACGGAAATGCGGACTACGCAAGAGCGAATCTGCTTTTAATGAGCAAGGATCGGCGGGACGACGGACTACTCTCCATCTGCTATCCTTGCGGAACGGATTTGACAATTCCCTCTTTTTCGCTGTACTATTTCATGGCAGTCAGAGAATATCTGGATTTCACGGGAGATATATCCTTGATTAAAGAGGTCTATCCGAAGCTGATCTCTATTATAGAAACCTTTTTGAAAAACAGAAAAGACGGATTGATCAACCATTTCGCAGGAAAGACTCATTGGAATTTTTACGATTGGGCAAAGCATATGTCGGGGAATTTATCCCAAGAGGATGCAGCAATTCCCGATCTTATGATCAACTGTCTGTTTATCGTTGCCCTCGAAAATTTGCGCAGCATTGCGCAAAAAGCAGGAACGCCGTTTGACTATGAAGAGATATTGAAAGAAACAAGGGCAAATACTCACAACGTATTTTACAAAGAAAACAAAGCGGCATATTCCTTGACGCAAGGCGGCGAAGAATTTACCGTTCTTGGCAATTCGTTTGCCATCCTTGCGGGGATTGCGGAAAACCCGCACGCTCTGTGTGCGAAGATTGTCAACGGAGAGTTTACCGATTGCTCGCTCAGTATGAAGTGCTTTCAATATGACGCCTTGCTGTTAACCGACAAGGAAAAATGGAATTCGTATGTGTTGGATGAGATAAGAGCAAACTATAACACCATGTTAGAAGCCGGTGCTACAAGCGTATGGGAAACGATAGAAGGTGCGCCTGCTTTTGGCAACGCAGGTAGTCTTTGCCACGGTTGGAGCTCAATTCCGATCTGCTATCTGTAAATCATTCTGTTACATGAAACGGGCAGACGTACATGTGTCTGCCCGTTTTGTTACGGCAATTGTTTGAAAAATTCGATTTCTTCTCCGTCGGGGCCCTTGACAAAGGCAATGTGAATGGATACCTTTTCAGGTTTGGAATCCAGCGGAACGGTCTTGGGCGGTGTGAGCGGCTCGGCTCCCGCCGACAAGGCACGCTCATACATGCCGTCCACGTCCTCGGTGGCAATGGCAAAATGCACCCACTTGCCCTTGACCGAAAATTCGTCTGTGCCGTTCGCAAACAGCTCGATCCGTCCGCCGTCTCCCAAGTCCAGCATGACGATCTCCTTCTCGCCTTCCCCCCAGCGAAGCACTTCCGTCAGTCCCAGTGCCCGATAAAAGGTCTCCGATCGCTTCAGATCGGCACATTTCAATCCGATATGGTGAAAGCCCAAGCCACTTGTCGTTTTCATATGTTTTTTCCCTCTAATGATTTATAATACAGCATACAGTGGCAGTAGCCCTCGAAGGTCGGATCCTTGATCTGCTCCCGAAATTCAAGGCACATGCACTTATTCTCCTCGGTGCGCTCTCTGCGGCAAGGACAGTATCCGCCGCTTTGCTCCAAGCCTTCTTTTACAATGCGGACGATCTCCGCATCGGGATTCAATAGAATTTTCATCGTCTGTCTCCTTTGCTTTCTTTGCTTTATCATATCACGTTTCGGGTCACTTGTCAAGCATTTTTCAAAAATCCTCAAAAGCCGCAGTCAGGAAGCTTCGCTTCCGACTGCGGCTAACTTGTTGTCAGGTATTGGCATCAATGACCTTGTTGATATCAGAGCCGGATGCCGCACTTCCGTATTTTTTGGTGGATGCCCAAGTCTCGGTGTTAAAGGAGCCGTCGCCGTAAGCACCGCCATCATATCCGTTGATGATCGCATCTCCCACGTACATGTCCCCGATCTGCCGCCAAACAGCCTCTCCGCTCGTTTGATCCACCGAGAATACCGCCGCATATACAGGGCCCGCATAATACCATGTTCCGTACAGCCATCCGTTAAAGCCTGTTCTCGTTCGGGTCGCATCGGATTTCTGCAAGGTATGGGTCGTCATATACAGCACCATTTCATCGCCGGCATAGGCATCGGTCACGTTCTTTCTCTTGATCATGACCTTGACCTCCAACTCTTTTCCGTCGATGGTCATTTTCAGAATATCGGTACCGAACAGCTCCGCCAGCACCTCTTTATCCACGGAATACGCCTCGTCGAAGTTGGCGATATAGTCATCATAGATACGGTCTGCTTCCTCGTTCTTTGCCATCTGATCCAAGAGCTTCTGATACGAATCGGGAATGTCCTCGTTGTTCAGAATATCCTCAAACTGATCCATCACATCCTCGGCAAGTCCCGCATCCACGTCCGCCGTAATGGAATCCCAAGGCAAAAATTCGTAGTTTATGATCGACGTCAGTGTCGGTCGGGAGGTATCGGCTCCCGCATAGGAAAAAATGGCTTGAAATTCGACGGTTTTTCCCGGCTCGATGACCGTTCCCTCTTTTACCACATTTCCCTTGGAGTCCACCAGCTTACGTGTCATATTCGTAGAGACCGCAACAGTGGAGTTGCTGTATGCCTCTGCCGCATAGCGAATGGCATTATAGCCGTAACGCACCGTCGTATTGTTTTTCACCCGTATCGTCATAACCACGGTCGAATCCGCAGCGCTTCCCAAGGTGATCGTGCTGTCAACTGACGTATACGGTACCAGCTCCGCCTCCGTCACGGTTCCCGTGGTGGAAACGATCTCCGTGATGTATACGGTCTGCGGCTCGCTGGCATTTGCCATACCGTCGATCGTCAGCGTATCCGTTACCTTGGCATACCCGACACACAGGAAGCAAAACAGAAAGGAGAACGTAACACAAAACACGATCTTCATCCACCGTTTCATGCCAATTCTCCTTTCCTCGGTCTTATTTGTTTGTTTTAGTCGGCGTCACTACCGTCAGCTTTGTCGGACTTTTCCTCTTTCTCATTCAGGATCATAGAGGTAAAGACCTGCTCTGCCTTTCGGCGCACCACGCATATGATCTTTTTCAAGGGATGTTGAATCGTCGCAGGATCGGCAAAATAGTTCGCCTGCGCAACCTCTGCCTCCCGAACGATCTCCTTCTGACTGTCCACGTCGGTAGAGGGAACCAGCACCACATCTCCCACATCTACCTTCTCTCCGTTGGGATCGTAACGGTAAATGCGTTCCTTGCTCCGTCCCTTATGCTCGGGCCAGACGACTCCGATCACCTCGATCCCTTCTTGTATCGGTTCGGGCTGAGGCTCAGGCTCAGGCTCGGGCACTGCCACGACAACGGGCTCTTCCTCTGCCACTTCCTCTGCCGTCTCTTCCGCAACCTCCTCCACAGGGGCTTCTACTATGATAGGTTCTTCCGCCACAGGCTCCTCAACGACAGGTGCTTCTACGATCGGCTCCTCCGGCTCGGCATACTCCTCCACCTGCAAGCAGTACAGATACAGCAGCTTGGTATTGGTAGGAATGACAAATTCGGTTCGGGTCTTATCTTCGTTTTCATGCACCAAAATGGGAGCTTGAATGGTTTCCCGAATCTCCAACAGCTCTCCGAAGGTATCCACATACAATACCTGATATCCGTCCTTATCAAACGGATTGTTGATCCGCTGAATATAGGATTTGTAGTTGTTCAGGATCCGCTTGACCTTGCCCGCATAGGTCGTATCCTTGGTACGGGTCAGCAAAACAAAGGCAATGAGGAACAGGATCAAAAACAGCTCCAGCACGCCAAGCACGATAGCCGCCACCATAAAGACCGCCTTTGCCGCTCCGCCGTTGCAAGCGATCTGCTTGACCTCGGCAGTGGGAATACTGGAGGTCATCTCAATATTCACCGCTTTTTCGGTCAAAGGAATATGCAGCTCCACCACATGATGGTTCGTCGTTTCCCCCTCCATGGCGGCAACGGCACTGTGTACCTTTACATGCAGTCTTACGATCAACGCACTTTCGGTCTCGGGCAGATCATAGGTCTCGATAAACCGATTGGCAACGTCGTTATACTCTCCGTAATTCAGCAATACCGATTCATTGATCCGCAGAGGCGCTTTCGCATTATAGGAAAACCGTTGCTCGGGCTCGATCACATAGATCGGGTCAAAGATAGGCTCGTCCGATTTGGCGCTTTTAATCAAAAGCTGCGCCTCGGTGCGGTAGGAATATTCGTAATTTACATCCTCCGCCTCGGTATTCAGGTCATATACAAAATTGGCATGAACCGTGTCGATGAGCGTTGCCACATAGGTTCGATCCTGCTCAAGGTACGACTCCTCGTAAAAGTCGTTCTCCTTCAACTGCACGGTATAGTTAACATCGCTCCGCTCGGTATAATTGACATAATAGGTTCTGTCAATATACGCATAGGTCGCAGAGCAAATGACGATCAGCACGGTCAGGATCGCCAGCAAAACCGCTTGCCATCGAATCAACCGCGATCGATTTTCTCGATATTTATCACGTCTTCTCTTTTGAGCTTCCGACATGATGGCACCTCACTTTCTAAGAAGCATTGGTAAACAGGTCATTCATCCATATCGTTGGATAGCCGACATAGGCAATTTTGAATCGCACGACACCCACAAGATCGGAGTCCACTCGATACCCCAGATCCTCCGTTTCGTTGGCATCCCCTTTGGTGATATACCTCAATTCTCCGTTGACTTGATCAATGTCTGTGATTCGGTGAATCACACGGGAGCTTCCGCTTTTGAACACAACAACATCTCCTACCTGAAGGATTTGATCCTCATACCGTTCGTAAACGGCAAGATCTCCTGTGTTCAACTCCCCCGTCATACTGCCCGATCCGATCACAAGCGCACCGTATCGGAACTGGCAGGACACGATCATTACAACCGAAAGCATAAGAACAAGCACAGACCCGATTCCCACGTACGACCATCCCCCCGACCGCCGATGGGTAACAAATTTCCGTTCATACAGCAGGTCGATAAAAAAATACACCAATAACGGAACGATCATCCCGATAAACGCCGTCAAGGCATCGGGCGTAAAGGGGACGTAAGGAATCACAACAGGACAGACCGTCAAAAGCAGACGCATAGAAAGCCCGGGTAACAAGCCATACCGTTTGTTCAGATACTGATAGAGCAGATTGCCCATAGCGGCAGGCAATACCGTCAAGCCCATCATATCCATAAAATCGGCAAACCGTTGAAGCCCCGACAGAGTACTGACCAGCAAAATATCCGACAGCAAACAGATGCCATACGCCGCAATCGCAGTCAAGCGATGATTCTGCGCCAAAAAAACGGTTCTTATGAGTTCGGTCGAAATGATAACCAAAAGCAGAGGAAGCACCGATTGTAAGAACCAAGAAAGATCCTGCGTTGCCGCTCTTTTCGCCATACCGAAGAACAGAGCGAGAAAATACCGCAGCATAATTGTCAGCAATGCGCTGACAACCACGATCAGCAAGACCTGATATTTATTGATGGAATACGTCCTTCTTTTTTTGATAAAAAGAAAAACGATCAAAGCGGCAGGCACCAGCAAAGCCGCCGCCCAAATCCCGCTGTTCCCAATGGGAACAAAAAGCAAGAGAGCACAGAGGACGCATATGAGTATGGATAACACGGTTGCACGCTTCTTATCGCAATTCATATACATCCTCCTGTCTCGCTTGCTGTCATGTCACTTATAACAGCGACCCAAAATCAAAATCAGCCCTGTGCTTCGGTATTGGCGGTAGTCTGTGCTTCCGCAGTTGCCGTCAACTCGATAATGCAAGAACCGGAAATGGTCTCGGTGGGGGTCTTGATCAGCTCCATCGTTACCGTATAGGTGAGCGTTCCGCCTGCTGCCAGATCCTTCGTAGCACCCTGCCAATCACTGGACACAGAAAAATACTCTTCATTGGTGTTGCTGGAGACGCGAGGTGTCACCTTAACAGCAAGGTCACCCTTGTTTTCGATCACGAAGGTAAAGGTCGCCTTATCGCCCTGTCCCTTCAAATTGTTTGCGGTAAAGGATGCCTTGTCGTCGTTATCCGAGTTGACCGAAGCGGTATTTCCGCTATCATTCGCAGTAGCGCTCTTAAAAAGAATGTCTGCGTTGAATGCTTCCTCGGCAGCAGCCTGGTTAACGTCAGCCGAACCGGTGATATCCAACGTGTCGGACAGTACGGCATATCCCACACCCAAAGCCAAGGCGGCAACGAGCAGGAATGTGATGAGGATTGTTCTTCTTTTTTTCATGGTAAGATCTCCTTTTTTTGTTTTGTTTGAATTTTTATATCAAAAGGCAATGCCTTTTCAATATCATGAGTTTCCAACGCTGTCAACAGCAAAAACGCCAACAAATCTGTATTTTTCAAGAAAGCATTTGTATTGTTTCCGGTACCGATTTATCCTATTATATCACACAAAGCCCTTGCTTGTCAAGATTTTACATAAAAATTTTTGGATTTTCCAAAAATCATCTGTTTTCCATATATTTCCCTTTTCGATTTAGCAATATACAACAATTGATAAAATAAATCCCTCCCGCCACACGGGCAGAGAGGGATTTTTTTCGACTTTTTTGTTTTTTTACAAAGAGGACTGCGTATCGTTGGGGTCGCCGTTGATGGCAAGATCGTATTCCTCCGACCAATCCAGTCCCCGATAATCGGCGGCTCGGTCGTCCTTTTCGATGAAATCCATCAGCAGATCCAGCATTTCCTTTGTCCATGTATTGCGGTCGATCTGCGCTGTGGTGAATTTGTTCAGGCTTATCATTTCAAAGCCGAACAGGTCCTTGACCTGTGTCTTTGCAGCACCGCCTACCACCTGTGCTACCAAATGAGACGGGATAAACAGCACGCCGCCGCCCGCACCGAACACCACGTCTCCGGGCAGACACACGGCATTTCCGATCCGTGTGGTCGTATTGTAGCCTGTCATAATAAAATCCCGAATGGGCGTGGGATCGATCCCACGGAAATACACCTGTGTGTTTTCTACCCTGTGCATCTGCTCGGTATCCCGCACACCACCCCAGATCACGGCTCCGCCGTTTTCGTTCTTGGTCTTGTTTTTCAGTGCTGTGGTCAGGTTTCCGCCAAGAAACGTACCCTTATAAATTTTATCGTACATGTCGATGACCGGCACATCGTATTCCATCAGATTGTCGATCACCCATTGATTGTATGTACCCGTTCTTCCCTCGCTGCGTCCGATCTCCTTGGTCACCTCGTCCAGATCGGGACGGTAGGGGCAATAGGTGGCGGTCACCGCCCGACCGATCAGCTTTCGTCCGTCGTTGTGAAGCGTTTGCAAACGACCCTCAAATTGGCTCTCATAGCCCTTGACAAAGATCGGCTTCCAAAGCTCCTCCAGCGTCAGCGTGCGGAGGGCTTTCAGATATTTTTCCTCTACCTTGGGGCGTCCGTCGGGCAGACGCTCTCCCTTCCAAAGGGGAGTCAAGGCAATAATTTCTTCTCTGCTGTTAAACTGCATGACTCTTTTCTCCTTTCCTTTATTTTAATGACATTCCGCCGTCAATGACCAGATCGGCACCCGTAATATACCTGCCCTCCTCGGAGCAAAGCATGAGTACGGCGGGTGCGATGTCCTCGGGAAGCCCCACATATCCGCAGGGGATCTTACTCTCTACTGCCTGCAAAAATGCAGGATCGGACAGCGCCTCGCTGTTTCTCGGCGTATTGATCGCACCGGGGGCTACATTGTTGACCGTCACGCCGAAGGGCGCCAACAGGGGGGCAAAATTCTTTGCCATCTTTGCCTGTGCCGCCTTGCTCACCCCGTACAGCGACAGCTCGGGATGCTGATTGTATTGATTGACACTGCCGACGGTGACGATGCGTCCCCAGCCCTTCGCCTGCATTCCGGGCGCATAGGTGCGGATGAGACGATAGGAGCTTTTGACATTGCAATTCATCTGAATGTCATACTCCTCCTCGGTATATTCATTCCAAGCCCTTTTATACTGAACAGAAGCATTCAGAACCAAAATATCCACATTTCCCGTGGCACGGTACAGCGCATCGATCTCCTCCGCCTTCAAAAGATCGGCTCGCACAGCCACAGCCCCCTCGATACGGTCGGCGGCGGCACGGCACTTTTCGTCACTTGCCGCTCCGCTGACAAACACCTTTGCTCCCTGCTTGGCAAGAAGCTCGGCGATCGCAAAGCCGATGCCTTGGGTCGATCCCGTCACAAGGGCAGTCTTTCCGCTCAGATCAAACATGACTCAATATCTCCTCTACGCTGTATTCCCGATCATATTCCAAGGCAACGCCTCCTCTTACACGGGAGGTATATTTGGTGGGATCCTCGGTGTTGCTCTCGAACATGCCGTAATGTGTGGGGATCCCCACCTTCGGTCGGATCGCTTCGGTCAGGCGGATCGCTTCCTCTACGTTCATATTGCCAAGTCTTCCGTTGATACAGATCACCATTACATCCACGCAGTAAGCGGCAAGCTCCTTGAGGCGTTCGCTGTATTCGGTGTCGCCCGAAAAATACAGCGTGCGCTCTCCGTGCTTGACGATCACGCCGATGGCAGGCGCACTATGCTCGGCGTATACGGCGGTAAGCGAAAAATCGCCCACCCGACAGGTCGCTCCCTCGTCAAAGGGCTGATAGCGTGTCACGCCGCACTTCCGCAAGGTCTGTTCGGCATCGGTCGGCGCCAAGAACAGCATGTCCTTGTTCATCTGCGGAATGGCATCGATATCGACATGATCCAAATGATTGTGGGTGCAGATGACCGCATCACTCGTCAGCTCCTCGGGAGAAAACGGAGGCGCAACCATCCGTCCCCGTCCCGCAACACGGTTCACCACATCGGACAGATAGGGGTCGATGCAAAGCTCAGTTGTACCATCGCTCAGCAGGTATCCGCCCTGTCCGATCCATCGAATTTTTAATTCCTTCATACGATCAACTCCATTCTCTGTCATTTGCCCATTCCTTGTCCCAAGCCTCGCTGGACTCCCACTGACCGGGATACTTGGGATGCAGATGCTCGGCGATCAGCTCCTCGTTCAGGCTCTCGATGCCAAGACCGGGTGTATTGGGAACCTCCACAAAGCCGTCCTTGAACAGCGGGTTGGCAATGCCGTTGGCAAGATCGTTCCACCACGGAATATCCACCGAATGGAACTCCACCGCCATCACATTCTGGATCGCCGCCGCCGTATGGACTGCCGCCATGCAGGCAATCGGGCTTTCCGCCATATGGATCGCCATTGCTACGCCATACTTTTCGCACATATCTCCCAGCTTCTTGGTTTCCAGCGCACCGCCGATGGTCAGCAGATCGGGATGCACCAGCGACACGCCGTGCTTCTCCATGAGCGGACGGAAATTTTCGGCAAGATAGATATCCTCTCCCGTGGCAAGGGGAACGTTACAGCTATTGGCGATCCGCACATAGTGATCGGTCAAATGCCACGGCTGGATGTCCTCCAGCCATGCGATGTTGTACTTCTCCAAGCGACGGGCAAATTTAATGCAATCCTCTATGGCAACGTGTCCGAAATGGTCAATGGCAAGCGGAACCTCATAGCCGACCACGTCACGCACCTGCTTCACATAGTCCTCCAGCATATCCATTCCCTTTTCGGTGATACGGATGCCCGTGGCATAGTGCGGAATGGTAAAGACCTCATAGTTCTTTCCCAGCATCATATCCATGTCGATCGAACCGCTCTGATGGCAGATCGCCTTCATGGAATATTTCTGCATGTCCTCCAGCATACCAAGAGGCGCATTCAGTGTCCCCGGCTCGTCGTACAACAGCTCGATGCCCAAATCCATCTTGACGATGGAAAAGCCCATGTCGATCCGCTTTTGAATGGCATGTCCCATATCGGTTCCCGTATGCTTGCCGTCCACATCGGTATCGCCGTACACACGAACCTTATCACGGAATTTTCCGCCCAGCATCTGCCACAGCGGCACGCCCCACGCCTTGCCTGCCAAGTCCCACAGGGCAATCTCTATGCCGCTGACGCCGCCGCCCTGTCGGGAGGGTCCGCCAAACTGCTTGATCCTGCGGAAGAGCTTGTCTACATTACAGGGATTCTCACCGATCAAACGGGATTTCAGCATCAGCGCATACGTGGCACTGGACGCATCCCGCACCTCTCCGTAGCCAACCAGCCCTTGGTTGGTATAGACCTTGATAAGCGGGCAATGCTTGGGCGCCCCCGTCAGATTGGCAACACGAATATCCGTTATTTTCAGCTCTGACGGATTGCTGCACCGATTGACATTTTCTGAGATCATTTCTCCGATCGTCTGTTCCATTTTCATTTACTCCTTGACATTTCTTGTTTTTTGTGGTATACTCATTATATCATAAACCAAACCGATTCTCTACCACCATTTTACGCATTTTTTCCACTATTTTACGATTTGCAATATTTTTAGCAAGGAGTTGACCATGCGTTGCTTTGAATTTACCCTGACCGATGACAGCCATCGAACCGTCATTCGATCCTATCATTCCAAGCATTCTCCCGGGCGCCTTCCCTATCGGGAGCATCACCACACTGAATGCGAGCTGTCCATCTTCCTTTCGGGACGGGGTACCTATGCCGTTCATGATACCCTTCTTCCCTTCTTTCCCGGTTCCGTCTTTCTGTTCGGGAGCAATGAGGCGCATTGCATCACCGAGATCACGGAGCAGCTGGATCTGCTCAACGTCCATTTTGAGCCGAAGCTGTTATGGGAGCATCCCGAAAACATCGGGCTTTTACAGCTCTTCAACGCAAGAAGCAAGCACTTCTGCAACCGCTTTGAGGACACCGATCACTATCTGCGACACACCATTTTAGCATTGGAGAAGGAGCTGTCCGAGAAGGATGCCTGCCACGGCTTACAGGCAAGGCTGATCCTGTATTCCGCCCTGATCCATATGATCCGCCATTACGATTGTGTCGATGCGGCAAAGGCAACAGGCTCCCCCTCCTCGGTGACCGCCAGCATCGGTGCCTCTATGCAATATATGGAGGAGCATCTGGATACGCCGCTGACCCTCAAGGAGATCGCCGATGTGGCATGTATGAGTCCCTCCTATTTTTCTACCGTGTTCAAAAAGCTCAACGGTGTCTCTCCCTGGGAATACATCACCATCAAGCGGGTGGAAAAAGCCATCGTCATGCTCAAAAGCACCGATCTGACCAAGCTCGCCATTGCCGAGCAATGCGGCTTTTCCAGCTCCTCCAATTTCTACAAGGCTTTTACTCATGTGACCGGCAAAAAGCCCGGGGATTTTATTCCCGATTAACATACCGAAAGCAAAGGACGGGTACGCCCCGTCCTTTGCTTTGTATTTATTCGCCGGCTCCTTCGGATGCCCCCGTCTCCTCGGCTTTCTTACCGAGTAAGGAGGGCAGCTGCATGCCTGCCATAGAAAACACCTCGTCAAGCGGAGGCACGGCTCTCATCATACCCGAAATGAAGTTTGCCGTAGAGGTCTTGCCGTCGGCATTCTGTCCGCCGTCCCATACCGTGACCTTGTCGATCTTGATATTCTTCACGGCATCCACCTGCACCTTCATCAGATCCTCCAGCTTATCGGCGATCAACAGCTTCAGTGCCGCATCGGCGTCGCCGCCCGCAGACTTCACGATCTCGGCAAAGCCCGCCGCCTGCTTTTTGAGGATCTCCTCCACGCCTCGTGCCTGCGCTTCCATCTTGGCATAGATCGCATCCGCCTCACCCTGCGCCCTTCTGCGCATCTGCTCGGCTTCGGCTTCTGCCGCCAGCTCCATTTCCTTCTTCTTTGCCTCGGCACGAACGATGATGTCCGCCTCCAAGGTTGCCTGCTCCTTGGCACGTCTTGCCTCTTCCGCCGACTGCTCAGCCGCATAGGATTCCTCCAATGCCTTTGCCGCTTGGATCTTTTCGGCGGTGGTTGCGATCTTCAATGCCTCTGCCTCTTTTTCCTTCAGAGCCGCATCGGACATGGCGATCTTCATCTTGGCTTCGTTTTCACCTTGAATAGCTGTGGACTCTGCCTCGGATACCTTGATACGCTGTTCCATCTGCGCATTGGCTTCTCCGATCGAACCCTCTCTGTCCTGCTCTGCGACACTCTTCTTGGCATCGTTGATCGCCTTTGCGGCGGCTTCCTTACCCAGAGCGGCAATGTATCCCGATTCATCGCTGATATCGGTGACGTTCACGTTAATAAGGCGCAGACCGATCTTCTTCAGCTCGGTCTCCACGTTGCTGCTGACCGCCGCCAAAAACTTGTCACGGTCGGTATTGATCTCCTCAATATCCATCGTAGCAATGATCAGACGAAGCTGACCGAAGATGATATCCTTGGAAAGCTCCTGGATCTCCGAAAGCTGAAGTCCCAGCAACCGCTCTGCCGCATTTTGCATCACACCCGGCTCGGTCGAGATACCGACGGTAAAGCGAGAAGGCACGTCAATTCGGATATTCTGACGGGACAAGGCGTTTTTCAGATCGACCTGAATGGAAATGGGAGTCAAGTCCAAATAGGAATACGACTGAAAGATCGGTATAACAAATTCCGCACCGCCGTGAATACACTTGGCGCTTCGATTGGTTCCGTCCTTGTTTTTACCGATGGAGCCGTAGACGACCATGATCTTATCGGAGGGACATTTCTTGTACCGAGAGCAGACCCATGCGATAAAGGAAACCAAAACCAATGCTACGGCGCAGATCAAAATAATAATTTGAGGTTGCATATTCATTTCTCCTTTTTAAAAATATATTTTATTTTTACTTTCGTCTGACCACAAGGGAGGTCTGACCGCTGACGCCGACCACGACGATCTCACTGCCCGTGGGGATCGCCTCGGTCTCGTCGGTCACCGCATCCCGCTCCACATAGGAGCCTTGCAGCATGATCTGCACCTTTCCCTCGCCCGAACGGGAGGGCGGAACCGTCAAATAGACCTTCCCTGCCGTTCCGACGGCATTGCGATTGTCCAGATTGCCGTCGCTTCTCAGCTTCATCACGGCACGCATCAAAAACGCCAATACCACCATCATCAGCAAGCCGCCTCCGATGGCAACAGGAAGCGTGATATAGAGAGCCACATCCGCCGCATCCAGTGCCACGCCAAGCCAGCCAAATACTACGAAGAAGGCAACGATCCCCCGCACGGTAAACACACGAAGTCCTTCCATCCCCTCCGCATCGGACATATCACTGACCGAATCCTCGCCAAAGACGCCGTCTCCCGCATCACCGTCGGGCAGATCGTCGGGCAGATCTCCTCCCTCCGCTTCTCCGCCGATGCCCAAAAACAGCATCACGGTCTGGATCAGCAAAATCAGTGTTGCGGGGATCGCCGTACAATAAAATACTTTTCCCGCAATACTCAGCGATTCCCACCATTCCATCATAACCATACGTTCTTCCTTTCCGAACCATTCGTTCTTTCGTTTTATTTTTTCAAATTCCGCAAGGAGCTATCGCACGCCGTTATTCCAACGAAGCCAAGCGCCCCTCTGCCATTTGCCGCAACGTAGCCGAAGCATGGGCATACAGCATGATCTGTAAGATCTGTACCAGCTTCCGCTCCGCACCGGGACTCCGCCGGGCTCCCCCTTGTATACAAGCCTGTGCGGCTCGGTGAACAGAATCGGGGTCAGTCAAGCAAATCCCTTCATCCGAAGCCAGATCCACATACAAATGATACAGCTCCGCATCTTCGATCAGATCATCCTCGGGGGCATCGGTCTTTCCTCCCAGCACTCGGATCAATCCGCAGATGCGATCCAAATGCAGGGTCTCCCGAAGCATGTTAATCATCAGGATCCGAGCAAACTGATCCCGCTGATACATCCGCTTTACGGGGGGAGAAACAAATCCCCGTTTGATCCAGTTCTGGATCAGATACGGCTCAAGTCCCGTCATCACCGAAACCTGCGACAAGGTAATTCCTCCTGCGGCAAAGATTCCGTCAAACAACACCACCGAGCTTCCCTTTTTCAAGGAGCTCACCTCAATGGTCGTTCCCGGAAACGTGATTGCCATTCGCTCACCTCCTTTATATTATGATTATATCACACGATCATTTGATTGTCAATAGAGATCATATGTATTTTTTTATTTCTCCGTTCTATCCAATTTTTCGGTTTTATTTTTGGTTATTTTCTCAATAGCAGTTGACTTTTCTCCCCGAACTCGCTATAATATAGGTAACATAATTTCAGCCAAGAATGCAAAAGAGGACATCCCATGACAAAAGCCTACACCCGATTGAAATTTGCTTGTTATACCACCAATCTCTCCATGTCGGTGGTCGGAAACCTTCCCCCCTTGCTGTTTCTGACCTTTCACCGTCTGTACGGTATTTCTTATTCCCTGCTCGGCACGCTGGTGCTCATCAATTTTTGCACGCAGCTCATCGTGGATCTGCTGTTCTCCTTTTTCTCTCATAAATTCAATATTTCCTTGGCGGTCAAATGTACGCCTGTGCTGACGGTTCTCGGCATGCTGCTGTATGCGGCGGCACCGCTTCTGTTCCCCAACGCCGTTTATCTGGGTCTTACACTGGGAACGGTGGTCTTTTCGGCGGCGGCGGGCTTCTGCGAGGTTCTTATCAGCCCCATTATTGCCGCCATTCCCGCCAAGGATCCCGACCGAGAAATGAGCAAACTCCATTCGATCTACGCTTGGGGTGTGGTCGGGGCAGTCCTTTTGGGAACCCTCTTTCTCCTGCTTCTCGGCGGTGAGCTGTGGCAGATCCTTATTCTGCTGTTTCTTCCCGTTCCCCTGTCCTCCGCTCTTCTCTTTTTCGGTGCGGAGCTACCCGAAATGTCCACCCCTGAGCGGGCATCGGGCGTGCGCCGATTCTTCAAAAGCAAAGGGCTTTGGCTCTGTGTATTTGCCATTTTACTGGGCGGTGCCGCCGAATGCACCATGGCGCAATGGTGCTCCGGCTATTTAGAGCAAGCATTGAACATCCCGAAAATTTGGGGCGATATCTTCGGCGTGGCACTTTTTGCCTTCATGCTCGGCTTAGGTCGGACATTATACGCCAAGATCGGAACGCACATCCACCGTGTGCTGTTCTTGGGAGCCGTCGGCGCTACGCTGTGCTATCTGACAGCGGTTCTTGCGGGCATTCCCGTGCTGGGACTTGCCGCCTGCGCTCTGACCGGCTTGTGTGTATCCATGCTTTGGCCCGGCAGTCTGATTGCCGCCTCCGAACGGTTTCCCTCCGGCGGTGTCCTTCTGTATGCCTTAATGGCGGCGGGTGGAGACATGGGTGCCTCCATCGGGCCTCAGCTGGTAGGTATCGTCACCGATACCGTCTGCGCCGCTCCCGTAGCGCAAGCACTGGCGGCTCGTTGGGCGATGACCCCCGTTCAGCTCGGCATGAAGGCGGGAATGCTGGTGGGAATGCTGTTTCCTTTGCTTGCCGTTTTTGTGTACTTTGCGCTGTATCGCTCCCACAAGCGAACGCAAGCCGCAAGCAAGTCCGTCGAGGCTCCCTCCCTTTCCAATGTGTGAGCACGTCCCCCTGACCGACCATATCATCTTGATATATAAGGAGAATATTTCATGAAGCTGACCTTTTTCGGTACCTCACACGGCGTTCCCTCCGCCGATCGCTATTGCTGCTGTACGCTGTTGGAATCCGAGGGCTCCCTCTATCTCTTGGATGCAGGTGCCCCCGTCATCGACTGTCTGCTTCGGAGCGGCTACGATATCCACAAGCTCCGAGCCGCCTTTGTTTCTCATGTTCACGGCGATCATACGGCAGGGCTCTTTCATGTGATCGAGCTGATGAACTGGTATTATAAGCAAAGTGCCGCCGATTTTTACCTTCCCGAACAGCCTCTGATCGACGCCTATCGCACCATGCTTCGGGCAATTGCGTTTGGAGAAAACGATGACGCTCGCATTCACCTGAAGCGGATCGATCCCACCGTTCCCTATGAGGACGAAAACATCAAGGTGGAATACATTCCCACCAAGCATATGGGCGAGGGACACAGCACCTATGCGCTGCTCGTCACCGAGGGCGACAAGCGAGTTCTCTTTTCGGGCGACCTGTCGGGACGGCTGAGGGAAAACGACGTGCCTGCGATCCTTGCCGAGGAGGAGCTTGACCTCTATGTCACCGAAATGGCGCATTACAATTTGGAGACACTGACGCCGTATCTGCAAGCCTGCAAGGCAAAGCGAGTCGCCTTCACCCATGTGTTTCCGCTCAAAAAATACGATGACATCGAGGCGGCAAAGCCCGACTATCCCTTTGAGATCCTTTGCCCCAACGACGGCGATATTCTGGAGCTTTAACAATAAATATCCCCCCGTAAAACGGGGGGTGTTTCAGTTTCGGGCATAGCCCTAATACTACTGGCTACGCACAAGTGCGTTTTAGATTGGCCTGCCAGCCATGCAATTGTTACTTACTACCCATAAATGGGTCCCGTGGGTCGAACATCGCTAATTGG
>SVTY01000012.1 GCA_015063535.1 Oscillospiraceae bacterium
CTCCAAATATGTTTTCTTAGTTTTGACTGGCAGGTCGAACTAATTATATCATATTTGGAGGATTTCCTCTCACCGGTTAACCTTTTTTGAACCCCGCCACTATGGCGGGGTTTTCGTTTACAAAAAAAGCTGTTGCAAAATTGCAACAGCTTTTTTATGTACTTAGTGGAGCACGCAACGCTCGGTGTCCTTATCAAACACGTGCAGTCTGCTCATATCGAAAGCAACCTTGATCTTGTCACCTGCTCTGGATTGAGAACGAGAGGAAACACGAGCGATCAGTCTGGTCTCTTCACCAACGTTCAGGTACAGATAGATCTCGGCACCCATCAACTCGGTCACGTCTACGTCAACCGCAAAGGAGGATTCGGGGTTGGCTTCCACTGCGGATTCCAAATCGGAAATTGCCTCAGGACGAAGTCCGACCACCACTTCCTTACCAATATACTCGGCAAGCTCGGGAGCGTTTGCCTTTTCTGCGGGGAATTTCACGGATACGCCGTCGAAATCAAAGTAAACATCATCGCCCTTCCTGTTCAGGGTTCCGTTGATGAAGTTCATCTGAGGAGTTCCAATGAATCCGGCAACGAAGATGTTGCAGGGAGAATCATACAGGTTCTGAGGAGTATCGACCTGCTGGATCAGACCGTCCTTCATAACGACGATTCTGGTTGCCATGGTCATAGCCTCGACCTGGTCGTGAGTAACGTATACGAAGGTAGTTCCCACACGGTTATGAAGCTTGGTCAGCTCGGTTCTCATGGTTGCACGGAGCTTTGCGTCCAGGTTGGAAAGCGGCTCGTCCAAAAGGAATACCTTCGGCTCACGAACGATAGCACGTCCCAGCGCCACACGCTGCTTCTGACCGCCGGACAAAGCCTTCGGCTTTCTGTCAAGCAGGTGGGTGATATCCAGAATTCTTGCCGCCTCTTCGACACGGCGCTTGATTTCTTCCTTCGGCTTCTTCTGAAGCTTCAGTCCGAAGGACATATTCTCAAACACAGACATATGAGGATACAAGGCGTAGTTCTGGAACACCATTGCAATTTCTCTGTCCTTGGGTGCTACATCGTTTACCAGTGTATCGCCGATATACAGCTCGCCCTCGGTGATCTCCTCCAAGCCTGCGATCATACGAAGGGTGGTAGACTTACCGCATCCGGAAGGTCCGACAAATACGATAAACTCCTTGTCCTTGACATCGAGGTTGAAATCCGATACCGCGGTAACACCGCCCGGATACTTCTTGTAAATGTGTCTGAGTGATAAGCTTGCCATTTGGAATGTTCCTCCTAAAAAAACATAACGATTTTTTGAATTGAAATGTATACATATTTTTGTACTATATCATTATACCACGTTTTTTGCAAAAATGGAAGAGGGGAAATTCCCAAAATTTCATAACTTTATTTGTTAATTTTGCACAATAACCCCTTTTTTGACATGATTTCGGTCAAAGATTAAATATTTTTATTTTAATAAATTAAAATCATTTGACGTTCTTCATGCTGAGTCCGATCCGTTTTTTCTTCAGATCCACCGAAAGCACACGAACCTTTACACGGTCTCCCACGGAAAGAGCCTCGGAGGGATGTCGGATAAAGCGATCGGAGATCTCGGAGACGTGGACCAGTCCGTCTTGATGGACACCGATATCCACAAAAGCACCGAAGTCAATAACATTGCGGACGGTTCCGTTAAGGATCATATCAGGCTTCAGATCCTCCATGCTCAGCACGTCCTCTCTCAGCTCGGGCTGAGGCAGACTGTCACGGACATCACGTCCCGGCTTGAGAAGCTCGGCAATGATATCTTGCAGGGTTGGCACACCCACGCCGCAAGCCTTTGCCACCGATTCGCTTCCCTTTTGTGCCACCCGTTCGGGCAGGTCGGACAGCCGTCCCTTTGCTACATCCTCCTCAGTATAGTCAAACATGGCGAGAAGCGCATGGGCGGCGGCATAGGATTCGGGGTGTACACCCGTGTTATCCAAGATCTCCTTGGATTGAGGAACACGCAAAAACCCTGCGCACTGCTCGAATGCCTTCGCTCCCACACGGGGCACCTTCAGAATTTGCGCCCGAGAGGTAAATTCTCCGTTTTCCTCCCGATATTTGACGATATTTTTGGCACTGGTCGCATTGATCCCCGAAATATAGGAAAGGAGCGAATGAGAGGCAGTATTGATGTCCACGCCGACGGCGTTGACGCAATCCTCCACCACGCCCTGCAAAGCACCGTCCAGACGGGCGGGCTTCATATCATGCTGATACTGCCCGACACCGATGGATTTGGGATCGATCTTTACCAGCTCTGCCAGCGGATCCTGCAACCGTCTGGCAATCGAAACGGCAGATCGCTGCATGACGTCAAATTCGGGAAATTCCTCCGCAGCCAGCTTGGAGGCAGAATAGACCGATGCGCCCGCTTCGCTGATGATGATATATTTGCAATCATACTTGACCGTTTTCAGCACATCGGCAACAAACTGCTCGCTCTCTCTTGACGCAGTTCCGTTTCCGATGGCAATGACATCCACACGGTATTTTTCTACCATTTTTTTAATGATCGCCGCAGCTTCCTCGGTGCGGTATTTGGATTTGGTGGTAGGATAGACCACTGCCGTATCCAGTACCTTTCCCGTCTTATCCACCACGGCGGTCTTACAGCCGTTGATATATCCGGGATCAAAGCCAAGAACTGTCTTGCCCTTCAGGGGAGACTGCATGAGCAGATGCTTCAGGTTGTCCGCAAACAGCTTGATCGCACCCTCGCTGGCGGTATCAAACAGGTCGTTCCGAAGCTCCCGCTCGATGGAGGGGGCGATCAGACGGTCATAGCTGTCCACCGCCGCCGACTCTATATATGTTACAGCGGGGCTTTTCGGGTTGGTGATAAGCTCGGAGCAAAGGAAATTGAGGATCATCCCCTTCTCTACCGAAATGCTGACCTTCAGAAATTCTTCCTTCTCTCCTCGGTTAATGGCAAGGATGCGGTGAGAGGGGATCTTGCAAAGGCGTTCGGAATATTCATAATACTGGGCATAGACCGAATCCTCGTCCTTGGCGTTTTTGGTATTCAGCAGACCGGTATCAAAGGTCGCCTTCCGAATGGTCTTTCGGAAATCGGCGTTGTCCGAAATGCTTTCGGCAATGATATCACACGCACCTGCCAATGCCTCGGCAGCCGTTGTTACTTGCTTTTCTTCATTGATATACGCCTCTGCCTGTATCTCAAGCGTTGGCTCGTAGGTCGTTTCCTGTGCCAAGATCAGCTCGGCAAGGGGCTCCAGTCCCCGTTCCTTTGCAACCGATGCCCGTGTTTTTCTGTGGGGACGGAAGGGGCGGTAAATATCGTCCACCTCGGTGATCGTTTTTGCCTGTTTAATGGCGGCGGCGATCTCGTCGGTCATCATACCAAGCTCCTCGATGAGCTTATGTACCTCTTCCTTTCTCTTTTCGATATTGCGAAGGTAGGTCAGGCGGTCGTCCAGATCACGAAGCACGTTGTCGTCCAAGCTTCCCGTTTCCTCCTTGCGGTAACGGGCAATAAAGGGGATGGTATTTCCCTCGTCGATCAGCGCAACGGTCTTTGTGACCTGCTCCTCTTTTAGTTTAAATTCTTCTGCCAGCTGTTTGATAATGTCCATTTTTATTCTCCCTTTTGATCGTTTATTCCAAGCTTATGCTTCGTGGGATTCCAATGCGGCAATTTCGGTCTCGGTCAGATACCGAAGATCGCCTCGGTTGGGGATCCCATCCAATGTAAGCGGTCCGAAGCGGATCCGCTCCAAATGGGTGATTTTATTATGAAGTGCCTCCAGCATCCGTTTGATCTGATGGTATTTTCCCTCCACCAAAACGATCCTGCCGGCATCCCCCGATGGCTCCAAGAAAAGTCGGGCCGGCTTAGTCTCATATCCGTCCTCCAGCACAACACCCTGCTCGAACAGATCCACATCGGAAGGGGTGAGCGGAAATTTAGAGCGAAAGCGATATTCCTTTTCCACATGGCTTTTTGGGGCAAGAAGCCGATGAGCGAGTGCTCCGTTATCGGTGATCAGCACCAATCCCACCGTATTTTTATCCAGCCGTCCGCAGGGGAACAACCCCGCACGGCGCATATCTGCGGGAAGAAGATCCAGTACGGTTCGGTCTTTGCCGTCTTCGGTCGCACTGACCACTCCCTCGGGCTTATTCAAAACAATGTACGTATACTGCCGATACACCACAGGAGTCCCGCAAAAGATCACGGTATCCTGCTGTGGCTCCACCTTTTGGTCGGCGGAGGCCGCGGCGATTCCGTTTACAGTTACGGCTCCCGATCGAATCAGTTTTTTCGCTTCGGTACGGGAGCAACAGCCTGTGATTCCCAACAGCTTATCCAATCGCATCTGCGCCATTCTTTTCTCTCCTTCCGTCCGTATCGCAGGATCACCAAAAGAAGCATGCCAGCAGGATGAGCGCAATACTGCCGATCACTGCCAAGCCTACCCAAAAGCCCGCTAAAAATTCCTGCCTTCTCTGCCGTCTTTCTTCCTTTATTGCCATTTCCAACACCTCCCGATGTTAGTATGGGCAATCGGTATCCTCTGCATTCGGTTTTTTCAGCTTTCTTTTTCCAACGGAAAGCTGAGACAGCAGGATCCCTGCAAAGATCAATCCGCATCCCACATACCCGACCCACGAGATACGGTCTATGCCGAACAGCACACCGCCGATGGCACTGAACACCGATTCGGTGGACATGACGATCGTCGCAAAGGTAGGGTCTGCCCTTCTTTGGGCAACCACCTGAAGGGTATAGGCAACCCCCACCGACAGGATCCCGCAATACAGGATCGACCATTTGGCATGAAGGATCCCCTCAACGGAGGGCTGCTCAAACAAAAGCATTGCCGCCACACCAAGGATCGCACAAACGCAAAACTGTCCCCACGCAAAATGCAAAGGGCGGAGCTCCTTTGCCACTCGGTCAATAATCAAAATATGGGCAGTCCAAAACAGGGCGCCGATGAGAAGCAACAGCTCGCCAAGCCCAAAGGAAAAGCCCTCGTCCGGCTTCAAACACAGCAAAAACAAGCCCGTCACGGCACACAAGGCACCGATCCAAACCTGTACGCCCGTTTTATGGCGAAACAGCAGAAAGCCCGCAATGGGCACCAAAACGATATACAGCCCTGTGATAAAGCCTGCCACGCCCGCACTTCGGGTATATTCGATCCCGATCTGTTGCAGAGTCGATGCCGCAAACAAAGCACATCCCGCCAAGACCGATGCCCGAAGGGTACGAAGCCGTTCGCTACGGTCGGTTCTCCCACGCTCGAAGATCAGAACCACGGGAATGAGGGAAAGCGCTCCCAGGGCAAATCGGGTCCCATTGAGGGTCAAGGGTCCCACATATTGAACGCCGTCCACCTGCGCCACAAAGGCAAAGCCCCAGATCATGGCGGTCAAAAAGAGCAAAAATGTCGTAAACGCGCTTGTCTTTTTCATACCTTACTCTGCCGCCGTCTCCTTGCCCACGTAGGTCACCAGCGCCCGAAGCATATCCTTCTCACACTGATATTCCTCCTCGTCCATTGCCGGCTTTCCAAAAAGCGTATAGACGTTGATCATCATACAGATGACGGTATCCTCGGGCAACAGGCGGAGTACTCCATATTCCGCATACAGGTCGGTATCGCCAAGGCGCACCGCATACTCGTCGATCGCTCCCTTTGGAACTTCCTCGGTCACCTCGGAGAGGGGGCACAAATATTCCTTTCCCAACGATTGATACAGCCACGGATCAAGCAAATACACGCAGGATTCCCCAGTTTGCATATAGGTCGTGTAGTTCTGATATTGAGAGGTGTTGTGGGCGCCGTCCACATACTTTCCGCCCTCCGATGCTTCGGCATTGATGGCTTGCATCTGCTCCTCGGAATAGATCTCATACAGGTTCATAACGACATGCTTCTCACCGTTTTCGTCAAAATCATAGGGCATGACGGTATTCATGACCTGTGCCAGCTGCTCGCTTTCGCTGACCGACAAATAGGTAGGCCCCGCATATACAACGATGATGTCCTTTTTTTCCGCCGAGCAGGTCTGAAAAACACAGACAAATACGATCACAAGCGCCGCAAGAACGCCGATCGCAATCCATTTATAATGATACCAAAAATTATCCAGCCAACGAAGCGTCTTGCCCTCTATGACGATCTCTCCGTTCGGGTTTTTGTTTTCTTCCATCGTATGTACGCTTCCTTTATTCAAAGATTGGGGATGCCTTGATTGCAAGACAGCCCCAAAGTTTCTATATCGTCTTATGCCTTATAAACGTCCAAAACCTTCAGGCTGATGACACCGGCGGGAATCACTACCTCTACGGTATCTCCGACTCTTGCGCCGATCAAGCCCTTTCCAACAGGAGACATATCGGAAATTTTGTTGGTAAAGGGATCTGCCTCGTTGGAGCCGACGATCTTATATTCTACCTCAACTCCGTTCTTTTCCACCTTAACAGAGGAGCCAAGACCGACCACCTCCGAGTCGAACTGAGACTCATCCACCACAACGGCATGCTGGATCATTTCCTCCAGCTCCTTGATCCGAGCCTCGTTCTTTGCCTGCTCGTTTCTTGCCTCGTCGTATTCGGCATTCTCGGAAAGGTCTCCGAAGGAGCGTGCCTCTGCGATTGCAGTCTTAATCCGCTCTCTTTCCTCTTTGGTTCGGAAGTCATATTCCTGCTTCAGCTTTTCAAAGCCTTCCTGTGTATATTTCAAAAGTTCTGCCATGATCGTTTCTCCTTCATTTATAAATAATTCTTATTGTTGTTTAATCGAATTGCTCTAATGCCTTTTTCAGTTGGTTATCTTGCTCATCCTCGATCTCATAGATATTGACATCGGCAAGAGCCGTATCCAATTCCTCCACTACATCGGGGGTGATACCCACGCCGTCATAGCCTTCGCCGCTTGCGGGATAATACATAGCGGTCGTCAGCTTCAACGCACCGCTGTATCCGAAGCGCTCCAAGGAAATGATCGACTGCATGCTTCCCTTTCCAAAGGTCACGGTTCCGACGATGGGCGCCAGCTCATAATCCCGAAAGGTCGCCACAAACAGCTCCGCCGCACTTGCCGTAGAGGCATTACACAGCACGACTGCCTTCAGATCCTTATATTTGCCGATATCCTCCTTGAGGATGCTGCATCCCTCATAATCGCCGGAATGAGTGACAGGAGCCACGGTGGACACCTCTTCCTCGCCCGACTTTTGCTTGGTGCGGATGAGAACGTCCCCTTCCTGCAAGAAGTAGCTGAGAACCGCTTGGATGGATTGCAGGTCACCACCCGGGTTATACCGAACGTCAAATACAAATTTGGTACAGCCTTGACTCTTTAATGTGTCCACCGCCTCGCTGAACTGCTGAGGTGTGGTCAGGTCAAATTGAAGTATCTTGACGACCCCCACCGACGGATCGGCGGCATGCTTATGGAAATAGACCGACGATGTCGTCACCTTTCCTCTCAGAATGGAAAACTCCAAGGTCTCATAGCCATCTCCTTTGGGACGAAGGACGGTAAATTCCGCTTGGGTTCCCGCCGCTCCCTGAAGCCGTGTGATCGCCACATCGTAGCCGATGGTCTGGACGGTCTCTCTTGCCTCTCCTACTCCTGTGGCGAAGATCAGATCGCCCGTGCGAAGGTCTGCCTCCTCGGCAGGAGAATCCTTCATCACGTGGATGATCCGAATGACCTTATACTCCGCTCCGTTGACCTGTGCCGTTGTATTGATGATATTCACGCCGATCCCTTCGCTGTTTCCTGCGGTGGATTGCATCAGCGTCGCATATTCCTCTTTGGTGTAATACTCCGCATACTCGTCGCCCGTGGCGTACATATACGCCTTCAGTGCCGCCGTCATGCGTGTCTGTTCATCGGTCTCCTCAAAGGAATAGGTTTCCAAGAACATATCAAACAGCTCAAAGGGATAATACCGATCCAAATTCCCCGCTGTTCCCGTTTGCCCCAATTGAAGCTCGGCAAGCTGTTTTTTATAGGCACTGTTACAGCAGGTATAGGTCACCATGACCGCCGCCAGCACCAAGGCGATGGCGGATACGATAAACGCAGTCAGCGACAGACGCTTCGGAGCCCGTTTCGAACGGCTCGGAGGCGTCGCCTCCTCCTTCTCCGAAGGAGATTCTTCCATATAATACCGCATCGGCTCCTCCGATGCCTCTCCTTGCTCGGCGGTCGCTTGCTCGGCGGTAGGCTCTGCGGCAGGCTCCTCTGCCGTCTGTGTACCGTCCGTGTCGGGCTGCTCCTCCCGAAGCTCGTTTACATCCTTGATCTCTTTGTTTTCTTCAGACATTTCGAACCTTTCTCCTTGTTCTATGATACCTTTGGCAATACTCCGTTATGACGGATCCCGAGAAAAAAATCCAATGTCAGTGTTTGGCTCCGTTTAAGCATCGAAAAGCGAAATACCTTGCGGCGCAAAGTATTTCGCCATTCGCTCTATCCGGATCCATCAGAATTTTACAGGCTTGGAATCCAAATATTTTCTGACCATCAGCGCTACCTTAAAGGTGATGGCATGCTCGAACTCACGCAGGTCAAGTCCCGTCAGCTTGCGGATCTTCTCCAAACGGTAGACCAGTGTGTTTCTATGTACAAACAGCTTACGGGAGGTTTCGGATACGTTCAGATTGTTCTCGAAGAAGCACTGAATGGTCATCAGCGTTTCACGGTCGAGAGATTCCAGACTTCCCTTCTTGAATACCTCCTGCAGGAACATTTCGCACAGGGTGGTGGGCAATTGATAGATCAATCTGCCGATTCCCAGATTCTCATAGCTTACGATGTTCTTTTCGGTCTCAAATACCTTGCCAACCTCCAGGGCGACCTGTGCCTCCTGATATGCCTTGGCAAGATCCTTGATGTTATCGACCATCGTGGAAATACCGATGACCACCTTGGTATAGAACTCGGTAGAGAGGGTATCCGCAATATTGATGGCGATCTTTTCGATATCCCGCATCTCGGTGCCTGCCTTCAGCTCCTTGACCAGCACGATATCATGCTCGCCTACGCTGATGACATAATCCCGAGACTTGTCGGGGAACATATTCTGAAGCATTTCAAAGGGCATCATGTCGGTCTTGCCAAAGAATTTGATCAGGAACACGACACGCAATTCCTCGGTGCTGAAATGCAGCTCCTTGGATTTGATATAGATATCGCTGGGCAGAATATTATCAAGGATGATGTTCTTGATAAAGGAGCCCTTATCATACTTTTCGTCATACAGGCTCTTGATGTTCCCCAAGGAAACAGCCAACAGCTTGGACATCTTCTCTGCCATTTTGTCCTCGCCCTCGACGAACACCACATATTCGCTCTTCTGACCCAGCCCCATATAACGGTATGTATAGCCATCCTTTGCCATGACCTCGGTGGAGAACGAAAGCTCGTCCCGAACACCCTGACGGATGTCTCCCATTTTTCCGAGATCGGAGCAGGAAATGACCACACCGTTCTCGTCGATCACGCCGATGATACGGTCAAACGCATCCTTCATCTGATAAATTACGCCCTGAAACAATCTGTTAGACATAGTTGCAATCCTCTCAAATTCGTATTAAAAATTGGAATTGTGTATACTACCCTATATTATAAATCATTTTTTGTGATTTTTCAATAGCATTTTCGATTTTTTTAATAATTTTTAACATTTTTTTTGTAAGAAATTATAGGAAAGGATGAATCACCCCTCTAATTCCCCCACATAAACCAAGCAGGAAAGAACAAACAGAGGAGCAGTTTCGGTACGCAAAATGCGTTTTCCCAAGCCAATAGGCAGCATTCCAGCAGCCTTCGCCGCCTCCACCTCGCTTTGCGAGAAGCCACCCTCGCTTCCGATGACCACCGAGACCGTTCCGCCGTTGCAAAGCAATTCCTTCCGCTCCTTCAGGACTTCTCCCAAGGGACGTGT
Source organism: Oscillospiraceae bacterium (assembly GCA_015063535.1). Taxonomy (GTDB): domain Bacteria; phylum Bacillota; class Clostridia; order Oscillospirales; family CAG-272; genus HGM12713. The sequence continues at coordinate 9,987 of SVTY01000012.1, forward strand.
CCCGTCTCCCTCATAGCAAAACAGGCAGAGGTCGCTTTGCGCCTCCGTCAGCATTTCGGAAAAGGAAACTGTGGAGCGCACCAAGGGAATGACACTTCTTCCGCTTTGCTTTGCCGCCTCTGCGGCGATCCGCCCCCGACGCTCGGTCTTTCGTTCCTCCGCCTCGGGCTTCATCCGCACGACACAGCGCTCGCTTTCAAAGGGGATGATCTCGCAGGCACCGCATTCTACCGCCTTTTGGATCACGGTATCCAGCTTGTCTCCCTTGGGAAGTGCCTGAAACAGCCGGATGCGGCAAGGGGGCTCATTCTCCGCCTCCCGCACCGAAAGGATCCTTGCCCGAACCTCCTCATCCTCCGCAAAGGAGGTGATACGGCATTCATATTCTCTTCCCTGCATATCGCAGACCGTCAGGGTGTCCCCCACCGCCATCCGCAAGGAGCGGGCGATGTGGTGCGCATCGCTCCCTCGCAAGAAAAGCTCTCCGCTCAGCACCTGATCGTTTCTTATAAAAAATCTCGGCATATTCTTTCTTCCCAACTGTTTGTATTTCTTGTATTATACCACGTTTTTTTCTCCTTCGCAAGTGTTTTTTTTAGGATACCGCATTTTCTTTGCTTTTATTTGACAAAAAATTTGTTTTCTACGGTCTTTTCTTTAAAAAAAGCCGAAAGATATAAGATTCATAAGGAGATACCTTGACAATTTACGGATGATATGGTATAATCTTTACGTATGCTTGTGGGGATATCCCTGCGCAAATTCTACAGAAAGGACAACTGTCATGTCGTTGGATGTACGTGAGTCGGCAGAAGCGAAAAAAAGCCCCTGTTGGCTTTTTCGGAACGCTTCTCGGTTTTCAACCGAGCAAAATCGGCTGATAAACCTTTTCTTTTATGTGATACTTGCCGGTACGGCAGTTGCCATGCTGGGGATCATCCTGTATTATGTATATGCCTTTGCCTCCCTCTATCACGGAAACGAACAATTCAATTGGCTGCTCGGTATCTTTTCGGATTTTGTATCCATCATGAATGCCGCTTTGGCAGATGCCCCGTATGTTCTGGAGGACGGTGCCTCTTATCCCCCGATTGCCATTATGGTTCTGTATCCCTTCGCATGGATCTGCAAGGACGTGTTTGCCTCCTATGCCGATCAGGAATGGGTCAACATTGACGAATTGACCTCTCAGGTCATTTTGCACAAGGAGTTTTGGATTGCTCTTGTCCTCTTCTTCCTGATCAGTATTGTGTCGATCCTTCTCATTGTGATCCGTATGTACAAGCCCACACCCATGGCGGCACTGAAGATCTCGCTGACGCTTCTGCTCTCTGCTCCCTGCGTTTATGCGATCATGCGTGGAAACACCATTTATTTTGCCCTGATCTTCCTTTTGCTGTTTTTACTGCTGTATAAGGATTCCCGTCCTTGGGTGCGGGAGATCGCCTATCTTTGTCTGGTGATCGCAGGCTCTATCAAGATCTATCCGCTGTTCTTCGGCGTTCTTCTGCTGAAGGAAAAGCGCTTCTTTGCCTCCTTCCGTGTGGCGGTCTATTTCTTTGTTCTGTTTTTCCTGTCCTTCCACTTCTTCTCCGGAGGAGCGGACGGCATGGAGCCCTTCTTTGAAAATCTGGGCGGCTTTATGTCCAGCGATGCACGGTTGCTTTCCTTGCGGAACCTTTCGGTGACCTCACTGCTGTACAAGCTGTTCTGGCTGATCTCCCCCGCCGCCACCGAGACCGTGGCTTTTACGGCAACCAATCTGGCGTTGCTTGTACTGATTTTTGCACTGGCAACTGTAACGGCGATTGCTACCCGATCCCGTCTATCCTGTATGATCATCGCCTCGGGGATCATCGTGTTGATCCCGACGATCTCCTACTTCTATATTCTGATCTTTGAGTTGATCCCCTTCTTGGAATTTTTACGCTCCTATGATACGCTGACCCAATGGAAGCAACGGCTTTATACCGTGTTATTCCTCTTCCTCTTCTTTACCTTCTGCCTTCTGCCGCAATGCTTTATCCTTCACTCGGCGGTGGTGATCGCCATGATGGTGATTGAGGAAAAGGAGGTACTGGGGAAGGAGCTGCTTCCTCGGCTGAGAAAACGAAGCAAGCCAACTCCATCCGCATAAGGATCGTCCGAAGCTGTCCTATAGCTTCGGACGTTTTTTTCTTTTTCTCGTTCAAATGCTTGACTTTTTCCTTCATCCGTTGTATAATGATAGCAATGTATTTTATCCCTTTGGAGGCAGTTATGTATAAGCAAATTTCTCGCCTGATCATCTATCGGGATCTGTCGGGCGACAGCATTTTATCCGAGCTTGGACGGATCTTTGAGGATCTTGACTCCGATGCCGATACCCCCGAGCATCTGCGTTCCCGTTGCTATGCGCAGGTTCGCCGTCTCTTGGAGGTAGCGACCAAATACGGCTTCGACAACAACCTTTGGCACAATTATCTGACCTTTCTGATCATCACCGACGAAAATCCCTTCAGCCTGACCTATGAAAAAGCGGGACGGCAGGAAGGAACGGTCAATCAATTTGCCATCAATGATTTTACGGTATTCAAGGAACTGTTTGACTTTGACTTTTCTGAATTGGAGCAACGGCTGGGTATCCATTGCTTTTCTACCCTATCGGATTATCATGCCATTGCCAAGCGGGAGCAGATCTATAACAAAAATGTCAGCGAAAAGGTTCGTGCGCTGAGCAAGCAGATCGAGCAAGCGGCAGACGGAGAGGCGGTCTTTTTGGCTGTCGCCGACTTTTACGGCAAATACGGTGTGGGAATGTTCGGCTTGAATAAGGCGTTTCGTATCATTTCCGAAGGGGATGGCTACTCGGTTTGTCCCATCACCAACATGGAGCCGACGGTATTGGAGCAGCTGATCGGATACGAGCTGCAAAAGCAACGGCTGATTGAAAACACCGAGGCGTTTGTGGAGGGACGGGGTGCCAACAATGTCCTGCTCTACGGAGACAGCGGTACGGGAAAATCCACCAGCATCAAGGCGATCGTGAACCGCTATTATGAGCAGGGGCTTCGCATGATCGAGATCTACAAGCACCAATTCTGCCATCTGTCCCACATCATCTCTCAGATCAAGAACAGAAATTACCGCTTCATCATTTACATGGATGATCTCTCCTTTGAGGAACAGGAGATCGAATATAAATATCTGAAGGCAATCATCGAAGGCGGCGTGGAAACAAAGCCCGACAATGTTTTGATCTATGCGACCTCCAACCGCCGCCATCTGATCAAAGAGACATGGAATGACCGAACCGACTCGGAAACAAACGGTGACATCCACCGCTCCGAGACGATCGAGGAAAAGCTGTCTCTTGTCAACCGATTCGGGCTTTCCATCGGGTATTTCAAGCCGACACGACCCGAATTTGACAGGATCGTATCGGAGCTGGCGGCTCGGCATCCCGAGATCTCACTGCCCGAGGAGCAGCTTTTAGCAGAGGCGCATGCTTGGGAGCTTCGCAACGGCGGAATTTCGGGCAGAACCGCCCAGCAATTTGTCAATCATCTGTGCGGCAAAGCAAAATAAGCATATTAAGGAGTACTCTATGAAGGTCTTGAATTTTGGTTCTCTCAATATTGATTATGTATATACGGTCGAGCATTTTGTTCGTGCGGGAGAGACACTTGCCTCTGCGAAAATGGATCAGTTTCCCGGAGGTAAGGGGCTGAATCAATCGGTCGCCTTTGCCCGTGCGGGAGCATGTGTGTACCATGCGGGACTTGTGGGCAAGGAGGGAGAGTTTCTTCGTTCCCTGCTTTGTGACAGCGGGGTGGATACCCGATTTGTGCGAACGATCTCGGACGGCTCCTGCGGTCATGCCATCATTCAGGTCACACCGGCAGGCGAAAATTGTATCCTGCTGTACGGCGGTGCCAATCACCGAGTAACGGAGGATATGATCGACGAGGTCTTGTCTGCATTTGGAGAGGGCGATCTGCTCATGCTCCAAAACGAGATCAACGGCATTGATACGATTATAGACAAGGCACATACCAAGGGAATGCGCATTGCCCTCAATCCCTCCCCCTTTAATGAGGTCATTACAGGGCTTGATCTGTCAAAGCTTGATTATTTGATCTTAAATGAAACCGAGGGCTGTGAGTTGACGGGAAAGACCGAGGCAGATGAGATCATTAACGCTCTCTTATTCCGTTATCCCGATATAAAGATCATTCTGACCTTGGGAAGTCAGGGGTCGATGTACGCCGACGGAACGGGAGATCGCGCCGAGCACGGTATTTTCAAGGTCAAGGCGGTGGATACGACCGCCGCAGGCGATACCTTTACCGGATTTTTCTTTACGTCCATCATGAACGGACATGCTCCCAACGAGGCACTTGCGATTGCATCCGCCGCATCAAGCATTGCCGTTTCCCGCATGGGAGCCGCTCCCTCCATCCCCACGATGGAGGAGGTCAAGGCTTCGGGCTATCTCGTATGAACGCTATGATCCTTTCTCTTTCCCCCTCTGTTTTTCCTCCCCTCTTGTCGTGGTATCGGAAAAATCGCCGTCCTCTCCCTTGGCGGGAAAATAAAGATCCCTATCGCATTTGGCTGTCGGAAATCATGCTTCAGCAGACACGTATCGAGGCGGTCATTCCCTATTATCACCGTTTTTTGGCGGAAGCTCCCACCATCCAGGCACTCTCGGAGCTGTCCGATGAGCGCTTGATGAAGCTGTGGGAGGGTCTTGGCTATTACAGTCGAGCAAGAAATTTAAAGAAAGCGGCGCAAACGGTCATGAACGAGCATGGGGGAAAGATGCCCCGAAGCTTTGCCGAGCTTCGATCCCTTTCCGGCATCGGAGATTACACGGCAGGTGCGATTTCCTCCATTGCCTTCGGCTTGCCCGAGCCTGCGGTGGACGGAAACGTCTTGCGAGTGCTGATGCGCCTGTGCGGCAGAGAGGACGATGTTGCCGCCGCTTCCACCAAAAAGGCAGTTACGGAAGCCCTTCGAACGGTCTATCCGTCGGGACAGGAGGCGGGAGATTTGACCGAGGCACTGATGGAGCTGGGAGAGCATGTCTGTATCCCTGCGGGTGTCCCCAAGTGCGAACAGTGTCCGTGGCAAGCCGTATGTTTGGCGCACCGTGAGCATCGGGAGACCGAGCTTCCGAAAAAAAGCCCCAAAAAGGAAAAGCGAAAGGAAGAGCTGACCGTTCTTCTTTTATTCTGCGACGGAAAAATCGGACTGCAAAAGCGTCCCGAAAATGGCTTACTGGCGGGATTGTGGGAATTTCCGAATCTGCCGGGCAGGCTGTCCGCCAAGGAGGCAACCGACCTGTTGGTGCAGCGGGGCATTTCGGTCAAGGAGGTGTTCCCCTCCATCCGTGCCTCCCATATCTTTACTCATGTAGTCTGGGAAATGAGCGGCTTGACGGTTCTCTGCGATCAGCCCAACGATTCCCTGTTTTGGTTTACGCCGAAGGAGCTGACCGCAAAGATCGCTTTGCCCACCGCCTTCCGTGCGTACCGAAAGGAAGCATTAACCATTCTCAAAAACCAACAATAAGCTGATCCCCAAGAACCGATCTCGGCTCTTGGGGATCTTTTTTATTTAAGATGGGATCGTTCTATTTCTTCCATAAGGGTGCTGTAAACATACAGTGAGCCGAGACAAAGTAGCGGCACACCGTCTTGCTTGGCAGCGGAACGGGCAGCGGAAAGCCCCTCCGAAAGGCTGTCATACGCTTGGGAAACAATCCCCGATGCCGACAGAGTTTCGGCATAGTCCGAAGCAATCAGTGCACGGGGGCTATCGGGCGTGATGGTAAATGCCCTGCTTGCCACCTGCGACAGATCTGCGGCAATGGCAGTGTAGTCCTTGTCCTTCAAAACGCCCGTCAGCAAATACACCTTACGGTCACCAAAATAATAACGGATGCTCTCCACGGCGGAGTGAATGCCTTGTGGATTATGGGCGCCGTCGAAGATCATAAGAGGATCCTCGGTCAGCACCTCAAAGCGTGCCTTCCAGCGAGCCTCAGCAAGCCCCTCCCGTACTGCCTGTTCGGGAATCTCCATACCACCCGCACGCAAAAGCTCCACTGCCTTCAGCACCACCGCCGCATTGCGGGGCTGATACATGCCGAGCAAGCGGATCTTTATTTTTTCATATTGTTCAAAGTCAAAGGTCGTTCCCCCAAGATCACCGCAAATATTACGCAAGCCCCGATAGTCTACCGAAACAAATCGGGAGCCTTTTTCTTTGGCTGTCTTTTCGATCACCGCTGCGGCGTTTCGGTTTTCTCCACCGTACAGGACGGGAGCACCGTCCTTGATGATCCCCGCCTTTTCTGCGGCAATGGCTTCCACCGTGTCACCAAGATAGGCGGTATGATCGAGAGCAATTCCCGTGATTACCGACAGCAACGGATGGCGGATGATATTGGTGGAATCGAGACGTCCGCCCATTCCCGCCTCTAAGATCACCACATTGCAGGCATGACGCTTGAAATATTCAAAGGCAATGGCGGTGATAAGCTCAAACTCCGTGGGCTTATCAGTCATGGCATCAGCGATCGGGCGTATATACTCGGTCAGCTCCGCCAGCTCCTCGTCGGAGATGGGCGTGCCGTCCACGCACATCCGCTCATTGAAAAAACGGATGTAGGGAGAGGTGTACAGTCCCACCCGAAGCCCCGCACGGTGAAGCACCGAGGAGAGCATAGAGCAAAAGGAGCCCTTTCCGTTGGTTCCCGCCACGTGGACAAAGTGCAGGCTGTTTTGCGGGTCTCCCAGCTTATCGCACAGGGCGTTGATCCGTTCCAATCCGGGCTTGCAAAATGTCCAATTCACCGAATGGATATACGCCAAGGCTTCTGTGTAGTTCATGGATTTCCTCCTACTCTATATCCGTCAAACGGCAAAAATTTTTATTGCGGAACAGCAAGCATAAGATCAAGATCTCCGCAGGTGCGATCAGCAAAGCATACAAAGGGATCCGCCACAAGGTTGCCCATCCGTAAAACTGAAATAAACCGATCGGCTTGATAATCATGGAACCCACGACATGTGCGGTGGCGGCGGAGAGTACAATCGAAACCGTTTTCTTTTTCTTTCCGCAGAGCCGAAAGACGATACCCGAAACAACACCGACGGCAGCGGCTCCAAGGGTTACGATCAAGTTGGGCGGATACATTTGTCCCGAGAGCAGGTAGCTGATCATATCCGACGCAATTCCGACCACGCCACCCAAAATCGGGCCAAACAAAAAGCCCGTTAAAATGATCGGCAAATTTTCAAAGGTGATCCGAAACAATCCGCCGCCGAAGTTCAAAAAGCTTTTGCAAAAAATGCCGATCACCACGCTCATAGCGGTCAGCATGGCGATCAAGGTCAGGGTGCGTACATTTTTCAAGGTTTTGGTTGCTGTTTTTTTCATAAAAAATACCTCCTCTCCTCGACTGCATAGGGCGAAGGAAAGAAGGCTGTGCCTTTTTATAACCTTTTGCCGTATGAAGCGGGATGCAGAATCCGAACCGCAAGCGGCAACCGCTTTTCGTCCCGACGGCAACTCCCCGTCCCTCAGGCACTTTACGCTCGTATTCTTACTCTTCTACACAAAATTTCGCAGTGTTTCACTGCGCTATTTATTATACCCCTATTTCGGGGATTTGTCAAGAGACATGCGAGGATTTTTTTGAATTTTTTTACCAAACGAAAGACGTGATCGCCGATCAACGACGGTCACGTCTTTCCTTGATTCAAATTACCGCCCCGAAACGATTCCCTTCTGCGCCATAAAGGTCAAAAGATCTTCGGCATATTGCGCATGCTGCGAAATGGTAGGATGTCCGCCACCGCAGTTTTTTGCCTTCCAGACATACACGCCATTTCCTTCTCCACCGAAGTCCTCTACCGCAGAAAGGATGGCATCTTTGTAGGTGTCATTCATCATATTGTACACACAAACGATCTTACAGTCGGCTCCGTTCTTTTGCCGTACCGTATTCAAAAAGCTCAGGTAGGAGGTCTCAAAGTTGGCTTCTCCCTTATTTTGCGAATAATCATTCGTGCCAATATTGATCACCACGATATCGGCTTTTCTTTCAAATTGATACATTCCGTTATCTGTCTTATCCCGCAGGGGACTGGCATACAGATATCCGTCGGTCATACCCGGATTTCCGCACAAAAGACCCTGTCCCGAAAGTGCCGTAACGGCATAGTCTGCTCCCAACTCCTCGGAGACAAGATAGGGATAGGCAAGCGTACCGTCCTGATCGTCAAAGTCTCCCTTGTGGCTTCCGATGGTTCCCCATGCGCAACAAATGCTGTCACCTACATATTCGATATACAGATCACTGTCCTGCGGCTTTTTCTCGGTCAGGATGGTTCCCGCAAAGGTAACTGACAAAATCTGGGCTCTGGACAGGGTGTGCCCCGTTACCTTCATGATGCGTACGGTATGCTCCCCTGCTTCAATTCCTTTCGTTTGCAGCGTATTCACGGCAGCATAGGCTGTAAAATACGGAGTTTTTATGCTTTTCCTTACCGGGTTTATGCATTCTTCTCCATCTACCCAAATGCGGAAATAAGACGATCCTGCGTGTCCTTTGACAGAAAACGCAATCGGTCCGCCCTCATGGTCGATCACGAATTCAATTCCCGAGCAGGTCCAGTCACAATTGATCTGCTTATCATCCGCCAAATATCGCTTTCCAAGAATTTTGATCCCCTCGGTATTTGAATTCAAGGGATACGTAACGGCATTCTCCGGCATAGGCTCCTCCGTTTCTCGTTCGGTTTGCTTTTTTGTCTGCTTCACGGTTTCGGATTCGGTTTCGGTAACGAACGGAGCTTCGCTTTCTGCGGATCCCGTTGCTTCCTCACTGTCTCCCTCCAAAACATCCCCTCTTGCGCATCCTCCTGCCAACAGGATCACTCCCAGCAGCAAGGTCAAGGTGCGAAGCAGCCATTTGTAAGAGTGCTTGGTTTGCATGGGTTTCATTCTCCTTTTTTGTCAAAGAATCATATCTATATTATACCGCACCGCTCTTTCTTTGTCAAGGGTCTATCCCTTCTTTTTTGTCATGTCGTTACTTTTGTCGGATTGCACAACGAACACAAAACGGCAGAGACTTATACAAGCTCTGCCATTCTTTTTGGATTATTTTCGATAATACACATAGTACGCCACAACGGTTCGTTCGACTCCGCCGTGCTCCAAGTCCGCTCCTGTCAGCACTACGCCGTCCTTAGAAAGCAGCTCCCATATCTGAAGCTCATCGATCCTTGCACGAAATACGGTTTGTGCTGAGGCAAACACGATCAGCTCATCCTCCTTGATATTCAGGTGTCCTTCTCTGCCGATAACCTCATCCACGTTATCCCGCTTTTCGGTGACATAGCGGATATGTCTGCCGTTGATGGAGAGTGCCATTTCCCATCGGAATTGCTTACTGTCGGGCTTCGGCTTTCTTTTCAGTCTTTGAAACAGTCCCATGCTTTTTCTCCTTTTTCTCCGTGTGAGTCAAAATCAGTGCCGTATTGGCTTCGATCTCGCCTTGATATGGCTTTTCTGTCAGAAGGTCGATCTGTCTGCCGTGTACCTCATACAAAACAGCAGTATCTCCCGCATTGCACAGGATCGTCAGCTCCTCACCCCGTCCTTGCCGTCGGTACACCAAAAGTCCGCCCTCGGCGTACTCAATACGAAAATCACCGTCAATAAAGACAGGATGCTCCCGACGAATTGCTCCGAGACGGCGATAGTGCGCCAACAGCTCGGCATTTTCCCTGCCCCAAGGATAAGGTCTGCGGCAGAAGGGATCGTGATAGCCCTCCATGCCCACCTCATCGCCGTAAAAGACAGAAGGAACTCCGTAAACGGTGTATTGGATGGTCGCCGCCATCTTCAACAAGGTCACGCCACGATCCAACTGGTGGGGTAAAAGCCGCCTGTATGCCAGCTCTTCATTGGTTGCCTCGTAATCCCATTCCTCGCCCACGCCCAATACCGTCAGGATCCGCTCGGTATCATGCGTTCCCAACAGGTTCATCAAGCTATGGCACACACATCGGGGGTAGGTAGCGTACAGCTCGGTCAAAGTCATGGCAAGGAAGGAAGCATCCTTTTCGGACAAATACTGCAAAATGCCGTTTCGCAAGGGATAATTCATCACGCTGTCCAGCTGTCCTCCTCGGAAATACCGCCGACGGCTTCCGTATGCCTCCTTGACGGCGGCATTTTCCCAAACCTCTCCGAGGATCAACGCCTCTCCGTTCGAAGCATCCTTGACGGTGGTACGAAGCTCATCCAGAAAGGAATCGGGAAGCTCATCGGCAACGTCCAGTCTCCATCCGCCGATCCCCATTTGTACATACTTCTCGCACACACCGCCCTTGTCTGTAAAGAATTTACGGCAGACCTCGTTGTCATGATTCAGCTTGGGCAGAATTTCGATCCCCCACCATGTCTCATACTGATCGGGATAGGAACGGAAGCGATACCAATCCCGATAGGGTGAATCGGGATCGCTGTATGCACCGATACCGCCATAAGCACCGTAGCGGTCGAAATAGCGGCTATTATCTCCCGTATGATTGAATACGCCGTCCAAAAGAATTTTGATATCGGCTTCCTTGGCTTTTTGGAGCAGGTTCAAAAACGCCGCCTCTCCGCCGAACATGCCGTCGATCTCGCAATAATCTCCCGTGTCGTATTTGTGATTGGAATAGGCACGGAAGATGGGGCTGAGATACAGCACTCCCACCCCAAGGGATTTCAGATAGTCAAGCTTTTCGGCAATCCCCCACAGGTTTCCGCCGAAAAACATATTGTTTGCCAGCTTATCACCGTTTTTCTCGGCATACTGAGGAATTCCGTTTTCCCAGTCCTCATTGAGGATCGCATCCTCCCGCTTGGCTACCTCTCCCTGCCCGCAAAAAAATCGGTCTACAAAAATATGGTACATCACCCGTCCGCCAAACCAAGCGGGGGTGGTGTAATTCGGTTCATGGATCAGCAAAACAAAGCGGCGATCGGAATAGCTCTCCAAGGTAAAATCGACCTGATTGTCGGTAGAGGTAAACAGCGTATCCATTCCCCGCAAAAACAGAAATTCGTAAAAGAACAGCCCGTCTGTCTCCTTGCCGCAAAGCTCTGCGGTATCCAACACAAGGCAATAGCGGTCGATTCCCTCCTCGGTCGCCGTAAAGGTCAGCGGAAGATCACGGTCGGGCAAATTGTCCCCACCGATACGCAAAACCACCGCCGAGGCACCCAAGCGTCTGGGTGCCTCCACGGTGAATCGGATCTGCTCGCCGCAGGCAAAGGCTCCTCTGTCGGAGGCATCGGCAGTACCTACGGTCTTTCGGATCGTCGGCATCGCCGACATACTGATTTTTGTAAGCATGAAACAATCCTTATTTTATGATTTGTTCAATCGGTCATTTTTTTCAGATTCCAGATATCTCTCGCATAGTCGTTGATCGAGCGGTCGGCGGCAAAATATCCTGCCGAAGCAATATTCATCAGCGACATGCGGTTCCATTTTTCCTTATCCTGATAATCGGCGATCGCCCGCTCTCTGGTCATATGATAGGATTCAAAATCCGCAAGACACATATATGGGTCGGCAATGCCCGGTCCGGAGAGCAGATAGTTGGCGATCTCGGAGAAGGACTCGCCCGCAAAGCCGATATTCAAGGCATTGATAATGCGCTTCAGTCGCTCATTGCCCGCATAATACTCGGCGCAGTTATAGCCTCTGAGCCAAATATCGTCCACCTCAGAGCTGGTCAAGCCAAAGATATACATATTTTCCTTGCCTGCCGCCGCCAGCATTTCCACATTGGCGCCGTCCAGCGTTCCGATAGTCATGGCACCGTTTATCATCAGCTTCATACAGCCCGTGCCGCTGGCTTCCTTGCCCGCAAGAGAGATCTGCTCGCTGATCTCCGCCGCCGGGATCAACGCCTCCGCCACACTGACATTATAATCCTCCAAGAAGATCACCGAAAGCTTTTCCCGAACCACGGGATCGCTATCGATCTCTCTGCCAAGGCACCAGATCAGCTTAATGATATTTTTTGCCATATAATAGCCGGGCGCCGCCTTGGCACCGAACAGGAAGGTCTGCGGCTGAAAGTCCCGTTCGGGGTGATCCTTAATATCCAGATACAAGCCGATAATATTCAGCACGTTGAGAAGCTGTCGCTTATACTCATGCAACCGCTTGATATGCACGTCAAACAGAGAGTGCGTATCCACCGTCCGCCCTGTTTTCCGATAGAGATAGTTTGAAAAGGCGATCTTGTTTTCGTGCTTGATCCGCCGTATCTCCGCCAAAATACGCTTATCATCGGCAAACTTAGCAAATTCTCGAAGCTCCTCGGGATCATGGCGATAGCCCCGCCCGATGGTCTCGTCCAGCAAGCCCGCAAGCTGAGGATTGGCGTAACATAGCCAACGGCGATGTGCGATCCCGTTGGTCACGTTGCAGAAGCGTTCGGGGTACATGGCATAAAAGTCCTTGAAGATCGACTTAGTGAGGATCTCCGAATGGAGCTTGGAAACGCCATTGACCGAATGACAGCCTACTGCGCACAGATTTGCCATCCGTACCTGTCCGTAGCCGATGACACTCATCTTGGAAATACGGTTCCAGTTGCCGGGGAATGCCTTCCACGCCTCTCGGCAAAAGCGCTCGTTGATCTCCTTGATGATCATGTGGATACGGGGCAGCTTCAAACGGAAGATATCCTCATTCCATGTCTCCAACGCCTCGGGCATAACGGTATGGTTGGTATAGGAGCAAATGGCGACCACCGTCTCCCACGCTCTCTCCCACGAATAAAAATATTCGTCAATCAAGATCCGCATCAGCTCGGGAATACAAAGAGCGGGGTGGGTATCATTGATGTGGATGGCTACCTTCTCCGCCAAATTATCAAGGGTTCCGTAGACCGCCATATGATCCCGAATGATGCTCTGACAGGAAGCGGATACCAAAAAATACTGCTGAGACAGGCGCAACAGCTTACCCTCGATATGGTTGTCGGAGGGATACAGCACCTTGGAAATGATCTCCGCATTGGTGCTTTCCTCCATCGCGCGGGTATACTGTCCCTGCGTAAAGAGACCCATGTTAAAGTTGCGGGTATCTCTGGCACGCCACAGACGAAGCTGGCTGACCGCCTTGCTGTCGGCACCCGAGATCATCATATCATACGGAACTGCTTCGATCTCCTCGCAATCCTCATACAGGATCTCCAGATGTCCGTCCTTCCAGTTTTCCTTCACATGTCCGCCCATTTTGACGTGATAGATACGGTCGGTTCTCGGCACCAGCCATACCTCGCCGCCCGGCAGCCAGTTGTCGGGCAGCTCGACCTGCATACCGTCCACGATCATCTGCTTGAAAAATCCGTATTCATAGCAGATGGAAAAGCCGGTGGCGGGATAATCCTGTGAGGAAAGAGCGTCCATAAAGCAGGCTGCAAGCCGACCAAGCCCTCCGTTGCCCAGTCCCGCATCGGATTCGCATTCCAGAATTTCCTCCATACCAAAGCCCATCTCCTTCAGGACGGTGGCATAGGCGGAATCCAATCCCAAATTGCAAAGATTTGTTTTCAAGGAGCGCCCCAGCAAAAATTCCACGCACATGTAATACACACGCTTGGCTCCCTTGGCATTGACCTCCTGCTTAAAATCGCCTCGCTTTTGGGTCAGAATGTCCTTCACGGTCATAGCGACCGCCTTGTACATCTGATCTCGGGATGCCTCCTTCGGCGTACAGCCAAAGTAGCGTGAAAGCTTGGCTTCAATTGTTTCTCTGATTTCGTTTTTTGTCATATTCATAGATTCCTTTCATTCTGCCTGTTACCGTACAGACTTCACAGAGATGCGTACATCTCCAAATATTTGAGTGCGGAGGTCTTCCATGAAAAGTCGGTCCGCATGATTCGTCCGATCAGCTTTTTTCGCTTTTCCTCATCCTGCCAAAGTGCCACGGCGGCACCCGTCCGCTCGGCAAGCTCTGCGGCGGAATAGCCCGCAAAGGTAAAGCCGTTGCCGTGCATTCTGCCCTTTTCCTCCCAATAGCCCTTGATGGAATCGTACAGACCGCCCGTTTCCCTTGTCACGGGAATGGCACCGAAGCGGGAAGCGATCATTTGAGAAAGACCGCACGGCTCGCTCTTGGAGGGCATCAAAAAGATATCCGTGGCGGCGTAAATACGGTTCGCCAAACTGCGGTCGTAGGTAATAAGCGCCCGCACCCGATCGGGAAATGCCTGCTGTAAGCCCTCAAAAAAGCTCTCATAGCCCGACTCTCCCTTGCCGAGGATCACAAGCTGTACCTCATGCTCGCTCAAAAAGTCATATGCCATTTCGGATATCAGATCCAAACCCTTATGGGAGGCAAGTCGGGAAATGACCGAAAGCATCGGCACGTCATTTTTCTGCGGCAGACCAAGCTCGGCTTGCAGTGCCGCCTTGTTTTCGTATTTAGCTGGGATGGTACGCCACGAATAGGTCTTTGCCACAGCCCCCTTCCGCCCGGGATTATAATAGTCATAGTCGATGCCGTTGAGGATCCCGCACAGCTTTTCTGCTTGCTGACGCAAAATGCCGTCCAGCCCGTGGGCATATTCGGGTGTTTGAATTTCTTTTGCATATTGAGGGCTGACCGTGCTGACACGGTCGGCGCAAACGATCGCCGCCTTCATCAAATTGATACAGCCGTCGTATTCCACCAGCTCCCGATCCTCCTCGCCAAGCTCAAAGACATCTCCGAGGATCCCAAAATCGTATTTTCCCTGATACTCGATATTGTGAATGGTAAAGACGGTCTGAATGGCTTCATAGCCTGCCACCTGCCGATACTTGCCATTCAGATAGACAAGGCTCAGCGCCGCCTGCCAATCATGGGCGTGCAGAACATCGGGATAAAATCCGATCACACCAAGCATATCCACCGCCGCCTTGCAGAAAAACGCAAAGCGTTCGCCATCGTCGAAGCAGCCGTATAAGCTATCCCGCTTGAAATAATATTCATTGTCTATAAAATAATAGGTAACACCGCCCTTGACAAGGCTGTAAATACCGCAATACTGCCGCCGCCAAGACAGGCAGACCTCATATTCCTGCACCAGAGTCATCTGACTCCGAAAGTCTGCCGAAACAGCACTGTACAAGGGCATGACTACCCGTACATCCGCCTCTCCCTCTGCCGCCTCATGAATGGCAGTGGGAAGAGAGCCGAGCACATCGCCCAGTCCTCCCGTTGCCGCAAAGGGCATCGCCTCCGCTCCTACAAATAATATTTTCTTCATACGTTTAGTATTTCCTTTTTTATTGATTTTAAATATTTTAAAAATATATTATATTATATCATACCTATGAAGATTTTTCAATCCCCTTTTCTTGGAAAAACGAGTTTCGATCTTCCCATCGACAAACGATCCGTCCGTTCGGAAAGAATGCCGTCGAAGGATTCGACGGCATTCTTGGCGTGTTATACCATACTTCCTTTGGGGATAAAGAAAGGCATGGTTTCGTGTCCCGAAAGCATTCTTCCGTCCCGAATTACTACATTCTTATCGGTGATCACACAGTTTAAGGTTACGTTGGTTCCCGTAAAGGTATCCTGTAGCAAAATCGAATTTTTCACCGTTGTTCCCTTGCCTACCCGCACACCGCGGAACAAAATGGAATTTTCCACCGTTCCCTCAATCACGCATCCGTCGGCAACATAGCTGTTCACCACATTCGCCTCTCCCGTATATCGGGTCGGTGCGGAATTGCGGAGCTTGGTATAGATCGGACGATCCGCACGGAACAGCCCGTTCCGCACATTCGGCTCCAACAGACGCATGGAATTGCGGAAATAGCTTTCCAAGGATGTGACCTGAATGTAGATACCGTCATACAAATAACGGTAAAACCGATTCTTAGCGGCACGGCTTGCCACGATATCCCGATAAAAATCGGTATACCCGTGCGCCCCCGCATCGCTGATAGCGTTCAGTAGGAACATCCGACTGACCACCATAATATTGGTGCTGATCTCACCGATCGCCTCTCCCTCCACATAAGAGGATACCTCTGTGATCCGTCCGTTCTCATCGGCGGTGATCACCTTGCTTCTCGGTGCAATATCCGCTCCGCTCTCGCTGACCCGATGGGTCACAATCGTCAGGTCAGCTTCGTTCTCCATATGCTGACGAATAACATCCGAGAGATCAATCGTACAGATCACGTCACAATCGGACAAGACGATATAGTCCTCGTCACATCGGGAAATAAAATTGGAAACACCCATCAACGCCTCCAGCCGAGAGGTATACAGTCTGCCTCCGTTGGAATTTTCATAAGTTGTAATAAAGGGAGGCAACAGCTTAATGCCGCCCGACCGTCTCGCCAGATCCCAGTCCTTTCCCGTTCCGATATGATCCATCAGCGATTGATAATTGTTATGGGTGATAATACCGATCTTATGGATCCCCGAATTGACCATGTTGGAGAGGGGAAAATCCACCAAACGGTATCGGCAGCCGAAGGGAACCGACGCCATCGTACGGATACCCGTCAACTCCGGAATGGAAGAATTATGTATATTGGAAAAAATCAAGCCTGCAACTCCCATGTCAGATCCTCTCTCTTTCTTTGATATCGTCTAAGGTGGAGATCATTTCGCCGTCTCCGATCTCACAGCATGTGGGAAGCTTCAAGCCCGTGGCAATGACCGTGATTCCCTTTTCCTTCTTGCGGTCAAGACCGATTCGACAGTCCCGTCCCACACGGACTCCCGTATCCAGAATCGAATATTGAATTCGGGAGCCCTCTCCGATCACCACATCATCCATAATGACCGAGTCGGAGACGACCGCTCCCTCCAATACGCAAACGCCCGCACCAAGCACGGAATTGCGTACCGTTCCGTAAATTTCACACCCCTCGGTGATCGAGCTGTTTTCAATGACCGCATCGGGACCCACAAATTGGGGAGAATGGGCATCATGACGGGAATAGATACGCCATTCCTCATCGTTCAGGCTCAGCTCCGGTGTTTCGCCCAACAGATCCATGTTGGCTTCCCACAAGGACGAGATGGTTCCCACGTCCTTCCAATATCCCACAAAGGGGTAGGCATACATCCGCTCTCCTGCCGCCAGCATGGCAGGAATGATATTCTTTCCGAAATCGTTGGTGCTTGCGGGATCGGCGGCATCTGCCGTCAGATAACGGAACAGAACCTCCTTGGAGAAGATATAGATGCCCATGGAGGCCTTGGTGCTGTCGGGATTTTTCGGCTTCTCTGAGAATTTGAAGATCCGTCCCTCCTCATCGGCACTCATGATCCCAAAGCGGCTTGCCTCCTTCAGCGGAACGTCAATCACCGCAATGGTGCAATCCGCCCCCATCTTCTTATGATGCTCCAGCATCTTTGCGTAATCCATTTTATAGATATGGTCTCCCGAAAGGATCAACACATACTCCGGGTCATATCGGTCAATAAATTCCATATTCTGATAAATGGCGTTTGCCGTTCCCCGATACCAGTCAGCGCCCTTCTTTCCTTGGTAGGGAGGCAAGATCTTCACACCGCCAAAGGCACGATCCAGATCCCACGGCAGACCGTTTCCTATGTAATCGTTTAAAACAAGAGGCTGATACTGTGTCAAAACGCCAACGGTGTCGATGCCCGAATTGACACAGTTGGAGAGAGGAAAATCAATGATCCGATATTTTCCTCCGTAGGGCACCGCAGGCTTGGCAGTCTTTTCGGTCAAGGCGTACAGACGGCTTCCCTGTCCGCCTGCCAACAGCATGGCAACGCATTCCTTTTTTCTGAACATAAGCTCCTCCGTGATATATAAAATTCTGTAGCTTGCAACCAAGCGGCGGCAGTGGGGCAAGCCCTTGTCCCACACCGCCGATCCCAAACACCGTTACGAGGTTCGGGCTTCCTTGCCGCTCCGAGCGGCATATTTTCTTTTACAACGTACCATCGTCATCCCAAGAGGCGGAACACGCAGACGGATGGAATCCGCCAGCCAATTCCAAGGCTGTCCCGTACAGCGAAGCTCGCCCGTGTTGATCACGCCGCTTCCGCCAAACTCCTCCCGATCCGAATTAAATATCTCCTCATAGACCCCCGACACGGGAACCCCCAGCAAAAACTCCTCTCTTGCCACAGGCGTAAAGTTGATCAGAACGATCACCTCTTTTCCCTTTCGGTCGATCCGTCGGTAGGACAAAATGCTTTGTTCCCGATTGTCCGCATCGATCCACCGGAAGCCTTCCCACGAGTCATCGATCTGCCAAAGGGGCGGCGTGGCAAGATACAACTGATTCAGCTCTGCCGCATAATGCTGAAGCTTGGCATGCGCCTCATAATCCAGCAGGAACCATTCGATCTGCCCCGCATAATCCCATTCCCGAAATTGTCCCATCTCGTTTCCCATAAAGGTCAGCTTCTTTCCGGGATGGGTCATCATATAGCCCATAAAAGCTCTCGCACCGGCAAATTTCTGCCAGTAATCTCCCGACATTTTATCAAGGAAGGAACGCTTTCCGTGAACCACTTCATCATGCGAAATAGGCAAAACATACCGTTCGCTAAAGGCGTAGGTAAGCGAAAAGGTCATCTTTTCATGATGATATTTCCGATAGATCGGATCCATGGCCGCATAGGACAAGGTATCATTCATCCAGCCCATGTTCCATTTCATATCAAAGCCCAACCCCTCTTGATCGAAGGTGGTCACATTTGCCCAAGCGGTGGATTCCTCAGCGATCATCAGCACATCGGGATACCACTCCTTGATACAGCCGTTGAGTTTTCTGAAAAAGGCGATTGCCTCCAGACACCGATGGTCTCCGTAAATATTCGGTACCCACTCTCCCGGCTTTTTGTCATAGTCCAGATAGATCATGGAGGCAACCGCATCCACACGCAAGCCGTCCACATGATACCGTTCAAACCAAAATATAGCATTGGAAACAAGAAAGCTCTGTACCTCATTCCGCCCCACGTCAAACCGTCTCGTTCCCCATCCCGCATGCTCCATGCGATCGGCACCCTGATATTCATATACAGGTCTGCCGTCAAACTCATACAGCCCATGCTCGTCCTTGGGAAAATGAGCGGGAACCCAATCAAGAATCACGCCGATACCCGCCTCGTGCATGGAATCTACAAAGCCCATAAACTCCTGAGGGGATCCGAATCGTGCGGTGGGGGCGTAATAGGAGCAGACCTGATATCCCCACGAACCGTCAAAGGGGTGCTCCATCACGGGCATCAGCTCCACATGGGTGTATCCCATTTGCTTGACGTAGGGCGCAAGCTCTGCCGCCAGCTCTCCGTAGGAATAGTAGCTTCCGTCCGCATGTCGCTTCCATGAGCCGAGATGAAGCTCGTACACGTTCATCGGCTCCGAATACATCCGATCCGCCTTCTTTTTTCTGTGGGCAAGCCAACCGCTATCCCGCCATTCATACCCATCGACCGTCGACACCACCGTTGCCGTTTTGGGCGGACACTCGGTACGAATGCCATATGGGTCTGCTTTTTCTTGCGTTTTTCCGTTTCCGATCACCCGATATTTATAGGGCTGTCCTTCTCTTACCCGATCAGCGGATAACGTTGCCTCCCAAATTCCGCCCTCGGTAATTCGGGTCATGGCATCACCCTCTGCCCAATAGTTAAAGTCTCCGATTACCGAAACCGCTTCGGCATTTGGAGCCCATACCCGAAACACATATCCATCCTCGGTACGGTGAACACCCAAATATTCATATGCCATATAATTGGTTCCCTGATGGAACAAATAGGGCGCCAATTCCTGCTTTTGCTTCATGGCTGTTTGCTTCCTTTCCTTTTTGTACAGCATCCCTGCGTTTGATACGCTTAGTATGCAACGGTAAACCTTTGGCTATTCCTTTTCCGATCGCCGATGCTATCCTCAAAATCCCCAAGGAAGAATAAAAGCTGTTCGGGGATGACCCATGAACAGCTTTTCTGTTTTCAAGGAAAATAATTGGTTCAAGCAAAATTCGCTTTATTCAAGCTCGGTATGAAAAATAATCTCATCGGGAAAGCACATTCCAAGCTTCTCTCTGGCGATCCGAATCTTGAACGCATCATCCAAGGGGGCATCCAGCATATACTGGAGCTCCTCAATCTCGTCGTTCAACTGCTCAATATATGCCTCGTTCTCTGCCTTTTCTTCCATGATCTTATTATATTTCATCAGGCTCCAAAGAAAAAAAATTACAGCAAAGACGAAAAGCAATACTAAAAATATCTGCACTGCCAAGGAGGCGGCGGTTTTTCGTCCCGTAAAATATTTTTTGATCGTCATACCGAATTGCCTGTTTCCTTTCCGACAAACGCTGTATCTGTAAGGAATCCGCGCTCTGCCTGCTTCATTACCTGCTTTACTTTACTAATATTATACACCTTTTTTCGTCTGTTTGCAATAGTTTTTTTCATATTTGTCCACACCTTTTTTACAATTTTTCTCAAAAAACTCGCAATTTGACGAAAAGGATAGAGACAAAGATACAAAAGGATCCGCAAGGCTGCCCGCAACAAAAAGACGATCCCCTCGGACACGAGCATCACCAGCTTGCCAAGGGTAAAATAATAAAGCAAAAATCCGATCAGAAGCAGGATCGGCGTATAAAGCCGAAGCTGTCCCCGATTGAAATAAAAATTGAGCAGGACCACGCCCACGCCCGCAACACAAAACAGAAGTACGTCCTGTACGAAGATCACGATCGGCAAAAGCCATCGCTTCTTTTCGATCCTCCCCTCCCGTTCCAACGGTCGGCGGAGGATCGGGAGCGGACGTTGGTACAGGGCATCAAACCGCTTGCCGCCATAGCGCACGCCGAGAAGGATACGGCTGAGGCGGTGAATATCATTCAACACACCCACTGCCATGCCGAACAGCAAGGAAGAAACCGAGAGCCAAAATAACAGATAGGGTGATATCTCCATACCGTTTTACCGAAAGAGTCTCGACCAGAAGCCCCGCTTTTCTTCCCCGTCCTCGGTGGAGTAAAAGACTCCGTCGATCCGTCCGCTGAGGGTGACAACGCCACGGTCGGTATCCAGAACTCCGATACGAAGCCCTTTTCCCTCCACGGTCATGTCTCCTCCTGAGGTATGCAGAGAAACGCTTTCCTCGTCAAAGCTCTCTACCTCCTTCACGCCGCTGATGCTCATTTCCTTTCTGGCACTGACCTGAAAGCCATGCTGAGCGGAAGGCACTCCTCCCACTGTTCGTTTTTCTCCCGATCCGTTCATAAAAAACCTCCGCTAAGGATTCATTCTATCCTATGCGGAGGTTCTTCGGTTTATGACCCTTTATTCCAAAATTTCGTACATGCTTGCGGCATCCGCCTTCGCTACCGTCTCTCTGACGCTGACTACACGAAAGCGCAGTGTTCTCTGCCCGAAGGTGATCTCGACCACATCTCCTTCCTTTACGTCGTAGGATGCCTTTGCCCGTCTGCCGTTGACCGTGACATGCTCGGTATCGCAGGCATCATTGGCAACAGTGCGCCGCTTTATGATTCGGGACACCTTCAAGTATTTATCCAATCTCATGCTCGTTTCCTTTCAGCAAAGCAAAGAGCGATCGGAACTACCCGACCGCTCTTTCGGTTTTCATTAGTTTATGGAATCCTTCAGAGCCTTACCTGCTGCAAAGGAGGGATGCTTGGAAGCGGCAATCTTGATGGTCTCGCCGGTTCTGGGGTTACGACCCTCTCTTGCGCCTCTTTCCTTCACCTCGAAGGTACCAAAGCCGATGAGCTGCACCTTGTCGCCAGCCTTCAGAGCCTCAGCGATCGCATCGGTCATAGCATTTACTGCTGCCTCTGCCTCCTTCTTCTTCAGTCCTGCCTTCTCGGCAACTGCTTCAACCAACTGTGTCTTGTTCATGGTTTTCTTCACCTTTCTTTTAAATTTTTTCTTTTCTTGATCATCTCCGGAGAAGCTCTCCTTCAAAACTTACTTTGATTATACCACACTTTTTTTCAAATATCAAGAGGTTTTTTTACTTTTTTCCCAATAACCTTATTTTTTTTGCGATTTTTTATGTTTATTTTCATCCCAAATGGCATTCAGCTCGTTCACATCCGAATTTTCCATGGTTTTTCCCCGAGCAAGCACCTCCCGCTCCACGGTCTCAAAGCGGTCGATAAACTTATCGGTGGCTCGGTTCAGTGCCACCTCCGGCTCCACACCGAGCTTACGGCACAAAGAGGTAACGCTCAAGAGAAGATCTCCCAGCTCCTCCTCCAAGGAAGAACGGTCATTGGCTGTCATGGCATCACTGACCTCGGTCAGTTCCTCGCACACCTTGTCCATGACCTCCTCGGCATCGGAAAAATCAAAGCATTTTGCTTTTTTTCCGACCTTTTCGGCACGCATCAGGGCGGGCAGCATGGGCGGAATGGCACGCAGCTTATCGGTGACGGTGCGCCGTTCCTTCTCCTCGCTTTTGATCTGCTCCCAATTGGACAGCACCTGATGAGCGGTATCCGCCTGCACTGTTCCGAACACATGGGGATGACGGTGGATCAGCTTGACGCAGATATCGTTTGCCACATCGTTTATATCAAAGACCTGCTTTTCCCGTTCGATGGTCGCATGGAATACCACCTGAAGAAGCACGTCTCCCAATTCCTCCCGCAACAAAACGGGATTTTCGGTGTCGATCGCCTCAATGACCTCATAGGTCTCTTCGATCAGATCCTTTCGAATGCTTTTGTGATCCTGCTCCCGATCCCACGGACATCCCTTCTCGGAGCGCAGTACCTCCACCAGCATCACCAGATCATCAAAACCGTAACGCTCTTTTTCCAAAAGAAGCTGAATTTTTTCCTCTGCCGTCATCATCGTTTCTTCCTTTTCTTTTTTCTTTATTTTCTATTCCGCTCCTCTTCCGTTCCGATCGGTCGGCAGTGAGCGGTATATCGAGCCATTCGCCTTGCCAAGCCCTTTCCCATAGGCAACAGTGCCACATCCTCGGCGGTAATGATCCCCATGAGAAATGCCATGATGGCATAAACACCCACCGCCACAGCTGCCGCTCCCAAAAAGGCAGGTGTCATTCGCCCGCTGATGCCACAGATGGGTAAATATACCGCCAAGGAGGCGGCAATTGCCGCAAGAGATGCGCCAAGGGGCTTACAGAAAAGCCCCCAAAAGCCCGTGAAAGGGACATCGGTCGGCAAGCATTGCCCCAAAAAGCGCATATTCATCACGGTCACGGTCACATTGCAAAGCAAGGTACTGATGGGGGCACCGTATACGCCAACCTGCGGAAGCCCCAACAGAACATAGGCACTGAGTGCCTTGACGACAGCTCCCACCGTCATGGATAGAATGGGCTTTCCCACTCGATGATACGCCTGTAAGATCGCATTGGTGGTGGTAATCATGCCCGAAAACAGGACAGAGATCCCCAACACCGCCAACAAGGGAGATGCCACCGCCACCGATTCCGGTTCCGAGCGAAACAGCAAGGAGAGGATCGGAAAGGCATAGACAGCGATCCCCATAGCTGCGGGCATGGACAAAAGAACAGTCAGGCGGATCGAACGGTCTGCCACGGCGGTCTGCCCCTCTCGATCGCCCCCTTCCACCGCTCCCGCAAGCTGAGGAACCAATGCCAGAGAGATGGGGGTAATGAGGGATGGGATCAAGCCAAATACGGGAACTGCCAAGGTAGTATAGGCACCGTAGAGGGCATTGGCCTCGGCGGCACTCCAGCCGACGGTCTGAAGCCGCCGCATGATCAGCGCCATATCCAACAGCCGTGTGACACTCAGGATCGCAGAGCCAAGGGTGATGGGTACGGCGATCCGCAAGAGCATGGAAAGACAGGGCTGTTTGCTTGTTGCCGTCTCGGCGGGTCTGCTCCATCCTCTGCGGTCAAGGGATTTGCTCAAAAGCAGATACAGGGCAGACAGCAGGGTTCCCAAGGAAAGCCCCAGCACGGCAAATGCCGCTATGGTAGGGATATCCTCGCCTTGCCGCAAGGCAAGGGCGGCGAACAGCACGCCGAACACCAGCTTTCCCACTGCTTCGATCAGTTGAGAGATCGCTGTGGGCGCCATACGTCCAAAGCCCTGAAAATAGCCTCGCACCGCACTGGCAAAGCAGACACAGAACAAGGCGGGCGCAATGGAAAGGATGCATAAATAGGCTCCGTTGTTTCCGATCCATGCGGCAATGGGTCGTGCCAAGCCTACCATCAGCGCACTTCCGATCGCACCAAGGATCAAAAACAGCAAGAGTGCCGAGCGATAGGTTCGCTCTGCCTGTTTTCGGTCTCCACGCTCTCTTGCCTCCGAGATCAGCATGGCAAGTGCCGTGGGCAAGCCTGCGGTGGAAATGACACAAAGAAGCGCATAGATCTCATACGCCGAATTGAAATAGCCCATTCCCTCGGCTCCCAGATAGGCGATCATGGGAATTTTATAGGCAAGACCGATGATCTTGACGATCACGGTAGACAGAGAAAGGGCAAGAACGCCCGACATAAAGCCCTCTGTGCTTCGTTTGCTTTCTCTGTGCTCTTTCATGTCCCTTCACCGCCCTCACAATCCTTGCAGACCGAAGTCCTCGTATTGTCAGTGTATTCCCGGTGAAGTGCCGATATGCAATATGTAGCGGTCTTGGGTCAAGCCTCCCCGAAGGGAGAGCAAAGCTCAGACAAACTCCCGATACAGGGAATGCTCGGGCAACAGGGTATCGGACAGCGGCTCGATCCCCTCAATTTTTTGAAGGATGTCATGAGCCTGTGCCGCATACGGGCTGTCTGCCGCTATCTGTGAAAGTATCCTACGCAAATGGGGGGCTAAAATACCCAGCTCATAGGACATAGAGGAGCTGATCCGATAGGTACAAGCATCCACATACGGAAAAATATTGTCCTCCTCGTTGCTTCTAACCCCCTCCCACAGGGAGAAGGTCTGTTCGGGTGGGGTATTCCGCTTTTTATGATCCCGCACCAAGCGCCGAAGCAGGCGAAGCTCATTGGGCTCTACGGTAACACCGTCCGTCCGAACAGGGGTAAGGGGCGCAATATAGATGGCTTCGGATGGGTATCCTGCCGCCTCAAACAGAGCAGTCACCTCGGGATACAGCACCTGTATCCCCTCAAACAGAAACAGGTCATCCGCTCCGCATGCCATCGTCCGATAGCCGATACGCTTCCCTTCCTTGAAGTCAAAGATCGGGCAATGACTGCTCTCTTTTGTCCGAAGCTCCTCCAAAAAGCGGCGCAGGGCGGGTAGGTCGATGGTCTTGACCGAATCGTAATCCACTTTGCCCTTGGCACGGGCATGTAACAGCTCTTTGTCATAGTAAAAATCATCAATGGAGATCGTATGCAATCGCTTTCCCCGTCGGGCAAGGCATTCTCCCAACAGCTCTGCCGCCGTGGTCTTGCCCGAACAGGTGGGTCCTACCAAGCGGAGCAAGCGAAGCTCCCTTCTTTGGGCGATCTCCTCGGCAAGCTTCTCCAAGCAATCGGCGAACTGCTGCTCCGCTTGTACGATCTGCTGCTTTGCTTTCTTGCTGTGCTTGTCTTTATTCCGTTCTTCCATAGCGCTCCCTTCTCGGAACGCCGATTCGGAAAGACCTCTCTTACAGCATTCCGTGTTCGTTGTAAAATGCCTCGGCAGCCTCGGCAAAGCTCTGACTGCGATCCTCCGCCAAATACTCGTACGGATATTTTTGATGGAACAGCCGCTCAATGGTGCGGTGTTCGGTATGTGCTCCCGTATTATCCACCAGCTTGGTCACCGCTCCCGCTCCCGCAGCGAGAATGGTGTGGATCTCCTCCATCATGTAAATATTATACAGTCCTTCATGTCCCGGCAGAGAGAAGCCTACATTTTCATAGTTTCCCACGGTGTTCTTCTGCCTATACATATAATATGGGATATAGCCCTCTTGGTGCGCCTTGATCTGCGAATAATCCACGCACTTGCCCGCATCGCCGCCCCGAATTGAGTACACATCGGCATTCAGCCGCAATATCTCCGCCGATTTCTTGACACAGAAGGTATGTACGGTGATATTTTCAGGGTTCAACTGCAAAATTTGATCCATGGTGGACGAAAAGCGACGGAAATTGTCGCCCGGCAAGCCCGCAATGAGATCGACATTGACGGTGGGCAGTTCCGCCCGTCTGGCATCCTCGAAGGCACGGAAAAATTCCTCTACCGTGTGATTGCGTCCGATGCCGCACAGAACATCGTCACACAGACTCTGCGGGTTGACGCTGACACGGGTCACGCCGTATTCCTTGGCGATCCTCATTTTTTCCTCGGTGATGGTATCGGGACGTCCCGCCTCCATGGTATATTCATCCAAGGTACCGACGTTGATAAGAGAGGCAATATGGGAAAGAAGCATGCGAAGCTGCTCTGCATCCAAGATCGTGGGTGTTCCTCCGCCGATGTACAGGGTACGGATCTTCAGTCCCAAACGGTTTGCCAAGCGAACGTTGGCGCAAATATCGTCCTTCAGACGAAGGAGATAGTCGGGAATGAGACTCAGAAGTCTCTTTGAAGTATATGAGACAAAGGAGCAATAGGTGCATCGGGTAGGACAAAACGGAATGGAAATGTACATGCTGCAATCCTTGGGGGAGGGATTGCCGACGATCCGTTTTTCGGTGACGGCAATATCGGTCGCCAGTGCCGCCTTTTTGGGGATCACCAAATAATCGGAGGTCAACAGCTTTTTGACTCGAGTCTTGCTGATCCCCGCATTCAGCATCTCGGAGGCGACCTTGGATGGGCGAACACCGATCATCATGCCCCATGCGGGACGGTATCCGATACGCTCTCCCAGCACCGCCAAGACTGCGCCGCCAACGGCAAGCTTGAGCGTACGCTCCGCTGTCCGTCCCTCGGTCTGCTCGGCGGTATACTCTGCCTCGCTGTGAGCGCCCTGCCAATCCAAGGCGGCAAGCGCATAAACGCCCCCTTCCCGTTCCTCCGAACGGACGGTCAGGCAGGGCTCATCCTCCCTTACCGCTTCCTCATCCTTTTTTCCGAAGCGCTCTCCCGGGAAAAAGATCATGGCAAGGGTCTGAACGTAATAGAGATTGACCGCAGACTCCAATAGAATTTTCATTGTCGTTTCCGCCGAAGCGGCTCCTTTTCTTTAGCTTTTCAACAGCACTCGGCTGTCCATTACGATGGTGACGGGTCCGTCGGCGAAAATTTGCGGCTCCATATGCGCACCAAACACGCCCGTTTCTACCTTCCGTATCTGCGCCCGACACAGTTCTGCAAAATATCGGTACAGGCGATCTGCCTCGTCGGGGGCTGCGGCTCCCATATAGTCGGGGCGTCTTCCCTTTTTATAGGAGGCAAGCAGGGTGAAATTGGAGATAACCAGCATCTCCCCGTCGATATCCGTTAGGGAGCGGTTCATTTTGTCGTTTTCATCCGAAAATATGCGAAGCCCCGTGATCTTGTCTGCCAAGACCTGCGCATCCCGCTCGGTGTCCTCCTTGGCAACGCCCAGCAGCACGCAAAGACCCGCTCCGCAAGAGCCGACGGTCTCTCCGTCTACACGGACACAGGCTCGGCTGACTCGCTGTATCACTGCAATCATGCTGTCTCCTCTCTTACGAAAAGCCTCTGACCACATCCAACACGCCGTTGATCGCCTTCAGACGGGAGACGATGGAGTGGTAGTGCTCTACGTTTTTACAACTGATCTTCAAATTGATAATGGTATTGTCAGAGCCGCTGGCGGAGGTGTTGATCTGAAGCAAAAACACCTTCATCTCGGACAGTGCTACTGACACGTCGGCAACGATACCCATGCGATCCTGTACATATACAGTGATCTGTGCCTCGTACATCGCTTGATCGTTCGCCGCCGTTCCGCTCTCCCAATGGGCTTCGACCCACCGTTCGGCATACTCGGGATTGCTTCTTCCGTTTTTCACGTTGGGACAGTCGCATTTATGAATGGAGATGCCGAAGCCCTTGGTGATAAAGCCGATGACATCATCCCCCGGCAGAGGATTGCAGCAACGGGCAAATTTGACCTGACAGCCGCTCTCTCCGTCCACCACGATCCCGCCTGAGGTACGGACATTTTTGGGCTTGACGGTCTTGATCTGCTCCGCCGTCAGCGGCTCTGCCGTCTCCTGCTCGGGCTGGGTCAGCGTCCTCTCATACTCATCCCTCAGCTTACCCGACAGCTTGCCCATGGAAATACCGCCGTAGCCCAAGGTATTGTACACATCGTCGGCACTCATAAAGCCCAGCCGCTTGCCTACCGCCGCAACCATTTCATTTCGCTGATTCTCGGTGCAGGCTCTGACCCATTTTTTGAGCTCGGTGTCGATCATTGCCTTACCCGCAATGATATTATCCGCTCTCTTTTCCTTTTTAAACCAGCTTCGGATCTTGGTTCTCGCCTCACTGGTCTTGACAATAGACAGCCAATCCCGACTGGGTCCCTTGGATGCGGAGGAGGTCAGGATCTCGACGATATCTCCTGTCTCAGGCGCACGGTCGATGGGAACGATCATACCGTTGATCTTGGCTCCCACCATGGAATTGCCCACACCCGAATGGATGGAATACGCAAAGTCGATGACCGTTGAGCCCTGCGGCAGGGCGATCACATCCCCCTTGGGGGTAAAAACAAAGGTCTCGTCGTGGAAGATATCGGTCTTTAAGGCGTTAAGAAACTCATCCGGGTCTCTGGTCTCTCCCTCGGTCTCCACAAGGCGGGAGATCCACTCCAGCTTCTTGTCGATCTCCTCCTTGGATTTTTCGCCGGATTTATATTTCCAGTGGGCGGCAATACCGTATTCCGCCACATGATGCATGTCCCACGTACGGATCTGCACCTCAAAGGGGATGCCGTCCCGACCGATGACCGTTGTATGCAAGGAACGATACAAATTGGGCTTGGGCGTAGAGATATAGTCCTTAAAGCGTCCCGGAACCGATTTGAACATTTCGTGGATCAGACCGAGTGCGGTATAGCATTCCAGTTCGCTGTCCACGATGATACGCAGCGCATAAAAATCATAGATCTGATCGAAGCTCTTGTTTTGATTGAACATCTTTCGATAGATGCTGTAGACCGATTTGATCCGCCCCTTCAAGGTAAACGGAATATGATTTTCCTCTAATTTACGGGATACCATGCCTTGGATATTTTCGATAAAATCCACGCTCTCCCCGTATTTTTCCTCGATATAGCTTTGGATCTCTTCATATCCGATGGGATCCAAATACGAAATACATAGGTTTTCCAGCTCCTGCTTCAGCTTTTGCATACCCAGTCGATGGGCAAGCGGAGCATAGACATGCATCGTCTCCAATGCGGTCGCTCGCCGTTTGGGGTCTGCCTTGACCGCCAGTGTCCGCATATTGTGCAACCGATCGCACAGCTTGATAAAGATGACACGGACATCCTTCGACATGGCAAGCAGCATTTTGCGGATATTTTCGATATGCGCCTCTTCCTTGTCCTCCACGTTGAGCTGAACCAGCTTGGTAAGTCCGTCCACCAGATAGGCGACCTCTTTGCCGAAGCGGGCTTCGATCTCCGTCAGGCTGGTCTTATCGGCGCAATCCTCCACCGTATCGTGGAGCAGAGCGGCGCAGACCGAGTTGGTATCCAGTCCCAGTCCTACCACGATCTCCGCTACCGACAGAGGATGGGAAATATACGGCTCTCCGCTGACACGGAACTGCCCCTCATGAAGCGTTGCCGCATAGTCCAATGCGCTCCGAATCTTTTCAATATCGTAATTTCTGCCCGATGCCTTCAGCATCTCAAAAAACTGATCGCCTTGGCGAATGGTCTCTTCTGACATGGTTACTCCTCTTTGCTACGAGTGTTCTCGTATGGTTTCAATTGGTACGGTCTGTACACTGACTTTTCAGCTTTTGCAAAAGGGCGGATCGGTCAATGCTGGTCTTATCGGTTACGGAGGTCACCGCAAAGCGGTACAGCTCCTCCCCAAGCTCGATGATCTCACAGAGCTTCAGCTCATGGAGGATCCGCAATATGTAGCGGAGCTTGATCGAATTGATCGCAGGCTCCTCCTCGAAGGCATTGACCTGCTTCAGCAACCCCTTCAGCTCGATGAGATTGTGCTCTGCCCGATACTCTCTTCGCAACAGCTTATATACACGGGCACAATCCTCTCTGTTGGGGATCACGTCCTCCGCTGCCGCAAACGGTGCGCCGCCGCAAATGGTCTCATAACGTGCCTTTTGCTCGGCAAGCTCCTTGGAATAGCCCTCCGCAGGGCGGGCATCCTGAAGGATCAGCTGTACGCTGCGCACGTTTTTATAATCATTGATATCGACCTGAAACAGGATATCGATCAAATCACCTGCTTCAAAGCCCAATGCTCCCTCGCCCATGCCGAAATACAAGGCGTTGACGGTCACGCCCTCCCGCTCTACCAGCAGACGGGTATGCTTTCCGCCGCCGATATGGGTAATGCGCTTGACGGTCACATCCCGCATGGAAAAGACGGGCGTGGAATTGCCTACGCCAAAGGGCTCCAGCATGGTCAGCTCCTGCGCAAAGCGAAGGGTAACATCACTCATCCGCAAGGCACAATCTGCCTCCATACGGATCTGCAGGACATCCTCGGACAGCACCTGCCTTGCGTAAGCATTGATCCGTGTGCGAAATTCCTCCAGCTCGCCCCGTCGGACACTCAATCCCGCAGCAAGCTCATGCCCTCCGTACTTGACAAGGCAATCCTCACAGGCAGCAAGTGCCTCTACCAGATTCATGCCCTTGATGCTTCGCCCCGATCCCTTTCCCACATCCATGGGGTCGGGCTGCTTCGACGCTCTGTCAAAGGAGATCAGAATGGAAGGCAAGCCGTATCGCTCGGTAATACGGGAGGAAACGATTCCAATGACACCCGGGTGCCAGTTATCGCTATCCAAAACGATAACCCGATCCTCATTTGATTCCACCATATCCTCAATCTTCGCATATGCTTCACAGACAATACGATTTTCCTCCGTTTGTCTGTGGCGGTTGATCTCACACAGCTCCTCGGCGGCAAGCCTTGCTTTCTCGGCATCCTGCTCCAGCAGGAGCCGAACCGCAATAGCGGCATCGCTGATCCGCCCTGCCGCATTGATCCTTGGCGCAATACCAAAGCCGATCATGCCGGAGGTGACCGCTGTCTTTTTTCCGTCCTCCGCCTTTTTCTTGGAAAAAGCGGCATCCATCAAAGCAGACAGTCCCGAACGCTCGGTATGCTCCATCAGCTTCAGCCCAAGGCTGACGATCAATCGGTTCTCATCTACCACAGGCATCACATCGGCAATGGTTCCCACCGCAGTCAGATCGGCATAGGTTCGACAAATGCGGCGGATGCCATCCAAGATTGGCTCGCCGCTTTGTCGGCATCGCCGCATCTCGCAGGCACAGATGACCTTAAACACGACACCGACGCCCGCCAGCTCCTTAAAGGGATACGGACAGTCGGGACGGTGAGGATTTACCACGGCGCAGGCATTGGGAAGCTCGGCACGGCACTCGTGGTGATCGGTAATAACAAAATCCACCCCCAAGGTCTTTGCGTATGCCACCTCCTCTGCGGCGGTAATGCCCGTATCTACGGTGATAATCAGGCTCGTACCGTTTTGCGCCAGCTCCTCTACCGCTCGGCAGGAAACACCGTATCCTTCTCCCTCTCTTTTGGGAATGCGAAAGTCGACCCGTCCGCCAAGCTCCTTCAGATACAAATATAAAACCGTGACTGAGGTAACGCCGTCCACGTCGTAGTCTCCGTAAACGGTAATGGATTCGTTGCTTTCGAGAGCGGAAAAGATCCTCTCCACCGCCGCCTCCATATCGGCAAAGAGATACGGATCGTGAAAATCTCCCTGCTCCAGACGCAGAAAGCGTTCCGCATCCGTTGCCGACCGAAGCCCCCGATTCCAAAGAAGCACCGCAAACAGCTCAGAAACGCCCATTTTTTGTGCCATTTCCCGCAAGCTGCGGTCCTGCTCCTCTTCTCCGAAGGTATATCGATCGATCCATACCCTCTCCCGTTTGATCTCCTTCATGTATGTTACCTCTAAGTTATCTCAAATTCATGTTTGCCGACGTGAGTCAGCGTTTTTGCGGCGCAAAGCGGCTCATCAGCTGCTGTGCCGCACGGATCCCATCCACCGCCGCACTGGTAATTCCGCCCGCATATCCCGCACCTTCTCCGCACGGATAGATCCTGTCATGCCCCACGGCGGTCATTGCCTCGGTCCGTAGGATCCGAACAGGGGCGGAGGTTCTGGTCTCGGCACCCGTGAGCAGGGCATCGGGACAGGAAAAGCCTCGGATCGACCGTTCAAAGGAGAGAAGCCCCTGCTTCAGCTCCCGACAAACAAATTCGGGCAGTACGTGTTTCATGGAGGTCAGGCGCACCCGTCCGTCCCGATAGGTAGGCAAGATCCGCCTCGGCTCGGTTCCCTCTCTGTCAGCAAGAAAATCGCCTACGGTCTGCAAGGGTGCCGCATAGTCACTGCCGCCTGCCCGATAAGCGGCCCGCTCGATCTGCCGTTGAAATTCGATCGCCCGCATGGGGGTCTCGCCGTAATCCTCGGGGCGAACCGAGACACAGACCGCCGCATTGGCGTTCCGTCCGTCTCTGGCGTATCGGCTCATACCGTTGACCACCACGCCGCCCTCCTCGGACGCCGCCGCAACCACCTCGCCTCCGGGACACATGCAAAAGGTATATACGCCCCGTCCCGATGTGGTATCGGACAGATGGTACTCTGCCCTGCCAAGGCGGGGATGACCCGCAAAATCGCCGTACAGCGCACGGTCAATATCTTCCTGCAAATGCTCGATACGAACGCCCACCGAAAAGGGCTTCGCCTCCACCGAATATCCCTGCTTCATCAGCATGGCATAGGTGTCTCTCGCACTGTGTCCCGGTGCCAGAACCAGCGCCGAACAGGAGATCGAACCGCTTGTTGTCTGTGCGACTACCGTTCCGTCGGCATACTCCTCGATCCCGTCCAAGCGGCATCGGTACAGTACCTTACCGCCAAGCTCTTCGATCCGCCGCAGTATACCTTCCACGATGCCTGTCAGAAGATCGGTTCCGATATGTGGCTTTGCCGCCGTCAGGATCTCCTCGGGCGCGCCGAACTCGCAAAATCGCTTTAACACATAGGAAATGCGGGGGTCGTTGATCCTTGTCATCAGCTTGCCGTCCGAGAAGGTGCCGGCACCGCCCGCTCCGAATTGAATATTGGATTCGGGATCCAGCTCTCCGAACAGCCGAAAGCGCTCATGCTTGCGGCAACGCTCGGCTATGCCGTCGCCTCGGTCTATGATGATGGGGCAATAGCCCTGCTCTGCCAACAGCAAGGCGCAGAACAGCCCTGCCGGTCCCATGCCAACCACCAAGGGCGGAAAGGGGCTTTTTTCCTTGCCCTGCGGCAATGCCACCGCACGGTCAAGCAACGGGGTCACCGCTCCCGAAAGCCCCTTAGGGGCTGTCAGGGGCATACCGTCCCGTCGGCGTACCGCCACCGAATAGACCAGTCGGATCCGATCCTTTCGTCTGGCATCAACCGATTTTTTGTAAACCTCAAAATGAAGTCGTGCAGGGCTCATCCCTGCACGCTTCACTCGTTCGGCGGCAACGGCACATGCTTCCCGCTCGTCGGCATTCGGTGACAGACCGATGCCACTCATCAAAAAGCCGATCGCCTTTTCCTCCGTCATATACGCACCTCTGCCCGTCACAGGGCAACGCACTCTGCCACCTGTGTGTCACAGGCGACCGTACTGCCGCTTTGCATCTCATTTTTGTTTTTATCCTCGGTGTTGGTCGCATAGATCCAAATGACCAAGGCAATCAGAAAACAAACCACAAAGGCGATCACATTCAGCTTGCGGTTCTTTTTTACCACGTAGCTGCCGTCATCCGCATTCCACTCTTTTTGCTTTCGCTTTGACATCAAATCCTCCGTTCGCTCCCCGATCAGCCTCGATCGGATGCGTCTTTTTCTCTGCGATGCTTTTTGCTATGCTCGGTCTGACCCGCAGGTGCCAGCATCCGATTCAGCTCCTGCTTCAGCGTGTTGTAATTATAATTCCGTTCCAAATTTCCGTCTACCGACAGAGAGACGACTCCCGTCTCCTCGGATACCACGATCACAATGGCATCGCTGCACTCGGACATTCCGATGGCAGCTCGATGGCGAGTTCCCAGATCCTTGTTGATATCCTCCTTGGTGGACAGGGGCAAAAAGCAACCTGCCGCACAAATTCTGCCGGAGCGAATGATAACGGCTCCGTCATGCAAGGGGGCTTTGTTAAAAAAGATGTTACGCAGCAGATACGGAGACAGAGACGCATCAATGGGAACACCCGATTTGATGTATTCTCCCAGCTTGGTTGATCGCTCAATGACGATCAGCGCACCGACCTTATCCCGTGACAGGTCGCTGACCGCACTGCAAATGCCGTCGATCTCCGCCCCGAGTGCCGAAAGCTCTCTGGAATCCGAGGTAATGGTTCGGATCCCCGACAGAGGCGTTCCTCCCACCTTTTCCAGCACGCTTCGCAGCTCGGGCTGAAACAGAATGAGAATGGCGATGACACCGATCTGACGGAAATCTCCGAATACAAATCGGATGGCAGGCATATCCAGCGCATCTCCCAGCAAGGACAGCACCAGCACACAGGCAACGCCCAAAAGCAGCTTTCCTGCCCGTCGCTCCCGAATGAAACGGTAGATAAAAAACAAAATCAAGGTCAACAAAAGGACATCTACCATGTCTATAATCTCCATGGTCTTCAAGGGAGAAACAATATAGGTGTTCAAATAGCTTTTCACCGTATTCAGAATCACATCCACCGCAATCACCTCTTTCAAAAGTGCTACCGTTCGGGAGCTGCAACAAACTCCTTCCCTATTTTAATCATTATACCATATTCATCGGATAAATTCAAGAACTTTTTTTACAAACATCGGAATATTTTTAAAAATCATGGTTTTCTTCGGCTAAAAAAAGCAAAGGTCCGCCCACGACGAGTTCCGTCGCAGGGCAGACCTTACGGATATACTTTTATGGGCGGCAGGTACCGCACGGCGCATAGCCTTGATCTATGAGGCTTTGCCGTGTGGACTTGACCTCCAAGCGATTGTTTTCATTCATGCTCTGTGCGCCCGAGCAGGTGGGACGGTGAAATTTTTTGGAGCTTGTGTTTAATACGTACTCCTGCTCGCCGTTCTCTACCTCGGTATTTGTCGATTCACTCTCGACGGTGGGAGCATAGTCACCGTTGAGCCAGTTATCTCCCGTGGCGTAATCAATGGTGATCCCGGGCTGAACATTGTAGACAAAGACATGGAAGCAGATGCCGTATCCGCTGTCCTCCACAGAATATGCCTCCAGACGGCAACCGCTGGCAACCAGATTGTTCCCCACAAAGATGGGAGTGACCCGATACATCACATGGTTTTCGGTTTCCTTTACATAGTCGGCGATCATGTTCTCAAAGGGAAGCATACCGTCTACATTCATGTACCGTGTTCCCGTGATGAGATTCTTTTCGTTGTCGTTTTCTCCCGTCAACTGAAAGCCGATCAGATGACAACGGTTGTACAGATATCCACCGTCCACCAGCTCGGTATCGTATTTCTTATTGTTCCAGCCCGATGGCTTAACTTCGCTAATATCTCCCCTTTTTTCCGTGGGCATGATATCCAAGCCCACACAGGCACGGGTCTCGCCGCATCTGCCCAGTGCATCCAATTCGCTGTAAAATTCATAAGACTCGGTTTTCAGCTCCGCATGCGCAAATCTCGGATTGTTGTCATTCAGCACCACATAGGGCTCTCCCGTATAATCAGGGATTCCCGGCACAGAGGCATAGCCACCTGCCGACAAGCCGGAACCGATGGATTCAGAATCATCTGTCTCTTTTCCGCCCGCATAAATATCATCCCAAACACCGTTGGATGGCGGACTCGGCTGTTCCTTTTCACAGCCGACAAGCATTGCGGACAGCAGCAACAGGAGGGCAAGCAAGCCCGCTCCCAGTCTGTATTTCCACTTTCCTCTATTGAATCGATTCATTTTTCAAAGCACTCCTTTGTAATTTTTTCATGAGAAACGCCCACAAGCTCCGTACACTGTGTCAAGTGAAAGCCACATGCCTCAAGGTCGGCATCAAAGGTCAGATCGGCGGGATAGTGACGGTTCCAGCGATAGACGGTCACCGAGTCGAACCGCTCCAGATACGGTGCGGGAGACCGATCCTCCAAAAAGTATACATCTTCTTTCGTTCCGTTTTCGGGAAGCTCTTCCGAACAGATCGGTGAGGCTCCCAATGCCTCAAACAAGGGAACGGAATATGCCGTCGTAAAGACCGTTCCCTGACCTACCGATGTCAGAATATCCGCAATGACCGCCCGATCCCGACTTTGACGACGGTGATTGAACATCATACCGTTTCGGTCATCCAAGCAAAGAATCAGCCGCATGATCTCACCGCAGCTTTCGATGCTCGGCGATCATATCGTGCTTGATCTGCCACAGCTTCTCGGAAAGATCCACATAATAATTGTGCGGATTGGTAAAGCGGCGAACCTCGTCCCACATACCCTCGATCTCCTCTGCACAGTGCCGACGGATATCCGCCAAGGTGGGAAGCTCATACACCTGTTCACCGTTCCTGAACACCTGAACCTGAAGCTCGGTAGCGGTAAAATTCTCCAAGGTCTTTCGCTTCCATGTATGCTGCGGATCGAACAGCTCAATGGGCTTGCTGTCGTCTACCACCTCATCATACACACAAATAAGATCCGCCTCGGCTTTTCCCGTTTCTCTGCCACGCAGGCGATAAAGCTTTTTAAAATGAGGGGTGGTGATCTTGCCCACGTTCTCGCTGATCTTGATCTTAGGCAAAATGGTTCCGTCCTCTTGCTCCATAGCGCAAAGCTTATACACCCCGCCGA
The DNA here is from genome assembly GCA_015063535.1 of Oscillospiraceae bacterium. GTDB lineage: Bacteria > Bacillota > Clostridia > Oscillospirales > CAG-272 > HGM12713. The sequence continues at coordinate 47,018 of SVTY01000012.1, forward strand.
ACACGGGGTCACTCTTGGCAGTAATCAGGCGCTCTCCCACGCCGAAGGCATCTATCTCGGCGCCCTGTCGGATCAGCTCCCGAATGATATACTCATCCAGCGAATTGGATACCACGATCTTACAATCGGTCAATCCTTCCTCGTCCAGCTTTTTCCGAATGCGCTTGGTCAGATAGGTCACGTCTCCCGAATCCAACCGCACGCCGCATTTGGTGATCCCCTGCGGCAACAAAACCTCCTTGAAGGCTCGGATGGCATTGGGCAGGCCGCTTTCCAATACATTGTAGGTGTCGATCAGAAGGGTCGCATTATGAGGATAGATCTCGCAATAGGTGCGGAACGCCTCATACTCGCTGTCGTACATCTGAACCCACGCATGTGCCATGGTTCCTCCAGCAGGCACGCCGAAGCGTTCCTCCGCAATGGTACAGGCGGTGGAATCACATCCGCCGATATATGCCGCCCGTGCGCCAAGGATCGCCGCATCAGCCCCCTGCGCCCGACGGGAGCCAAATTCGCTGACCGTCCGTCCCTTTGCCGCCCGAACGATCCTCGATGCCTTGGTGGCGATGAGCGACTGATGGTTGATCATCATGAGCACATAGGTCTCGATAAACTGTGCCTCCATGACGGGTGCTCGCACGGTCATCAAAGGCTCTCCGGGAAAGACTACCGTTCCCTCCGGAATCGCCCAGATATCTCCCGTAAAACGAAAGGTTCGCAGCACCTCTAAAAATTCCTCGTCAAAGAGCCTTTTGGTACGAAGATAGGCAATATCCTCCTCAGTGAAGTGCAGAGTGCGGATATACTCCACGATCTGTTCCAACCCTGCCGCAATGGCGTAGCCGCCTTCGTCGGGATTGTCCCGATAGAACACGTCAAAGTAGACGATCCGATCCCGAATCCCGCTTTTCAGATATCCGTTTGCCATGGTCAACTCGTAAAAATCGCATAGCATGGTTAAATTTTCAGTAGAAGGATTCATCTTGTTTCTCCTCTTTTTTGTTTTTTCTTGATTTATTTTTCTTTTTTTATAAAAAAATTTGCGGATTCTCTTGTATTTTTCTTTGGAAAAATGTATAATAAGGTATAAGAATGAGTCATTCAAAGAAAGGATACTCTTATGAAACACGGTTTTATCAAGGTTGCCGTAGCAACGCCCAAGGTCACGGTGGCAGACTGCCGTGCCAATCTGTCCGAGATGCTTCGTCTTCATGCGGAAGCAGAGCAAGCGAAGGTGGCGCTTTTGGTCTATCCGGAGCTGTCGGTTACCGGCTATACCTGCGGTGATCTGTTTTTTTCGAACACCCTGATCTCTGCCGCAGAGCGTACCTGCTCGGAATTTTTGGAGCGTACAAAGAACTCCCCTATTATTAGTATAATCGGTTTGCCCCTCGTTGTCAATGATAAAATTTATAATTGTGGCGCAATTTGTCAAAAAGGACAAATTTTAGGCGTCGTTCCCAAAACTTTTCTACCGAATCACGGAGAATTTTATGAGGGGCGGCACTTTGCCTCCTACACAGGCAAGACCGTGGAGATCCGTTGCTGCGGGCAGACGGTTCCCTTCGGGACACGCCAGCTCTTCGCTTGTACCTCTCTGCCCCTCTTCCGCTTCGGTGTAGAGCTGTGCGAGGATCTTTGGGCCCCCATCCCGCCCTCTACCGAGTTGTGTCGGGGAGGTGCTTTGGTGATCGCCAATCTCGCCGCCTCGGGTGAGGCAGTGGGAAAGGACGACTACCGCCGTATGCTGGTTTGCTCGCAATCGGCTCGGTCGATCTGCGGATATTTGCTTGCCAACTGCGGAGACGGAGAATCTACCACCGATCTGGTCTTTGGCGGACATGCTCTGATTGCCGAGCGTGGAACGCTCCTTGCCGAGAAAAAGCCCTTCTCCGAGGAGGGATTGCTTGTCACGGAGTTGGACTTGGAGCGATTGGAGCAAGCGAGAAGGCGCTCTACTACGCTGTCGCCCACGCCCGATCCCGAGCTTCATACCACTTATTTTGATATGGCAGTGACCGATACGGTGCTGACCCGTCTCATTGACCCGCATCCCTTTATTCCCGCCGATCCTGCCGAAAGAGCCGCTCGCTGTGAGGCGATCCTTACGATCCAAGCAAAGGGATTGGCACAGCGCATCGTCAAGGCGTATGCCAAAAAATGTGTCATCGGAATCTCGGGTGGCTTGGATTCCTGTCTTGCCATGCTGGTCGCCGTTCGAGCCATGGATCTGTTGGGACGTTCCCACACCGATGTATTGGGTGTGACCATGCCCTGCTTCGGTACCACCGAGCGAACGAAATCCAACGCTGAGCTGTTGTGCGCCGAGCTGGGAGCAGAGCTTCGCTGTGTTGCCATCGGTGCGTCGGTCAAACAGCATTTTTCCGATATTGGGCAGGAGGAATCCAACCGCAATGTTGTGTATGAAAATGCACAGGCGAGAGAGCGCACACAGGTTTTGATGGATATTGCCAATATGGAGGGCGGCATTGTAGTCGGTACGGGTGACCTGTCCGAGCTGGCACTGGGATGGGCGACCTATAACGGAGACCATATGTCTATGTATGGGGTCAATGCCGACGTTCCCAAGACCCTGATCCGCCATATGGTTCTGCATTGCGCCGATATGGCAAAGGCAGAAAAGCCGACCCTTGCCCGTGTCCTGCGGGATATTGTGGATACGCCCGTCAGCCCCGAGCTGCTCCCTGCCGATGCGGGCGGAAATATCGCACAAAAGACCGAGGATCTGGTGGGACCTTACGAGCTGCATGATTTTTATATTTACCACACTCTGCGCCACGGATATACCCCCGAAAAGCTCTACCGTATGGCAAGGCTTGCCTTTGCGGGTGCGTACGATGACGCCACGCTCTTGAAATGGCTCAACAACTTCTTGCGCCGCTTCTTTGCTCAGCAATTCAAGCGCTCCTGTCTGCCCGACGGACCCAAGGTGGGCTCTGTGGGGCTTTCCCCCCGAGGAGATTGGAGAATGCCCAGTGACGCCTCGGCGGCGGAATGGCTGCGATGCACGGAAGAAAAAGAGACAAAGTAAATTTCGGTATAATATGAATGGAGCATATCCGAAATCTCCGATACTGTGTTTTTATGAACATGTTATCAGATTTTTTCGGATATGCTCTTCTTTTTTGCTTTTATTCCCTTTCAGTTCTCAAGACAATACACGATCGCCGCCATTCTTTTGGCGGATTCGGCAAGAGAAGTCAACGGTGCTCTTTCGTTCAGGGTATGGATGTTGCTCCCGCACACGCCGATGGAATCCACTGTGGGGATGCCCGCAGCGGTCATATCCGCAGCATCCGATCCGCCGGGACGCTCCACCGCACAAAGCTCGCCCAAGCCGTTTTCAGCAAAGATGCGCTGAATGGAATCAAACAGAGCAAGATTCTTTTCGGTCTTTTCCATGGCGACACGCTCGCTGACCACCGAAACGGTACAGCTTGTTCCCGCCACATGCGAAGTAGCGGCGATGGCGGCGACACGCTCGCTGACCTGTCTGTATTCCTCGGCAGTACGGTAACGGATATCCACGGTTACACTGCAATGCTCGGGAACGGTATTTGCTACCGTTCCGCCCTGTATGACACCGCAATTGCAGGTGATACCGCCTTCCTCCTTCCAACGCTCCAACTCGATGATCTTATATGCCGCCTCGGCAATGGCGCTGGCGCCCTCCTGACACTTAGAGGAATGCGCCGCTCTGCCCTGCACGTCCAGCCGATAGCGGATGATTCCCTTTCTTGCCACGGTCAGCTTACCCCGTGAGCCACCCTCGGCATTCAGAAAGGCAACGGCATTTTTCGCCTTTTGCGCCATAAAGCGCACGGTCTCCTTTTGACTGGTCTTACTGCTGTTTTCCTCGTCGCTTTGCAACAGAAGAAGGATGGGTCGGCGGGAAAAACCGCACTGCTCCAGCGCATCCATTGCCAAAAAGGCGGCAACGAGCCCGCCCTTGCAATCCACCACACCGGGTCCGATGATATCACCGTTTTCAATGCGAACGGCGGGAGAACCGTAGCTCCCCACGGCGTGGACCGTATCCATATGTCCCGACAGGGCTACGGGCGCCGCCTTTGATTCGGGATTCATGGTGATGCAGACACAATCTCCCGATACGCTTTGGGGAAGGGTCTCCACCGTCCAGCCCTTTTCCTTTGCCCGCACGGCAAAATATTGCCCGACGGCATCCACGCCCGCCTTATGGTTCGTGGGGCTTTCAAGATTACAGATGTCCTGCCAAATGTCAATATATTTTAAGGTGAGTGTATCAATGGTGTCAAACAGTTGCTTGCAACGCATGATCCTGCTCCTTTTTCATTTTTTACGATCTTATTATACTCTCTTTGTGAGTGTTTGTCAAGAGCAAAACAAAAGAAATCCGAAACCGTTGCCAACAGGCAAAAGTTTCGGATAATTCTTGAATGGCTCCCCCTGCTGGGCTTGAATGTCTGTCATGCTTACTTCCGAAAATTATCTCCCATCGCAAAACAACACTCAGTTGTTTTGCTCGGTCGCCTACCGACTTCGCTTAGCTCAGTGTTTTAGCGTATGACCGTTGACCGTAAAATCATTGATCGAAGTTCAACAAGGGAGCCAAACAAAAACCACCCAATCGGGTGGTTTTGTTTGTGCTCATAGTACAAAAATGCAACCATTCTTCAAAACGATGCCTTGTATTCATTCAAAACTCGGGAACGGTAACAATTTCACCGTTTTTCATAGCTGATTCGTGAGCACAAATTCCGGTTGCGGTGATGTTTGCAGAAAAGATTTCGTCGATGGCGGTCTTTCTTTCCTCAATGATGCTGGAAATAAACTCGTGGCAGAGATGGGGGTGGGAAGCCGAGTGCATACTCAATGGCGCGGTATCCAGCTTGTTCTTCCAATCCTCGTCCAATTCCCCCCTCTCAATAGTGAATCGTTGAAGTGCCTCCGGAAGAATATCATAACGGTTGGGATAGTGCACCACCTCTGTGTTAAATCCGACACGGTCATACGCATTTTCGTCGTAGAACTGTTCCCAAACCTCGTTGCGGTACTCATACATGAAGCTCTTTTTAGAGCCGTAGATATTATAAGATTCGCTCTGCTTGACAGAACACTCGTGTACAGCGCGTGAGACCTCTGCTGCCAAACCATTCTCAAAACGGATAAGCATATCTTCTACAGGATAGGGGTTTCCGTAATTCTGTACCTTTTCCTCCGCCATTGTTCCACTACCCAAGCAGACCACACTACGAACGGGAGAACCCGCAGCTACACAGAGAGGAGAGAGGGCATGACTGATGTACCACATAGGAGGCATTCCCTGCCAGTAGTGAGTTGTCTTAGTGTTCCAAGCACCGTGATCCATGCACTGATGATGAACGCCACGCAAAAACTGAATACGCCCAAACTCATTATTTTTGAGCATCTCACGGGCATACAGAAAAGCCGTTTCGTATAGCTCGGTCTCCATCAGCATATAATTTTTGCCACTTTCTCTCACTGCATCAACAATTTTTTTGATATCCTCCAACGAGATGGCCATTGGAACCGCGCAGGCGCAGTGCTTACCTGCCTGCAGGGTGGCAATTGTTAATTCAGCATGGCTTGGAATACCGGTACACACATGGACGGCATCTACTGTTGAATCTGAAAGAACAGCAGAAAAGCTATCGGCAATTGAAGTTCGGTTGGTAAAGCGTTTGCATTTCTCCAACGCTCGCGTGGCGTTCGCTAAATTATTGTCCACCAGTATCACGCGGTCCACATTGGGATGAGCCGCATATATGGGGGCAAATTCACAGCCAAAGCCAAGACCAATTACGGCAATGGTTAGTTTTTTGTTGTTCATAAAAAAATCCTCCTAAATATTCTATAAAAAATCTCTATTATTATTTTAACAAAAAAGGCTAGACAATTCTCGCCAAATACTATATAATAAATAGACAAAATTCAACCTTTTATAAAAGAGGTGAACAAAAATGCTTTATCAATCTCAACACTCTCTGCGAAGTGACTATTTTATGATAGAGCGAGGACAAAATTTCAGTTTTCCGCCCCATCTTCATTCAAGTTTTGAATTTATCGCAGTTCCAAGAGGAGAAATGGTTGTAACCAGCGGATCGACCAATATTATTTTGCTCTTCATCTCAAAAAGCAAGCCCGCCTGCCCAATCCACGTTATCTTCATTTCATTTCCTCTGGTATTATAGGATAAAGCTGAATGGTATTGCCGCCGTCCACTACCAGCTCGGCGCCTGTGGTGTTTCTTGCGTGCGCCGCAAAATAATATACGGCGTCGGCAATGTCGCTACCAACCGCTACGTCACCGAGTGGCGTAAAGCGAGAAGGTATGTTTGCGTAGAACTTCGGATTTTTCTCCCAGCGATCGGTTTTAATCATACCAGGAAGTACCGCATTAACACGAATATTGTATTTTCCGAGGTCAAGGGCAAGTCCGTGCATCATGCCAAGTTGACCGCCCTTGGATGCTTCATATGCGATTCTGTCGGGAATAGCGCGGTAGGCGGTATTTGAATTGATAAACACGATATTTCCACCGCCATTCTCCTTCATGCGCTTTGCGGCATACTCGCAAAGGCAGTAATTCCAAACCACATTGGTATTGATTACCTTCATAAAATCAGTAAGTGGATTTTCAAATATCTTCTGCCCAAGACCTTGATCAGCGGCATTAAGAACAAGAGTGTCTACGAAAAGCCCCTTTGCGTCAATATCCGCAAACATTTTCTCAACCGACGCCTCGTCAACCGTTCTTTCATCCAGCAATGAATCCATGTGGTAACCGTATATCTCTACGCTTGGAAATTTTTCTGTGTATAGCTTCTCTGCTGCGTGTACCTTTTCCATGCTTCTGCCCGTGAATATTACGTTCCACCCCAAAGAAGCAAATTTTTCAACTATGGCTACTCCCGTATTTATACACGCCCCTGTTATAAGTGCTGTTTTCATATTTTTCTTTAAGGGAAACTTTCTTAAAAGAAAGCTTTTTCCCAACACCTCTTTCAAAAAATTTTAGAAATAAAATGCTGTTTTTGCCGGTCTAATATCTGTAAGAGCGCCCGTGTAGTGGCGGAGATTGTGCTCGATGTAGGGATGCTTGAGGCATTCTTCCTCATTAAGTTCAATACCGAGTCCAGGGCGGTCGCCTATCTTTATGCGTCCGTTCTCGTATATGAGATTTTCATCGGTTATATACTTTCTGTACTCAACGTCGCTGTACATTATTTCAAGAATACAGAAATTAGGACAGCAAGCGGCGAGCTGAAGCGTTGCGGCGTTAGCTATCGGTCCTGAGGGATTATGCGGAGCGAATGGTATGTAATTAGCTTCCGCAATAGCCGCTATCTTCTTAAGCTCCATAATACCGCCTGCGTGGGAAATATCGGGCTGAATGTAGTCGCAGGCTCTGCGGCGGAACAATTCGTTGTAGTCAAAACGGGTATAAAGTCTCTCGCCTGCGGAGATTGCTACGGGGGATTTTTCTCTCACCGCTTGGAGTGCTTCAAGGTTATTGGGCGGTACGGGTTCTTCAAGGAACATAGGCTTGAAGGGGGCAACCTCTTGTGCTATCTTGATACCCGTGGGAACGTCAAAGCGTCCGTGAGCTTCTATAAGCAGATCGACCTTGTCTCCAACCGCATCTCTTACAGCGGCGATACAGCGTATAGCCTTATCAAGGTCTTGATTGGATATTTGAAGATAACTCTTTCCAAACGGGTCCCACTTCATAGCGGTGACACCTTTCTTTACAGCCTCTGCCGCTTTTTCTCCAAACTGCTCGGGTTCTTTAGCGCCCGCAAACCAGCCATTGACGTATATACGGCAATCCTCGTTGACCTTGCCGCCGAGAAGCTGATATACAGGCACTCCGAGGGACTTTCCGAGAATATCCCACAAAGCCATTTCAACCGCCGACAGAGCGGACATAAGCACAGCTCCGCCTCTCCAATAAGCATCACGGTAAATGTCGTGATAGTGCTTTTCTATCTGACGGGGATCTTTGCCTATAAGATAGTCTCTTATATGTTCAACGGCTCCAACAAGAGCCTTTTCCTTGTATTCGAGAGTTCCCTCGCCTACACCTGTAATCCCCTCATCGGTATACACCTTTACGAACACCCAATTTGTGCGAAAACAATTCACCACAAAAGTTTTTACATCTGTTACCTTCATTTTTATCCTCTTTATCTTTATTTTTTTATTTACACAGCGCAAATAACATAATATAATTTTTTGTATTATATATATTATATCATTGTTTTTTGGTTAAATATAGTCATATTTTACATGCTTTTTGTCATTATCTTACGATTTGTGGAGGCTGTCATGCTAAAGGGCGGCGAGGACATATACTGCGGTATTTTTGATAATAGTATTTTAAGAAAAAAAACGAGACACAAAGTGAGGAGCGGACAGTACGCTTTTATAAACCCGAGCTATTTCATAACGATGGGGGTATAAACCACGTAAGCAAAAAAGAATACTGCGTAAAGTGCGATATTGTAACACTTGTTTTTTAGGTTAACAACCATTCGGTGGAATACCTCCGATATGCTCATTTTTGCCCGATTTGATGTTTTTTGGAGCAATAAAAGATAAGTTTTTAAAATACAAAGACCCTTGAAAACGTAGTGTTTTCAAGGGTTTCAGATGGCTCCCCCTGCTGGGCTTGAATATCTGTCATGCTTACTTCCGAAAATATAGTCGTTTTGCGCACCTGCGCTTGCTCGGCTTCAAAGCTCCTTATTTTCGTTATCTCCCGTCGCAAAACAACACTCAGTTGTTTTGCTCGGTCGCCTACCGACTTCGCTTAGTTCAGTGTTTTAGCGTATGACCGTTGACCGTAAGATCATTTATTTGGGATACCGAATATTCGCGAATATGATTTTGATATTATCCCCATCCTTTCGTACTGTATTTGTCAACCGTGCATACGGCGATCCGACACAGCAAGTTACCTTCGATCTTTTCAGTTATGGTCAAACACAGAAATCGAACTCAAAAAAACGACAAACTTTTTTGGAAAAGCCACTCTGCGAAGACCGTTCATTTCAAAATGTTTATTGACTTATTACGTGTTCTTACCCAAATACTTCATGGAAAATTTCTACGTAATCCTGCATGTTTTTCAAGGAAATATTCGGCGGTATTCTATGGTCGGGAATCGGAATATAACCACCCTTATCCGTTTCCTTTTTCAGTTCCATCAAATACGCACGAACCTCGTCGGGACTTCTGCTGAGCATATGCTTATCAACACCGCCGAACATACGCAGGTCGTCTCCGAATTTCTCTCGCATTTTAGCGGGAGTTGCCCCCCACGTTCCCACTTCAACGGGGAACAAAATATCAAATCCAGAGCCTAACCAACAAGGAACAAGGTCATCTACCTTACCGTCCGAGTCAATCAAAGCTAAGGGAACACCGTTCTCCTTATAGAAAGAAATCAACTTTCGATAATAACGATCATAAATTTCCTTATAAATAGTCGGAGAAAACAGAGGTCCGTTAGAGCCACAACAATCCTCAAAGAAGTAAACAAAATCGAATTTCGTTACTTCCAAAACAGGTTTCATCAACGTCATGAAATGATCCGTCAGTTCTTCCACGATCTCTTCCAAAAGAATAGGATCGTCGTACATAAGATACGAGAGTTCTTCCACTCCCATAAAATCTCTCACCCAATTATAAAGCGCACCGCCCATAAAGCAGGTTACCTTATCCTGAGCGTTAAGCGCTTCAGCTCTTTCCTTCAAATTAGCGGGATAACGTCCAGGAAGCTTGGGGTCGAGGAAACGGCGAAATTCTTTCCAGGATTCACGAGTCGGCTCAAGAGGATATTTCAAAGTATGTGGCATTGCGGTTTTGCCTTTTTTTATAAGAGACACTTTACCAATATGGTCACGTATAATACGGTGATCCGCAGTATCCTCAAGAATTTCTTGTTGCATATCCCCAATAGCGCCGAGACAAACCAAGCGCTGCACGCTCCAAAGATCGCCTTCCCATTCCGGATCCATTCCCGGAAGCTGAGGATGCTTATCGCCTTTTTGTGCGAACGGTCCCTCATAACCCTCATCAATCCAACGCTGTTTGGTTTCTATCCATGTTCCAAAGTAATAACACGGAATGCGATCTACAGGTTGGAAAGTAAAAACCCGATGGAATCTTTCTCTATGTGTCATAACAAACATCTCCTTGTTGTAAGATTCAAATATTTTCAAATGTGTCAATAAATTTTAAAACAACTCTCTCTTGTCGAATTCGGCATAATGACATAATTACCCTTGGAAAGTTTTTGCATTTCTAATTTTCTTCAAAAATCACATAAAAGGTAAAAAATAACCCCGAAAAACTATATTTCGGGGTATTTTTGGCTCCCCCTGCTGGGCTCGAACCAGCGACACCCTGATTAACAGTCAGGTGCTCGTACCGACTGAGCTAAGGAGGAATATGAAAGGGATACACTGTGTAAGCATATCCCTTTAATGTCGGCTATGACCTATCTTTCCGGTCCGTCTCCAGACAAGTATTTTCGGCACTGCAAAGCTTAACTTCCGTGTTCGGAATGGGAACGGGTGGACCCTTTGCGTTAAAATAACCGACTCGCTACATCTTTCGATGCAGCAACGCAATGTTTGCGTTAGCAAACTTGCCATTCAAAAATGCGTTAGCATTTTTAGTAATGTCAGCGTTGACCTATCTTTCCGGTCCGTCTCCAGACAAGTATTTTCGGCACTGCAAAGCTTAACTTCCGTGTTCGGAATGGGAACGGGTGGACCCTTTGCGTTAAAAACACTGACTGCCGATCTTCATCACACTTGCCAAACCTCATCATCGGGGATTCAGTTCGACTTCTCCGTATGCGAAAATCGAGCTTGGTTGTCGGCACTGCCGACTGGTGCACCTTCAGGGATTCGAACCCGGGACCCACTGATTAAGAGTCAGTTGCTCTACCAACTGAGCTAAAGGTGCGAATTTGAAGCGCATCTCTCTTGTGAGGCAATGCCCACAAAAAACCGAATAAAGAGGGAGTAAGAAAGACGAAACTCAAGAAACTTGTACGTTGTTGAACTATTGAAAGTTCAAGCCCTCGGTCTATTAGTATCGGTCAGCTGAACACATTACTGTGCGTACACCTCCGACCTATCAAACTT
>SVTY01000002.1 GCA_015063535.1 Oscillospiraceae bacterium
GATACTCACGATCTATATGAAGCTAATGAGTCTAATTGTCCCCACACATCAGTTTGACAAAAGGTTGAGAGAAAAAATAAAGAATGGTGTTACCGTTTTTGCCGTATTATTGTTCTTATGTTCCTTTATTGGTTTTTTCTTGTTCTTGCAACCACCTTCCATCACAAAAACTATAGGCGCATATATGCTGTTAGTTCCGTTGGGAGTTATGGGATTTCAAATTCTTTTGGGGGTTGTTTGTCGTATCATTAGTGCAACTAAAAAGAAACATTGATCATTTCCATCTATCTCCTTTTTTTAAACATTATCCCTCGTGGGAGTTCGAAACCTTATTGCAAAACAAAAAAATATCTTTTTCGTCGCCTTTATACAACGCAAAAAGGACGCCAATCGGCGTCCTTTTTGCGTTGGCTGGGGCACTCGTCGCTTCAAAGCTCGCTCTGCGAGCGAAGCGACGCAGAATTAGGTTCGCATTCGAGCCGAAAGCCGACGGGAGCTCGCTCACGGGAGGCTCGGCGAAGAATTCTCGCTTTTGCGAAGCAAATGCGAGTACCCTAGTGCCCACCTATCTTTCTATCTCCGTATCAAATAAATCTTCCATTCTAACATTGAGAATTTTAGAAATAACGTATATTTCCTTATCAGTCGCACTTCTTACCTGTCCTTCAAGCTTTGAGTAGCTGGTGGGATTGATATCACAACCCATGACCTGCATTTTCGCAATAAAATCCTTCTGCGTGAGTCCTTTTTCTTTTCTTAATTTTTCGATATTTTTGCCTACCATATTGGCAGTACCGTATTCTTTTTTTCGAGTTTTCATAAAAGCTTGTCCTTTTTCATTCTTTTTTAGAATTATATCTCAAAAGCCTCTTGACAAAATTCCAAAAAAGAATAATCTATAGTTACACAAGGACGAAAAATGAAAATGAAATACAAAAGACCTTTATGTGTTGTTTTTACACTTAAAGGTCTTTATTTATTCTCTGTTCTTCCAAGCAAATAATCAAGCGATACATCAAAATAATCGGCAAATTGAATCAATGTTTCGTAATCGGCTTGACGTTCCATATTTTCATAACGTGATATTGTATTTTGGTTCATATTGAGATCAAGAGCAAGCTTCAATTGAGATATATCTCGTTCTTTTCGCAAGTTTTTGAGCCGAAATTCCATTTTCTCACCTTTTTTATAAATCTCTTGACATTATTATAACATTATGGTATAATTAAATTATCCCAATTTGGTATATTTAATCGGCAATATGAGCAAAAAACCAAATGAATGCTTCTAAAACGCTCACCAAACACAACTCCCCAAGGACTTGTCATTGGGGAGTTTCATTCCGGCAAATATATTTTTCTGACATGTAATATGTTTTCGCATGAGATTTTTAAAATTATTAACAATGTTTGACAAAAGACTTGCTCTTTTGTCAATTTTATGATATAATAGGTGGTGTTTTGAAAACGTACAGAGATAGCCCCTTGCAAGCATGATCTTTTTCGGGGATTCTGATCTGTTTTTGTGTGTATCAAGTAATCTGTAAAGGAGTTTGCTTCTATGCTGTTTAATTCTATACACTTCCTTGTTTTTTTCCCAGTTGTTTTGTTCCTCTATTTTGTTTTACCTAAAAAGTGCAGAAGTATCGTTTTATTGATTGCCAGCTATTATTTCTACATGAGCTGGAATCCGACATATGCTTTGTTGATATTATTTTCCACGGCATCTACCTTTTTGGGCGGAATTCTTTTAACGAAAGCACAGGAAAAACAACAGCTCAAAAAAGCCAAGGTTATTTTAGGCAGTGTGATTGCCGTTAATTTGGCAATATTATTTACCTTTAAATATCTTGATTTTGCCATCTCCAACCTAAACACGGTTCTTTCTGCCCTTCATATTCAGATCGTAAGCAACCCCTTTGATTTCTTGTTACCCGTCGGCATCTCCTTTTATACCTTTCAAGCGTTGGGATATATCATTGACGTATATAGAAAGGATATAGAAACCGAGAAGAATTTTCTTCAATATGCGCTGTTTGTTTCGTTCTTCCCGCAATTGGTAGCAGGACCTATCGAGCGGTCGGGCAATCTCTTGCGACAAATACGAAATGTTGATAAAATAAAGGTTTCCTATAAGAACATTACAAACGGACTTGTAATCATGCTTTGGGGCTTCTTCATGAAAATGGTTGTCGCAGACAGAATCGCAGTTGTTGCGAACTATGCGTTTGATAACTATTGGAAGTTGGATTCCTTTGCGCTTATCGTCGGTGCGATCGCCTTTGCCATACAAATATATTGCGATTTTGCGAGCTATTCAACCATTGCAATCGGTGCGGCGAAGGTAATGGGCTTTGAGCTGATGGAAAACTTCAATACTCCGTATTGCGCCACCTCGATCAAAGACTTCTGGAGCAGATGGCATATATCTCTCAGCACATTTTTTAAGGACTATCTCTATTTCCCGTTGGGAGGAAATCGCAAGGGAAAGAAACGTACATACCTGAATCTTTTTATTGTGTTCCTTGTGAGCGGTCTTTGGCACGGTGCCAATTGGACCTTCATTTTCTGGGGGGCGCTGCACGGCATTTACCAGATCGTGGGACGTATCACTCTGCCAACGAGAGAAAAGCTGTATGACAAGGCAGGAATTGATCGCACAACGTTTTCGTTTAAATTTTTCAGAATCGTATTTACCTTTATTTTGGTTGATCTTGCATGGATCTTCTTCCGTGCAAATACGATTTCGGAAGCCTTCGGATACATCTCTCGTATATTTACTCAAATAGATCTATGGTCCTTGTTCAACGGATCGATCTACACGTTGGGACTGAACCGCCCCGAGATGAACCTTCTGATCCTGTCGGTGGTGGTGCTGTATGTGGTCGATATGCTCCGCTACCGCAAAGGCTTGCGCTTGGATCAAGCTCTTGAAAAAGAAAATATCTTTTTCCGATGGCTTGTGATTTTCGCTATCCTGTTCGCCGTGATTATCTTTGGTGCCTACGGCGTGGGCTTTGATGCACAGGATTTCATATATTTCCAATTTTAGCGAGGTGAGAAAATGAAGAAAAATATTATAAAAACCATTTGCTTCGTTTGTCTTCTTGCAATTCTGCTCGGCAGCATCCATGCCGTGTTTCAGTTTAAGTATAGTGACGGCATAAAGCAGATAACTCAGTTTTACAAAGAGAAAGAAAACAGCATAGACGTATTGCTGTTGGGGAGCAGTCATTCATTTCTCAACATTTATCCTGAGATATTATGGCGTGATTTCGGATATTCCTCCTTTAACCTTTCCGCCTCCCTACAACCGATGTGGTCTACCTATCATTATCTCGTAGAGGCTCTGAAAACACAAACGCCCAAGGTGATCGTTCTTGAGGGCTATCGTTTGCTGGAGCAAGATGACTATGCTTCACGAGGCACTATCATTAAAAGTCTATACGGTATGAAATGGTCAAAAAACAAGCTCGAAGCACTGAAGGCCTCTACGTACCGCAAAGGAACGCTGGATAACGAGAACGACCTTTTTACTTCTGCCGAATTAGAAGAATTTGAGCAGCTTCCGTTCGAATTTATGAATTATCATTCAAGATATTCCGAACTTAACGAACAGGATTTTCTTCCATATTACGGCGACCCCTCATACGAATATTATAAAGGCGGAATGGTAGGGGATTCTGTATACGATGAATACGAACAGCCGGATATAGAAAGTTATGATAAAGAACCGATCCCTCTATCAGCAAAAACAGAAGAATATTACCGTAAAATATTAGAGCTTGGTCAGGAAAAAGGAATTCCTGTGGTTACAGTCATTGCCCCGTTTTATATACTCAACCAAGAGTATAGAATATTTTTGGCAGCCGAACAAATAGCAAAAGAATACGGACAGATGTTTGTCAATTACAATGAATTATACGATGCGATAGGGCTTGATTTCAGCACAGACATTCTGGATGCCGGCTCGCATCTGAACCGATGCGGAGCGGAAAAATTCACGCACAAATTAGGACAAATGCTTCAGGATAATTTTGATTTGACCGATCACAGAGGAGATTCTCGATATCAATCTTGGGAGGACGGTGCACAGAGATATACGAGGGCATACGGAACCATGAACGGCTTGACCGAGATCGAAAGCGGAGCAGATTACGTCAACCATTTGCTGGCGGAAGGTCAATATTCCTTTGCCGTGATACTGAACGGAACCGACGAAGGAGTTTCGGACGAAGCAGCGGCACAAATAAACGCCGTATTTGAAGCCATGGATATTCCAAACGAAACGATTTGCGACGGAATTTGGTTTTTTGAAAACGGAAAGCTTCAATGGTCAAATACCGACCGTGAAGGCTTTAAAAAGGCTCACCGATTTGATCGGTATCACGATGTTCGTTTTGAATATGGCATTACCGCCGAGGATGATGAAAGCGCCGGATTTTTCATTCGCAATGATACCGATTCGGTCATCGCCTGTGAAAATCTTCTGACGATTCATGCGTACGATAACTTCTCTTGCATACATGCGGATACGTATCGGTGCGATGCGGATGGCGTCAGAAAGTAAAAGCGAATGGCTTGACAAACGGTGGCAAATATGGTATAATGCTACTCGGTCGCTAAAAAACAAAAAATTTGAAAAAACGCAAAACATAAAAGGAGTTCTGTTATGAACAACGAAGGGTTCGGTTCCAACGGTGCCGCATTTGAATACACCGTTACCAAAGAAGGAAAGCAGCGCACACGTCGCCGCTTGCTTCTCATTTTGCTGTATATCGCATGGGTCGTCATCTTTTTTACCGTCGGTACTCTGACCCGTTTGATGCTTCCCCTTCTCTGTTTTATCCCCCTATCCCTGTGGATCATTGTCTTTTTGACATGGCGGTGGACAAAAGAGGAGATCAAGCTGAGCTTTTTGGGCGGTACGTTGACCGTGACCCGCATGTATGACGGAAAAAGCCCGAAGAAGCTTGCTGAGGTACGGATCAAGGATCTGGAGCTGATCGCAAAGGATGCGGAAAAGAGACTCGCCGACTATCCCAAGGATTCGGTGATCTACGCCGTTCGGGACGATTCGGCAGAGGGCGCGTACATTGCCGCTTGGGGCGAGCAGGCACTGGTGTTTGAGACAAACGAAAAGGCGCTCAAAATTCTGAAATACTACTATTCGGGAACCGTTGAATAAAAAAACAAAGAGCGGAAATGTTACCATTTCCGCTCTTTGTTTTCTCTTACTTCTTCAGAGAGCCGATCAGTCCGAGAACACCGTCGATCGCCAGCAAAACGCCGACAATGATGATCATGATATCCAGTCCGTTACCGAAGGCAAGCATCAAGCCGACCACCACGGTCAACACGGGAAACAGGATGTCAAGGGCATTCTTGTCGCTTTTCTTGAAGGCATCGATCAGTGCCACCACGCCCTTGATGGCGATGAGGATACCGAGCACCAGCAGAACGATTCCCGTCAAAACCCAGCCAAGCACCAGAATGGCAATACCGATGATGATACTTACCGCACCGCCTGCCCAGTTCTTTTTGATGAGATCAAGAATACCGGAAACCACAAAAAAGATTCCGGCAATGGTCATTGCCCAGCCAAGGGTTTCCGAGCGGAAGATCACCAGCAGCACGCCGATGATGATGTACAGCAAGGAAGCAAACAGCTCCGAGTTTGTTTTTTTAGCCATGGATCATACTCCTTTCTTTAGATTCTGTGTTACATTATATCACGATTTTCAGAAAAATTCAACTGTGATGTAAAAAAATTTTTAACTTTTTGGGATACTCCCTTGCATTCTGCCCCAAAGCATGATATAATAAAAAAGGCTTCTTTGGAAAAAGCAAATACGATTAAAAAACGGAGGAAAGAACCATGTGTGAAAATCGCTTTTATATTTGCGAACATTGCGGCAATTTGATCGGCATGATCCATGATGCAGGCGTTCCGATGATGTGTTGCGGACAAAAAATGACTCGCTTGGAGGCGGGATCCGTAGAGGCAAGCCATGAAAAGCATATTCCCGTTGTAACTGTTTCGGGAAATACCGTTAAAGTGGAGATTGGCTCTGTTGCCCATCCCATGACCGAAGAGCATCGCATTCTTTGGGTCTATTTACAGACCGATCGAGGCGGGCAGCGCAAATGTCTGTCGGTCGGAATGGAGCCGACCGTAACCTTCTCTACCTACGAGGAAAAACCGATCGCCGTATACGCATACTGCAACCTGCACGGCTTATGGAAAGCCGAGCTTTAAAAATCAAAAAAGGAGAGTGACCATGATGAATGCAAAGGTACACGAGCTTTTAAATCAACAGATCAACAAGGAATTTTATTCCGCATATCTGTATTTGGACTTTTCCAATTACTTCAAGGCAAAGGGACTGGACGGCTTTGCCAACTGGTACATGGTGCAAGCCCAGGAGGAGCGGGACCACGCCATGCTCTTCTATCAGTATCTGCAAAATGAAAATCAGGTCGTCACCCTGGACGCCATTGCCAAACCCGACAAGGAATTTACCTGTGATATGGATGTACTGAAGGCAGGGCTGGCACATGAGGAATACGTAACCTCTCTGATCAACGACATCTACGGTGCCGCTTATGAGGTCAAGGACTTCCGCACCATGCAGTTTTTGGATTGGTTCGTCAAGGAGCAGGGCGAGGAGGAGACCAACGCCAATGACATGATCACCAAAATGGAGCTGTTCGGCTCCGACCCCAAGAGCCTCTATATGCTCAATCAGGAGCTTGCCGCTCGGGTCTATACCGCACCGTCCTTGGTGCTGTAAACAAAAACCATCAAAAAAAGCAGAGAAAAATCTCTGCTTTTTTTGATGGAATCAAGTCGCTTTTACTTCCGTCCGTACTCCTCAAAGGGATCCACGTCGTTGATATGGGCGGGAAGGAGACGGAAGGAGAAGTCAATGGTCGTCTCCGACAGCCGCCACCGCTCGTCCAGCGTGGGGCCGCAGGAGGCGGAGCCGATGCCGGCGTGACGGTAGTCGATATTGACCACGGTCTCCTTCAAGGGAACCAGCTCATAATCGTGCGCCGTCTCGGTCAGCTGCTTTGCGGTAAAGTGGGAGCAATTGAAGCTGAAGGCGTTCTCGGTCGCCAGTGCGTACAGACCGTGACCCGACAGATTGGAAACTGCCATCCAGTGGGTGTCGGTATGTGCCATGTTCTCCTGAGGGCGAACATAATGCTCGACATGCTCGCTCACGGTCGTCTCGAACACGCCCTTTTTGGATGCCAGATTCTTGTCAATATAGCTCTCCGCTTCTCCCTTTCCGAAATAGATCAGCCGCTCATTCTCCTCTGGCATTTGGAACTCAAAGCCAAACCGAGGAAGAGGGGGCATTGCCGTATCATATTTTGCCGGCTGAAGCTCGGCATGGGTCGAAACCTTCATGCCTCCCTCTGCGTAGACGGTATACCGAACGGTTATCCGCAAAAACGGCATCAAAACCGCTCCGCCCATCGTCAGCTTCGCTTCCAAAACAGCGTGTGCCGCATCGGCTTCGACCACACCAAAGAAACGGCAATTGACCTCTCCCCGATGGTAGCCTACGCCATACCAATCATTTTTGATCTTTCGGTCGTTATCGGTGGGCGCACGCCACACGGTGGGGGTCATGGGAGAAGCAAGCATTTCTCTGCCCTGATCCACCAAAGAGGTCAAAAGTCCTGCTTGACGGTCGAAGGTATACACCGTCTCGGCAGTCGCCACACGCAAATTGCGACCGTCCTCGGTAACGGTCACCGACTTGCCCGCAGAGACCGTTTCGGCAAGGGCGGGCTTTTCGATCTGCTCGGCAAGCACGATCTGCTCAAAACCGACCTCGTAGCCGACATCCGACCAAGGTGTGGAGCGATTCTGCCGCAGGGAGATGAGCAGTTCTCCGCCCAAGGACAGATCGATGCCCGTCAGATCGAATTTATATTGCATAGAGGTCTGCGGACGGACATTGACGGTGGGAACGAAGCCCTCTCTGACCGTCTTGCCCCGCTGGGTAAAGCGCCAGAACAAAGACAGATCGGACAGGGTCGTAAACTGCCGCAGGTTCTTCAGACGGAAGGTTCCCTTTTCCATGTCCACATGGCTGACGGCGAAGGGCTTGATCGCCTGCTTATACTCCAAAAGCCCCGTGTGAGGACGGCGGTCGGGATATACCAGACCGTCCACGCAGAAGTTTCCGTCGTGGGGCGTATCGCCAAAGTCGCCGCCGTAGGTATAGTGAGGCTCCGACAGACGGTTCTCCCCGATGGCGGCGGAGTGATCGGTAAATTCCCAGACGCATCCGCCGAAAAATCCGTCATTGGCGTAAATGGCATTCCAGTAATCCTTCAGGTCTCCGGGGCCGTTGCCCATGGCATGGGAGTATTCGCACAGGAAGAGGGGCAGGTCGATCTGCTTGTTTTTCAGCAACGCAAGGCAGGAGGAGACCTTCCAATACATGAAGCTGAGCACATCGGTGGCAAGGTGGTAATCCGGCTCAACGCCCCGATTGGGGATCGAGCCCTTTTGATATTCGATGCCTGCCGTCTGCATGGCACGGCGGGAGATATCCTCACAGTGTACCAAACACTTCGGCATCCGCTCGTGGAAATAGTTGTACATGGCGATATGGTTCCGTCCGGTTCCCGATTCGTTGCCCACCGACCACATGATGACGCAGACGTTGTTTTTGTCCCGCTCGAACATCCGCTCGGCACGGTCGAGATATGCCTCGGTCCATTCCTCGCTTTCGGTGAAATAATCCCAGTGCCGAATGGTTCCTGCGCCGTGGGTCTCCAGATCGGTCTCGTCGACCAGATAAAAGCCCAGCTTGTTGCAGAGGATGGGCAGACGGGGATCGTTTGGATAGTGGCTGGTACGGATGGTATTGATGTTATGCCGCTTCATGATGTACAGATCACGGAGCATGTGATCCATAGGCGTGGCAGAGCCTAAGATCGGGTGGCTGTCGTGGCGGTTCACGCCCTTCGCCTTCACCTTTTTGCCGTTGATGGTGATGACCCGTCCCTTCACCTTCAGATCCTTCAGACCCACAAAGAGACAGATGTATTCGGTGCCGCAGTGGAGGATCAGCTCATAGAGCTTCGGCTCCTCGTCGTTCCAAAGAGTGGGCTGCTGTACGGTAACGACCGGCTTCTCGGCGGTGGTCGCCGTACCCTTTGCCACCTCGGCGCCGTCGGGAGACAGCAGGCGGTAGTCATAGGACAGCGCTTCGTCGGCGCTTAGGTCAAGAGTCAGCGTGCCCTCGGTGTAGCCCTCGTTCAAATCGGTTCTGACATAGATATCCCGAATGTGCGCCTTGTCACGGGCAAGCAGATAGACCTCGCGGAAGATACCCGAATAGCGATACTTGTCCTGATCCTCCAAATACGTACCGTCGCACCATTTGAACACCAGCACCTTGACGGTATTGACGCCCTCATGCAACAGCTCGGTGATCTTCAGTTCACTGGTCATGTGGCTGACCTGACTGTATCCCGCAAAGCGGTCGTTGATGAACAGATAGAAGCAGGAGTCCACGCCCTCAAAATTGATATAGATCTCCTTGTCAAGCAAGGAGCCTTCCACAAAGACCTCTCTGACATACAGCCCGCAGGGATTCTTTTCGGGCACATGGGGCGGATCAAAGGGGATGGGATATTGCACGTTCACATAATTGGGCGTGTCGTAGCCCTTGTCAAGCACACTCTGCCAGCTTCTCGGCACGGTCAGCTTGTCAAAGCCGCAGGTGCAAAAGCCCTCGGCAAGAAAATCGGGAGCTTCGGCAAGAGAGGGATAAAAATGAAAATCCCAGTCACCGCAAAGAGAGACGACGTTTCGGCTGTCGGCACGGTTGTCTTTTCGTGCGGCAGCTTCGCTGTGGTAGGGAATAAAGTAGGCTCTGGGCTTTTCGCATCCCACATGAAGATTCTTCAGGGATTTGTGATAGGAAAAATCAAAATTCATAACGGTTTCCTTTCTTTTTTATCATGGGAGTTCGGTCGGTACGACTCCCCGTTTTACGTTTATTATATCGGTTTGCGGCACAAATTGCAATAGTAAAATGACAGCAGAATATGGCAGAAAGGCGTTTTTTTGAAAAAATATGCTTTTTTTCTGAAAAAAATATGATAAAATGTCTCGGCTTCATTGACGAACAAGAGCTTTTGTGATACAATGAAAGAAGAAGTTGCCCAATCGACGGAGGTAAAGGAATGAGCTCTCCCAAATATCAAAGAGACTTGTTCGACGGTCCCAAGCAGGTCTCCTCGGAGCATATGGACCGACCCGATACCGACCATCCCTATTTTGACGATACGCTCGTTACATTTCGGGAGCATACAGCGGAAAATCCGTTGGTGTTCTTACTGTTCGGCAAGGAGCAGTCCGCTCCCAACCGCAACCCGCACCGCCAAGTGACCGATTACATCCTGCACTATGTCACAAGCGGCAAAGGCACCTTCAACGGTCGCTCCGTAACAGCCGGTCAGGGCTTTTTGGCTCTCCCGGGCGTACCGCATCAAATGATTGCCGACAGCCGTGACCCTTGGCATTTCAAATGGATCTGCTTTCGAGGCAGTACCGCCCGATGGCTGCTCAAAAGCGTAGGACTGGATGAGGACAACCGCTTCTTTGATTTTTCCTTCGGAGATCGGTTAGAGGCGCTGTTTGACGATGTGATCTACGGCGACCACGGAGACTGCGATCTGAGCACCTACATGCAGGGCATTTTTTATATCATCCTGTCCTATCACAAAAAGCAATTCAGTGAACGTCCCTGCCGCAAGGACACGAGAAATGACTATGCCGCACAGGCGATCCGATACATGGATGAGCATTATCGGGAGCCCCTGTCTGTGGATACCATTGCCGCTACCCTGCACATCTCCCGCAAATATCTGTGTACCGTCATGGAGCGGAGCATCGGCATGTCCACCAAGGAATATCTGCTCCGCCGTCGGGTCAATGCCGCCGCCGAGCTGCTGCTCCATACCAATCTGACCGTTGCCGAGATTGCCGAGAGAGTAGGCTATGTCGATTACACCCAATTCTCTCGCCTGTTCCGAACCAAAAAAGGACTTTCTCCCCTTCAATTCCGCAAACAAAAGCAAACAACGGCAGAAGGATCTCAATAAACCGAAAAAGGAAAACCGATATGAATGATTCCACCCATACCGTCAAGCTGCCCGAGCTGTTGTCTCCGGCAGGAAATTTTGAAAAGCTGAAGGCCGCTCTGCTCTACGGAGCCGACGCCGTCTATCTGGCAGGTACTCGCTTCGGCATGCGCTCCGCCGCCGATAATTTCACCGACGAGGAGCTGGTTGAGGCAGTGCGATATACCCATGAAAAAGGAAAACGCCTCTATCTGACCCTGAACACTATGCCCCACGGCTACGAATATCCCGCTCTGAGGGAGTTTCTGTCGCATATCAGGGACTTTGGCATTGACGCCGTGATCGTGGCAGATCTTGGCGTGCTGGCGACCGTTAAGGAGCTTCTGCCCGATATGGAGGTGCATATCTCCACACAGGCAAGCATCGTCAGCCCCGAGGCGGCAAGAGCCTATGCCTCTCTTGGTGCCAAGCGGCTGGTGCTGGCACGGGAGCTGACGCTGACCGAGATCCGTGCCATCCGTGACGGGCTTGACCCCTCCGTGGATCTGGAGGCATTTATCCACGGCTCTATGTGCGTCTCTTACAGCGGACGGTGTATGCTGTCTCACAATCTGACGGGACGGGATGCCAATCGGGGGGCTTGCACACAGCCCTGCCGTTGGGTCTATACCGTGACCGAGGAAAAACGGCCCGAATCTCCCTTCCCCGTGGAGCAAAACGAGCTGGGCACCTTTATCATGTCCTCCAAGGATATGTGTACCGTGGAAATTTTGCCCTCTCTGATCGAAGCGGGCATTGACTCCTTTAAGATCGAAGGGCGAATGAAGAGTGCCTATTATACCGCCGTGGTGACCAACGCCTATCGCTTGGCAATGGATGCCTACGGACACGATCCGTCGGGCTATCGCTTCGACCCCGCCCTGTATCGGGAGCTGGAAAGCGTGTCCCACAGAGAATATTGCACAGGCTTCTATCTGGATTCCCCCATGGATGCCGCTCAGCTCACCGCTCTGAACGGCTATATTCGGGAAAAGGCATATTTTGCCACCGCTCTCTCGGAGAAGGAGCTTCCCCTTCCCAAAGGCTTGGAGGTACAAACCAAAGAGGGTCGGTTATATCCCTTTATCCAACGCAATAAACTGTCGGTAGGAGATTCGGCAGAGCTGATCTCCCCCGGAAGGATCGGTCAGCCCTGTACCGTCACCGAGCTGTACGACGCCGACGGAACACCCATCCCCACCGCTCCGCACCCCTCTATGCACTTCTTCACCCGTTTGCCGTTTGACGTCAACCCGGGAGATATATTGAGAGCAGGGGAATAAGATAGAGAGAAGGAGTATGTACTTTTTTCTTTTAAAAAAGAAAAAAGTACCAAAAAAGAAAACAAAGCAAAATTATTTTTAAAAGTTTTTGAAGATTCCAAAGAAACTTTTTTCAAAAAGTTTCTTTGGCCGCATCCTCACAAGGAGTATCTATGCTTATTATCGAACTGTTAAAGGCTGTCCTGTTTGGCATTGTGGAGGGCATCACCGAATGGCTTCCCATCAGCTCCACGGGGCACATGATCTTACTCAATGAATTTCTGTCTCTGGACGTCTCGCCCGCCTTTTGGGAGCTGTTTGAGGTCGTCATCCAATTGGGGGCGATCCTTGCGGTCATCGTCCTGTTTTTTCGCAAGCTCAATCCCCTTTCTCCCTCCAAGGAAGCGAAAGAAAAAGCCGCTACATGGCGGCTGTGGGGGCTTGTCATCATAGCGGTGCTTCCCTCGGCGGTCATCGGACTGCTGTTGGACGATTGGCTCAATGAGCATTTTTACAACTATGTGACCGTAGCGGCGGCTCTGATCGTATACGGAATCGCCTTTATCGTCATTGAACGGCTTCGCAAGGATACAGCGCCTCGGGTGGAGACGGTCGAACAGCTGACGGTTCGGGATGCGCTTACGGTCGGAATCTTTCAGGTTTTGGCTGTCATTCCCGGCACCTCCCGCTCCGGCTCCACCATCCTCGGCGGCATGCTGTTCGGACTCTCCCGCACGGCGGCAGCGGAATTTTCCTTCTATCTGGCGATCCCCACCATGGCGGGTGCCAGTCTGCTCAAGGGCGTGAAATTTTTCCTCGACGGCAATACCCTCGGCGGCAAGGAATGGGCTCTGCTGGGCGTTGGGTGTCTGGTCGCCTTCCTCGTCTCCCTGTGTGTCATCCGCTACCTGATGGATTACGTCCGCCGCCATTCCTTTGCGGCGTTCGGTATCTATCGCATCATACTCGGCATCCTTGTTTTGGGATATTTCTTGTTGAGATGATTTTTTGCTTTATTTGCACGTATCTCATTTAAGGGTGTCATCCTGAGCGGAGTGAAACGAAGCCGAAGTTTTGCGAGGCGCAACGAAGTAAGCGAGCAAAACCAAGGAGCGTCAGCGACGAAGGGATCCACGATGACGATTTGGTAGCTTTTCCTCTCAAAGAATATATTCTTACCGAGAAAGGGTTTGGCAAAATTCCATCCGAGATCCCTGCGAGCCTTCGGCTCTTGCATTTTGACGAATATTTTCGTCAAAATGTTCGACTTCGGGCTTCGCCCTCCGCTCAGGATGACACGAAAAGGTGAGACGTGTGCGAACATATCCAAAAAAATTTTGCAAAGTTTTCTTTTGGTTACTTTTCTTTTAAAAGAAAAGTAACACGCATCCCCATGCATCCTCACGCATCCTCGGAGGTATCTATGAACGAATCTTTACTGAACATTCCGTATCCCATTATTGTGGAGGGGAAATACGACCGATTACGGCTATTATCGGTATGTCGGGCGACGGTTCTGACGACAGACGGCTTCGGTATTTTCAAAAGAAACGAGAAGCTAGCGCTATTCCGCCGTCTGTCGGAGCGTTCGCCCATCATTCTGCTGACCGACAGCGACGGAGCGGGTAAGCTGATCCGCTCTCACCTGACCTCTGCCATTCCCCAAAACCGTCTCATTCAGCTTTATATTCCGCAGATTACGGGCAAGGAAAAGCGAAAGGCGGCTCCCTCCGCCGAAGGCACCTTGGGCGTGGAGGGCATGGAGCGTAAGCTGTTGCGGGAGCTGCTCTCTCCCTTTGAGGATCCGCACGCCGTCGAGCGGGCGGCGGAAAATCCTCTTTGCAAGGCAGATTTTTATGCGGACGGCCTATCGGGCGGTGCGGACAGTGCCGCAAGGCGGGATGCCCTTGCCAAGCAACTGGGGCTTCCTGTCGGCATGAGTGCCAACGCCCTGTTGGCGGCACTCAGGATATTGCTGACCTATCCCGAATACTGCCGTTTGGCAGGACGGAGCGAAAAACCGTAAAAAGTTTGAACAAATGCTCTCCCAAATTGAAACATTTTTTGAAAAGTCTTGCAACCGAGAACGGTTTGTGGTACAATAGAGGGGTATCAAAATAAAAGAAAAGGAAATCCATTGATCGCTATGAAAAAAAATGTATCCGTAATGAAACGAATCCTTGCCGCTGTCCTTGCTTTGATGATGGGGCTGATGCTGACCGCCTGCGGCGGTGGCAGTGCCTTGGCAGAAAGTGCCAGCGGAACCCACGGCTCCTTGGTATGGGAGTATGACGCCGAAAGCCGAACTCTGTCGGTGGGCGGAAGCGGTGCCATGGAGGATTTTGACTCACCTGAGCAGATCGCCTGGAGCGCTGTTCTGACCAGTGCCCAAAAGGTGGAGGTCGAGGAGGGAGTGAGTGCCATCGGAAGCTTCGCCTTCTATTACATGCCCGCCCTGACGGAGGTCTCTCTGCCCGCAACACTGACCGAGATCGGCGACTATGCCTTTGCGTATTGCGCCGCTCTGACCGATCTGACCCTTCCCACCGAGCTGACCGCTGTCGGAAAGGGCGCCTTTGAGGCATGCGCCTCTCTGCCCGCCGTCTATCTGTCTGCTTCCGTGACCGAGGTGGGCGAGCGTGCGTTCGCCTACTGCTCTGCGTTGGAAAGTGCCGTCATTACGGGAGCCCTTGCCGAGCTTGGTGACGAGACCTTCAAGAACTGCACCTCTCTCAAGACCCTGATGTTCCACACCTCTATGACCGCCGATAAGATATCGGAGACCGCCTTCAGCGGTGCCTCCATGAGCTTTTCCGATGCCACGCTGACCGAAAGTGCGGACGGCTCCTCTGATGTAACGATCCGTTACCTCTACGAAGACGACTCGGAAGCGGCTCCTACCGTGACCGAGACCGTTCCCTACGGTGAGGAATACAAGATCGCCTCTCCTGTCCTGAACGGCTATACCGCAAGCGAAGCACGGATCACGGGAACGGCAGACGGAACGGCACACAGCCACACCGTCACCTATAAGGTGACCGAAGAGCAGACCGAGCAAGCGGGAGAAGCCGAGACCGAGGAGCCTGCCGAGGAAGAAAAGGAGCCTGTCACCGCCACCACCATCCTTGCCATCGTTGTCATGGTGCTTGTGCTGATCGGCATTGCCGTGGGTGCCTTCCTGCTGATCCGTTCGGACAAAAAGAAAAACCCCAAAAAGGGCAACCCCGACAAAAAGGATAAGAAATAAGCATGAAAAATAACTGTCATCTGGAGCTGAAGCTCTCCGAGGATCTGTTGCGCAAGCTGCTGTATATTTCGGCGGCGGAGAACCGAACCCCGTCGGCGCAATTTGCCTTTATGCTCCGCAACAACATCTCCTATTTTGAAAAGACCAAGGGACGCATCCCCGAAAGCGAATTGCGTGCCTTGGATATCTCCGACTATCAGGAATAGTCCTGCCGAAGCACCGAAAAGACCGATCGTTTTTTCGGTGCTTTCTTCGTTTTCAGGCTCCGAAGCACCGCCGATTTTTTCGAAAATTTCACCGATTTCTTCGAAAGATATTGACAGAATCGGGTTTTCCCTTTATAATTATAGTATACTATATATGGGAGGTAAGAAAAAATGCAAGTAACAAAAGAATCCATTATCGGCGACGTTTTGGATAACGCGCCCGGAACGGCTCAGTTTTTCCTTGAGATCGGCATGCATTGCTTGGGTTGCCCCTCTGCCAGAGGCGAATCCATTGCCGATGCCTGCATGGTACACGGAACCGATGCCGATGCGCTGGTCAAAAAGATCAACGACTATCTGTCGGCTCAGTAAAAACGAATCCGAGCTTGTTGGGGACCCTGCCCGAGCCTGCCTTGCGTGTGGGTCGGACGGTGTCCCCCTTTGCAGAAATATCACAAAAAGATCAATATAGAAAAGAGAGTCTCATGACCATACCGAAGCTAAGCAAACGCCTGCGCTGTGCCGCCGATCTTGTACGGAACGGCTCATTTATTGCGGACATTGGTACCGACCACGCCTATCTGCCCATCGCCCTTCTTGCCGAAGGGCGCATCCGAGGCGGCGTGGTATCCGATATTCACAAGGGTCCCATTGCCCGTGCCACCGAGCATATCCGTGCCTGCGGCATGGAGGGAAGACTTTTTCCCGTTCTGTGCGACGGCTTGAACGGCTTGGAGCATTATGCACCGCAGGACATTCTGATCCTTGGCATGGGCGGCGAGCTGATCGCCGACATCTTTGCAAGGGCTCCCTTGACCCGACGACCCGGCATTCGGCTGATCCTTCAGCCCATGACCCACCCCGAACGCCTGCGGCGGTATCTGTATGGAGCGGGCTACACCGTTACCGAGGAGGCGTTGGTAGCCGAAGAAAAAATCTACCAGATCCTTTGCGCCGAATATACGGGGCAGACCGAAGCACTCAGCGAGACAGAGGCGCTGTTCGGCAAGCACAATCTCCGACGGGGCGATGAGCTGACCGTAAAGCTGGTCACCGAGTGGGAAGCGATCCTTACCAAGAGGCTTCGGGGAAAGCAATCGGCGGGAGCAGATGCCGCCGAGGAGCAAGCATTACTGAAAGAAATAGGAGAATGGAAGCATGACTGTATCGGAACTGTATCAGAAGCTCAATGAGCAAATCCCTCCTTCCCTGTCCTGCGAATGGGACAATGACGGACTTTTGTGTTGCCCCGACGGAGGCAGAGAGGTCAAACGAGTCCTTATCGCCTTGGATGTCACCGAGGAAGCGGTAGAGCGAGCCGCCTCTGGCGGGTATGATGTCATCGTCTCTCACCACCCCTTGATCTTCAAGGGGCTAAAGGCGATCACCCCCGAGCAATACATTGCCAAAAAGACGATCCGACTGATCCGTCACGGCATTTCAGTCATGTCCTTCCATACCCGCTTGGATGCGCTATCGGGCGGCGTCAACGACCGCCTTGCCGCTCTGTTGGGGATAGAAAACGCCGTGCCCTTCGGCGAGGAGGGCATCGGACGGATCGGAGACCTGCCCTGTGAGATATCGGCGGCGGACTTTGCCGCACGGGTAAAGGAACGGCTCCATGCACCCGTGGTACAGCTGGGAGATGCGGGTCTGCCCGTCCGCCGAGTGGCGGTTCTCGGAGGCGGCGGCAGTGACGATGCCCCTCTCGCCCAAGAGGCGGGTGCGGATACCTATGTCAGCGGCGAGATGAAATACCATCAGCTCTGCGACGCCCCCGAAGCGGGCATGAATCTCATTGAGGCGGGACATTTTTACACCGAACAGCCCGTGTGCGAACGGCTGCGGGAGCTGCTTCTCGCCATCGACCCCACCCTTAATTGCGATCTCTTTTTCAGCGATCGCATCCAAACTATATAAAAATCGGAGGAGCCCCCTCCCGAAAGGAAACGTAAAACTATGACTTATGTTGTATCCAACCTTCACGGTTGCTTTGAAAAATTCACTCGCCTGCTCAAGGAGATCCGCTTCACGGACAATGACGTGATGTATGTCTTGGGCGATATCGTGGACATGGGCGAGGAGCCTATGGAGCTGCTCTGCGACCTGAGCATGCGCTTCAATGTTATTCCCATCTTGGGCGACTGCGACTACCGAGCCCTTCGCCTGCTGACCGAGCTGGACAAGCTGTTGCGGGACGGCGGTGCGCCCGACCCCGAGATTTTGGGCGAGATGACCGCATGGATCGGAGAGGGCGGCGCCAAGACCATGGAGGGCTTCAAGGCACTCGACGACGATATGAAGGAGGGAGTCCTAGAATATCTGTCGGATATGTCGCTGTATGAGGAGGTAGAGGCGGGCGGCAAACGCTACCTCCTGCTCCATGCGGGTATTGCCGACTTCGACCCCGCCACACCGTTGGAGGACTATATGCCCGAGGACTTCATCCGAGAGGCGCTTGATCCCGATACGCCCTACTTTGACGACGTGACCGTCGTTGCGGGACATGTTCCCACCTATACGCTCCCGAATGCCGAAAAGGGCAGAATCTATCGGGGAGAAGGCTGTATCCTCATCGACTGCGGTGCCGCCTTTGACGAGCCTCTTGGCTGTCTGTGTCTGGAAAACGGACGGGAATTTTACGTTTCATGAAGAAAAACGACTTTCTTACCCTCACCGTAGATGACCTGAACAACCTTGGCTGCGGTGTCGGTCATGCCCCTGACGGGCGGGCGGTGTTCGTCAAGGGTGCCGTCACGGGCGACACGGTACGGGTCAAGATCATCAAGGTCAATCAAAGCTACTGCGTAGCACGTCTCGAGGAGCTTCTCTCCCCCTCTCCGTATCGGCTCACAGCCGAGCATTGTACGGCTCCCCTTTCCTGCGGCGGCTGTGTTTACCGCCATATTACCTATGAGCATGAGCTGGATCGGAAGCGATCCTATGTGGAGCATGCCTTTCGCAAGGCGGGGCTTGCTTCTGTGACCGTCCTACCCGTCAGAGCCACGAAGCAGATCTTTGGCTACCGCAATAAGGGGCAGTATCCTCTGCTCCAAACCAAGGAGGGCGTTCGGGCAGGCTTTTACGCCACGGGAACCCATCGGGTCATCTCCGCCGACGGATGTGCCATCCAGAATCCCGCCTTTGCCCCCATCGTTGCGTTCGTTTGCTCCTATGCCGATAAGGCAGGCTGGAGCGTGTATGACGAAATAACGGGCAAGGGGCTGTTGCGCCATATTTATCTGCGGATCGGCGAGCAGACGGGCGAGATCATGGTCTGCCTTGTAATCAACGGCGACCGCCTGCCGAACGGAGAGGCGTTTGCGAAAGCTCTTTGCGAAGCCTTCCCCGCCGTCGTCGGCGTGCTGACCAATATCAATCGGGAAAACACCAATGTGGTGCTGGGCAAGAGCTATACCACCCTGCGGGGCAAAGCGTTTATTGAAGACGAGCTGTGCGGCCTTTGCTTCCGTATCAGCCCCGATTCCTTCTATCAGGTCAACCGCAAGGGTGCCGAATTGCTGTACGGCTTGGCGGCGGATTCGGCAGATCTGCAAGGAAACGAGACTCTGCTTGACCTCTACTGCGGCACGGGAACCATCGGACTTTCCATGGCAAGCCGTGTCAAGCGGGTGCTTGGTGCCGAGATCGTTCCCGCCGCCGTGGCATGCGCCAAGGAGAATGCGGCACGCAACAAAATTGCCAATGCCGAATTTTTCTGCGCCGATGCGGGAGATCGGGAGACCATTCTCCGCATGACAGGCGGAGAACGCCCCGATGTCGTCGTCATCGACCCACCCCGCAAGGGAAGCACCAAAGCCTTGGCAGAATGCCTCGCCTCTTTGGAGGTACCCAAGATCGTCTATGTCTCCTGCGCCCCCGATACACTGGCAAGAGATTGTAAATGGTTCTCGGAAGCGGGTTATACAATTGGTTCCGTTCAGCCTGTCGATATGTTTCCGAGAACAGGGCACGTCGAGTCCGTCGTGTGCCTCACACGCACTTTCAACAACTAAGTTTGCTTTTACGGGTACATCCTTAAGCCTTCCCTTGTCAGGGAAGGGGGACCGCATAGCGGTGGATGAGTAGTCCATACATACGAGGTAACAAATGAAAGCATATAACAAAGCTTTGGTCAGCAATGCACAGGCTCTACGAAAAAACATGACGCCCGAAGAAAAGCACCTTTGGTATGATTTTCTTAAGCGGTTACCAATGAAGGCGCACAGACAATATAACATTGGAAACTATATCGTTGATTTTTATATTCCCAAAAAACAACTTGTTATAGAAATTGACGGAATACAGCATCTAACTGAAGAACATAAAGAAAAAGACCAAACAAGAGATAAATTTCTTGAAGGACAAGGCTTGAGGGTACTAAGAGGTCCAAACGAGAGCATACGTAAAAATTTTGCCGATGTGTGTCAAGTCATACTAAATCACATCGACGTTAACTTTGAGGATTTAAAAGAAAGTTAAGTTGTGTGAAAAACTACTCATCCGTCACGGCTTCGCCGTGCCACCTTCCCTAACAAGGGAAGGCTTGGATGCGAACTCGCCTCTGCTCATCGTCAATTTCCGAGCAAAGCTCGAAAGTTTATTTTGCAGCAATTTAATTCTTGACCCATGTCGAAAGTGTCGTTTGCCTGACGAGGAAATAAAGGAGAACCCCGATGAAATTAATTTTTAGTGCGCTCACAAAATACATAATGGGACTTATTTTACTCAGTGCGCTTTTGTTTCTTCCCGCATGGACGCTGAACTTTTTCGGTGCGTGGTTGTTTCTCGCACTGTTGTTTATCCCCATGCTGATTATGGGAACCGTCCTTCTCGTAAAGGAGCCTAACCTTCTTGAAAAGCGGCTGAACAATAAAGAAAAAGAAAAAACACAACAGGGTGTTGTCGCACTTTCAGGGTTAATGTTTCCAATAGGCTTTGTTGTATCGGCACTTGATTTTCGCTTTGCTTGGTCAAGCGTGCCGACATGGCTCGTGACCGTCGCCTCTGTGCTGTTCCTGCTTGGCTACGGCATGTACGCCGAGGTCATGCGGGAAAATGCCTATCTGTCCCGCACAGTGGAGGTGCAACAGGATCAAACGGTCATCAGCACAGGATTATACGGCATCGTCCGTCATCCGATGTATCTGGCAACACTTTTTATGTTTCTGCCGCTTCCCTTGATTCTCGGCTCATTTTGGGGGTTGATCCCCTTTGCGCTATATCCCGTTGTGACCGTTATCCGCATTTTAAATGAAGAAAAGGTTTTGACAGAAGGGCTTGAAGGATACGCAGAATACAAAACGAAAGTTAAATATCGCTTGATACCGTTTATTTGGTGACAATAGCTGTTTTCCTCCCTTGAGGGAACTCGAATGATTGCCTTGCATACGCCCAACAAAACAAACCACGAGCGTCTTGCGGTTTACAAATTTTGAGAGTACGAAACAGTACCGTTTCTCTCGCACAGAAAGGAAATCCATCATGAAAAAAATAGAACTGATCTTAGACACCGACATAGGCGGCGATTGCGACGATATGATGGCACTGGCGTATCTGGTATACGCCACACGGTATCGCAACGTGGAGCTGAAGGCGATCACCCATTGCAACGGCTGTCCGCACGGTGCCGAGCTGATCCAAAGCTTTTTTGAATTTTTGGGTGAGAAGGTTCCTCCCATCGGACACGCAGCCAAGGGCACCAAGGCGTTTGACACATATGCCTCTCTCGTTACCGAACGCTTCGGCGTATCCGAAAAAATGCCGACAGCCGATGCCGTCACGACCCTGCGGCGAGCCTTAGCGGAAAGCGACAAGGCAGTGTTGTGCGCCATCGGGCCCCTGACCAACATTGCCGCTCTCTTGGAGAGCAAGGGCGATGAGATCAGCCCCTTGGACGGTGCATCTCTGATACGGGAGCATTGTGAGAAGCTGGTCTTGATGGCAGGTGGCTTTGTCCCGGGCGAGGACGGACGGAACAGACCCGAATTTAATGCCTATGTGGACATCGAAGCCACACAAAAGACCGTTGCACTCTGCCCGATCCCCATGGTCTTTTTGCCCTTTGAGACAGGTCTTGATATGCTGACCGGCAAGCCGATGATGGATACCTTCCATGACACAACCCCCCTTTCCCTGTCCTTTGTCAGCCACGGTCACACAAAAGAGCATGGCGGCAGACATTCTTGGGATCCCGCCACCGTGTTGTATGTGGTGGAGGGACTTGCCGATCGCTTTAAGGAAAGCGAGGGCGGACGGGTCACGGTGGACGGCGAGGGTCGAACCACCCTTGTACCCGAAAAGAACGGAATACACAGCGTGCTGACCGTCAAGACCCACGACGGCATAAGCGAATCAGACTGCAAAGCCCGCATTGCCGCCTATATCGATGCCTGCGCCATGAAGGTGCATGAAGGTATATGACATGAAACGGTTTTGCTTTACGGTAGATGATAATATCCGTGTTCTGCGTGAGCTGACCGAGAGCGGCTGTAACAGCCTATTCGACCATCCCTACCTTAGCATGTACCGACGCTTGCATGAAAAATACGCCTTGAAGGTACAGCTGAACCTGTTTTACGAAATGGCAGGCTTTGATCTGTCCCGTATGACCGACCGATACCGCACCGAATGGCAGGCAAACGCCGATTGGCTAAAGCTGTCCTTTCATTCCAAAAAGGAAAACGTCAATCCCTATGAGCAGGCGGGATACAAAGAGGTAGCCGCCGACTGTCAGGCGGTGCATCGGGAAATTCTCCGCTTTGCGGGAAAAGCCTCTTTGGCAAAAACCACCACGATCCACTACTGCCGTACCACCGAAGAAGGCTTGAATGCCCTACGGGATCAAGGCGTTTTGGGATTGCTCGGCTTGTACGGAACCGAGGAAAATCCCCGTATCTCCTATGGGGTCAGCGAAGCGGAGGGCAACAGGATCCGTCGGGGAGAGATGCTCCTATGCGACGGAATGGCACACGGAAGCATTGATCTGGTGCTGAACCTCTATGGCAAGGAGGATGCACTTGAGCGGCTGAGCCACTTCACAGACCGACCGCTGATAAAGGTCATGATCCACGAGCAATACTTTTACCCCGACTATCCCCGCTACCAACCCGATTTCGAAGAAAAGCTGTCGGCAGTCTTTGACATGCTGACAAGTCAAGGCTATACAAGCGTATTTTTTGAAGCGTGCTTGGAATAAAAACACTTAGACAGAAAAAGGAGACTGTTATGAAATTCAAAATCGACCACGACTATCACATCCACTCCCACATTTCTCTTTGTTGCCACGAGCCGGAGCAAAACAACGAACGGATCCTGCAATACGCCAAAGACAACGGACTGCGCCGTATCATTCTGACCGATCACTATTGGGATGAAGCGGTACCCGATGCCTCCGGCTGGTACCGCAAGCAGGGCTTTGCGCACATTTCCCAAGCACTTCCCCTGCCCCAAGCGGAGGGGATCGAATTTCTGTTCGGATGCGAGACCGACATGAACAAGGACATGACCGTCGGCATTCCTCCCGAGCGATGGAAGGATTTTTCCTTCGTGCTGATCCCCACCACCCACCTGCATATGGTCGGCTTTACCTTTCCCGCCGAAGAGGCAGACAGCCATGAGGCCAGAGCCGCACAGTGGGTCAAGCGATTGGAAGCACTGTTGGCTATGCCTCTGCCCTTTGGCAAAATGGGGATCCCTCACCTTACCTGCGATCTGTTGGACAACCGCTCCCGTGAAGATTATCTCACTACACTCTCTTTGATCGGCGATGACGATATGGAGCGTTTGTTTGCTAAAGTAGCCCTGCTTGGCTGCGGCATCGAATTGAATCAATCGGATATGAGCTTTTCCGATGCAGAAGCCGATACCGTTTTACGCCCCTACCGAATTGCCAAGGGCTGCGGCTGTAAGTTCTTCTTAGGAAGCGATTCCCATAGGTCAAAAACCCTTCAGACCGCAAAAGCCGTTTTTGAGAGAGCCATCGACCTGTTGGCGCTCACGGAATCCGATAAATTTTACATTTCATAAAATCTGCGCCGTGCCATACAGTAAAAAAGGAGACAATACCATGCTATTCGATCTGCACGCTCATTCATCGGGCATCAGCCATTGCTGCCGCATTCCCGCCGAAGAGGTCATACACCGAGCCTTGGCGGTGGGGCTTGACGGAATCGTTCTGACCAATCACTATCAAGACCTTCGCAACTATTTCAATGGGGGGTCCTGTGACGACTTTGCCCGCCGCTATGTGGCGGAATATGAGTATGCCAAACAATGGGGCGAAAAGCTTGGCTGTCGGGTATTGTTCGGCGTAGAAGTGACCATGGAACAGTACAACAACGAGCATTTGCTGGTTTACGGCGTTTCCCCCAACTTCGTTCTTGTCCACCCCGACCTGTACGATATGACGCAAAAAGACCTATACGCCGCCGTCAAGGCGGAAGGCGGTGCTGTCATTCAGGCACATTCACTGCGAAAGGGAAGCAATGTTCTGATGGATCCCTCCTTCCTTGACGGCGTTGAGTTGAACTGCCATCCGGGATATGACGGAACCCACGCTGAGGAATTGGCGGAATTTGCCGTGAAACACGGATCGATCCTCACCTGCGGCGGCGACTACCATGCCGACACCTACCGCCCCCATTGCGGCGTCTCCCTGCCCGATACGGTGCAGACCGAGGCAGACCTTGCCGCCTACCTGCGCAACACCGAACAGATCGACCTGCGTATCCATGAGCCTAACTCTCAGGAATATACCGAGCTGACCTTCTTGCGTGGAAAAGGATTGATCAAGCCCACAGTCTATCCCTTGTCGCAAAAGGATATCGAAAAAGAGATTCAATTTACTTAAGGAGCCGATATGAAGCCACACAAACTCCTAAAAAAGACAGCGGCACTTTTGCTGACCCTGTCTCTTCTGCCCACCCTGCCCCTGCTTCAAGCAGCGGCGGCAGAGCCGCAAACGACCGAATACAGCATGACCGTTTCCACGGGTGAGCCACGCCTGCTGCACAGTACGCAGAATAGCTCTGTACAACTCATCGACGGTACGGCGGTGCAGTGGATCGACCGTGTCGTCCTCTCCGATGACATGCGGAAGCTGTATGATATCTTGGTCGAGGGTGCCGATGCCGACGGCTATCAGGACATCCTGATCGACGACAGCTACCTTGACGAGGACTACATGATCGAGATCAAAAGCAAATCCTTCGCCCTTACCTCCTTCGACCGAACAGCGGAGATCGAAACGGCGGCATATGCGTTTTTGGATGCCGAGCATGCCCCCATCTACGCCGTCCTTTCCGCCTTTGACCGAGATCATCCCGAGGTATTTTGGCTGAACGGCAACTATACGATCAGCTGTTCTCCAAGCGTATCGGGCAGCGTCTGCACCCTGACGCTTCTTTTGAAATTACAGAATGACGGCGAAACCGTCCGAACCTCCGCCTATTCCTCCGATACACAGATCCGAGCCGCCATCGCTCAACGGAATGAAGCGGTGAATGCGATCCTGTCCAATCTCTCCGCCACCAACTCGGTCAGCGAGACCCTGCTGTATTTCAACAATACGCTTACTAAAACCAATCAATATAACACAAGCTATAATTTGAACAACATCCCTCCCGACTGTCGGGAGTGCATTGCGGCGCTGGACGGACGGATCGGACAGAACGGGCCCATCTGCGAAAGCTATGCCCGTGCCTTCAAGGTGCTGTGCGATGCCAAAGACATCCCCTGCGTGCTGGTGGACGGAGAAGCCATCAACAGCGCAGGAGACCGCGAAGGACACATGTGGAATTATGTGCAGGTCGGCAGCTTTTGGTATGCGGTGGACGTCACATGGAACGACCCGTCAAGCTACTTTTCCTCCGGTGCCCTTTCGGGAGACGAATGCACCGACTGGTTTTTGGTCGGAGGAAATACACAAGTCGGAGACAGGACCTTCCTTGCCTCTCACCCCGTCATGAATCAGGCGTATGAGAATGCCGCTTGCTTCCCCAACGGGCCCACGCTCAGTGCCGACCGCTATACCGATTCGATCTCGGTCATCCCCGTCCTTTCGGACGAAGGTCTCGTCTATGACGGAACGGCGCACACGCCCGAGATCCTTGTAAAGAACGGTGCCAACATCATCGACGAATCGTTCTACACCGTTTCCTATTCCGATAACATAAAGCCGGGAACGGCAACCGTCACCGTCTCGATTGCAAGCGGTGTCTATGCGGGAAGCTATACAGCAAGCTTTGTCATTCGGAAGCGACCGCTGGAGATCCTTCCCGATGCCCCCACCAGGGTCTACGACGGAACGACCAAGGTCGCCCTCACGCCCCAATACGATGCCTCTGCGCTGGTAGCGGGAGACGAGTTCGACCTCACCCTGCGAGGCGAGTTCTCCTCCCCCAACGTCGGAACAAATATCCCTCTGTCAGTACATATCGAGGAAATGGGCGAGGATATGCGCTTCTATGATCTGATCCTGCCCGACCGCCTGTTCGGCACCATCACCAAGGCAACTCTTCCCGACCTGAGCGAACAGGCAGGAACGATCTCCTTCTCTCCCAAAGGCTTCACCAAGCCCACCTTTTTGGGAGCGGACGGAGCCGCCCTTACGGGCTCCTATTCCTACTATTTCGGCGACTGGGGTCCCTTCACCCATGAGCAACTGTCCGCCAAGCTGTCCGCTTGCCTCTCCGAGAAGCCCACAGACGACCCCGTGATCACAGCCATGAAGGAAGCGCTTCTGTCGGACGGCTCCCTGTCCATCCGATGCAGCTTTTTTGACAGCCAAGGAAATTACGGCGAGCATTCGACCCTTCTGACCTTTACTCCTGCCGAAAAGCGGGAGGAAGCGACCGACACATCGGAGGAGAAAACCCCCGACACGGCAGAGACACCAAACGGTAGCAGCAACAGCAGCAACCGAGGAACGACCTCTCAAGGCGGGGATACCGTTCTGAAGCTCATTCTCTTCTGCGCCCTTGGCAGTATTGCCCTGATCCCCACAGGACTTGTCACCTTCGTCATCATCTTCTTCGCCGTCCGAGGACATAAAAACAAAAAAGCAAAAAAAGAAGCCGAACGACAACAAGAGGATCAGTCCCGCTGATCCCAAAAAAGAGCGAACCGTCTCCCTTGCGGAGCGATTCGCTCTTTTTTTAAGGCTTACCGTCTCTTCTTTTTCTTCACCGAAAAGCCAAAGGTACCGATCCGCCGACCCAGCTCAAAATACTCTCCGTGAGCAAAAGCGGCAAGACCGGCTCGCTCCAGATGGAGCTTTCCCTCTCCGTCCAGCAAACTCTCCTCCACATCCACTGCCACGATATCCGCCAAAAACATATCATGACTGCCCAAGGGAAGGATGTCAGTCACCCGACATTCAAGGGTCAGCGGACTTTCGGCAAGAATGGGACAGGACAGCTTGGCGGCGGGAACGGCATGCAGCCCACACTTCTCAAACTTGTTCACCTTTTTCCCCGTATAGATCCCGCAGGTATCGGCGGCACGAATGAGAGAGGCAGGGGTCAGATTCACCGCAAATTCTCCCGATTCCCGAATCAGCCCATAGGAATGACGGGAGGGCCGCACCGAAATGTAGGTCTTTGGCGGAATTGTATTCACGATCCCCGTCCACGCCACGGTAATGATGTTCGCATTTTCTCCCTCCCCGCAGGTAACCATACAGGGGGGAACGGGAGCGGTCAGTGCCCCGCCCTTCCATACTTTTTTACTCATGCTCGCTCTCTGCCTCCCCGCTCTCGGCTTCGTTTTTTCGCTTCAACAGACATTTGACCGCCTCAGCGGCGGCGATCAGTCCCGCCACGGACGGAACAAAGGCAAGACTGCCGGGCGTCACCTTTCCTCCCGCATGCTCTCCTGCCGCCATCGGAACCATGGCAGGCTCCTCGGAATAGATCACAGGCAGATGCAGGATCCCTCTCTTTTTCAGCTCCCGCCGCATGACCCTTGCCAACGGACAGACCGAGGTCTTGGACAGATCGGTCACCCGCAAAGCGGTTGGATCGCTCTTGTTCCCCGTTCCCATACAGCAGATCATCGGCACACCCGCCCGCACTGCCGCTTCGGCAATGGCAAGCTTGCCAGAAACCGTGTCAATGGCATCGATCACAAAATCATAGGCAGAAAAATCAAACTTCTGCGCCGTTTCGGGCAGGATCACCTCTCTGCGGCAGATCACTCGGATCTCGGGGTTGATGTCCCGCATCCGCTCCGCCGCCACCTCTACCTTGGCACGTCCGACGGTGCTTTCGAGGGCGATGAGCTGGCGGTTGATGTTGGTGCGGCAGACCGTATCCCCGTCCACCAGCTCCACCATTCCCACGCCGCTTCTCGCCAGTGCCTCAGCGGCATAGCTTCCCACGCCGCCCACGCCGAACAGTGCCACACGGCAGGTAGCAAGATAGTCCACCGCCTCCTGACCCAACAGCATCGCTTCCCGTTCAAATCGTTCATTCATGGTCGTTTGTTTCTTTCGTTTTTTTCTTTATTTTTCGGTTCTTCTTTTTTCGGTGCAGGATCACCAACGCCACAGGTGGCATGGCAACGGCAACCGCCACCACCAGCACTGCCAACGCCACAGGCGGACCCAAGCGGCGCACGATCCCTCCGATGGCGCCCCCTTCTCCGTTGTCGCTCACCTCTTCGATCTTCACACTGTAAAACTTCGCCGTGTAGGTAGCATCGGAGGTCACGGGAACGATCGGAGAGGACCAGCCGATAAAGGTGTAAAAATATCCGTTTTCCTCAAAGGAGGTATCGATCTTCGGCACGGTCACCTCATCCCCCAGCCGATACTGAGCACTCTCGGTCTTGCCGTGCCAAACGAAGGTCACGGTGTACAGCTTGGGAGCAAACGCCACGGTAATAGTCGCATGGCAGGAGGGCATCACGGGCTTGGTCGGATCTTCCTGTACAATGACCTCTCCCGTATCGGTTCGGGTCATCACCACGTTACTCACCACCTGCTCTGCATGGGGATCCAAAAACAGAGCAACAGCCTCCCGCTCATTCCACAGAGTGCGTTCCGCATAGGCAGAACCGTTCTCGCCCGATACCACCGTCAGAAGAAATCGTCGCATCAGCTTGTAATACACACCCGACTCCGCCAGCAAAGCAGTCCGTCCTCCCTCCGACTCAGAGGCGACCTGATCGTTGTAAAAGCCCTCGGCATAATACCCTCTGGCGTAAATATTTTCGTCCGAGTCAAAGCCGTGAGGAAGCTCTAAACGCAAATATCCCATTGGAAAGACGGTCTTTCCCTCCCTGTCGGTAAAGGCAACGCCGATCCCCTTGCCGTCCTCTCCCTCCTCCCGAAGCAGGGACAGAGCGGCGCCGTTCTGCCGTACAAGATCGGCAATGGCTTCGGCATCCATCGACAGAGAAACCTCCGTATCCGTAAAAGAAACCGTCAGCCGCCGATCCTCCGTAGCGCAACGCTCCCACAAGCCCGACAGCAAAACAAGAGAGCCCGACGTCTCCAACGAATATCCCCCCGGCGTTTCGGTCACAAGGAGCGAACCCTCAGCTTGGTCGGGCAACGCCGCCAGAACCGTCTGACGGTACTGCGCCGTATACACGGCATCGCTCTCTACCGAAACAAACTCCCTGTCCCAGCCGGAAAATTCATAGAAGCTCCCCTCCTTGATAAAGGATACGGGAAGCACGGGACATATCGGCTCCTCCCCATATCCGTAGGTTCGGGAAAGAGACCGATCTCCCAAGCGAAAGGTCACCGTATACTGCCGCTCCTCCGACAAAAAGCACGCCTCATAGGAGCAATCCGCCCGCACAGGACGAAGCGAGGGCGACCAAGTAGAAAATACATAGTCATGCTGTGCATCGCTCTCCTTGGTGGGAGAGGCATCGGGATAGGTCGGCATCTCGCCCAAAGCAAAGGTCTCCTCACAGATTCGATCTCCCGATCGGAAGGTCACCGTAAAGCGTTTCGGCTTTGCGGTATACAACGCATAAATGCAGGATTCCTCTCTCCCTTCGGGGGAGATTTTCTCGGTCAGCGACACCGACCAGCCCGCAAAGGTGTACTCATAAAACGCATCCTGAAGCCCTTCCATGGCATCGGGCAGACTGTCGGCAGACAGCCCCATCCGTTCTCCATCGGCACCGTATACCCCAACTCCCTCGGAGGATACCGCCTTCTGCGCCACCTCGGGCAGAGCGATCCGCCATTCTCGGGCGGGAATCTCCCGCTCGGTCAGCCGTCCGTCTGCCAGTGCCGTCTGAATCCCTTGGGTCCGAAGAAGCAGAGCGTGGTCGATATCCTCAGGAACCGTCGGCTCCGCCACCTCCGCAGGGCGTTGCGGCTCGGACTGAGGCGCAGGCTTTTGCGGCTCGGACAGCGTCGGCGGCTTGATCGGCATAACGATCGGTTTCGGCTCTGCGGGAGGCACAGGCGGCTCCACCCGCTCCACCTCCGCCATCCAATGAAGCTTGGCGGGATCGGCGGCATCGGTATCGGTGATGATCACCTTCTGATCCAACAGATCACTGAAATAATAGATGTGCGGATCACCGTCATCGGCAAAAAACGACCAAGTCTTTTCTGCGGTTTTCGTGTCGTCTAGACACAGACAGATCAGATAGATGTGACAAAGCACATTCTTGATCCGCCATTTCTTGTATGAGGCTTCCTTCCCGTACTCCAGCTCGATCTTCCCGCACATCAGATTGTAGATCGTGGGGGTCATGATAGCGGTCATCTTCTCGTACAGATAGGTAAACAATCGGGAAATGCGCTCATAGTTTTTCTGATAAAAGGCAAACGCCGCCTCCTCAGATTCCTCCCGTGCGGTCGCATACTCCCGCAACAGTCCGTTCAGCTCGTCGGAATAGGCTCGGATGGCGTCAATGTCCGAGGAGGGAACGCCAAAGCTGTCACTCAGGATATTCCGATACCGCTCAAACATCAGCACCAGCTCCTCATTCTGAAGTGCCTCATATAAGCACCGCACGCCCTCAGGCTTGGTAAACAAACTTTCCATGGCATGAGTCGATGAGCGGATCCTTCCGAGATTCTCCAGATACGCCAGATACTCCGCCGCCACCGTCTCATATTCGGCATATGCCGTCCGATACGCCTCCATCTCGGCAAGATAGGTCTGTCTTGCCGTCAGATACGCCCGATACGCCTGCTCCTTTTTTTCATACTCCAACAGGTCGGCTCGGTTTTTTTCATATTCGATCTTCGCCTGCTCATACAGACGCACCGCCGCCAGATATCCCTCATAGTCTGCCCGCTTTGCCTCATATTCCTCCAAGGCTCGCAGATATTGCCGATATTCGGCAAGTGCCGCCGTGTAGGCGGTAAAGGACTGCCCCGACGTGCGGGCGGCTTCCGCCTCCCGAAAGGCAAAATTCAGTAAGGTCTGCGCCGTTTCCTCCGCCACCGTCAAGAAGCCGCCGTAATAGACCGTCACCTCCGCCTCAGCATCGGCAAAGGAAAAAACATAGCCGCTCTCCGTTGCCACGGGAGACAAGGTCTGCCCACCGCAAACGGCTCGGATCGGCAGATAGACCACCTCGCCCCCGTTCGCTCCGATATAGGAATAGGCTTGCGCCGTGACCGTCTGACCCTCCGCTTCCCTCTGCGCCGAAACCAGATCGGCAGGGAGCCGCTCCGAATAATACAGCGAAGACGGATAGTAGTCGTTCAGATACGCCCGCTCCTCCTCGGAAAGAGCGCCCTCCTCCCCCGTCGCCTCCAATAAAAGAGATACCAGATCGGCAGGAGAAATAACCGCGCGTAAGGAATACGGCGCACTGAAGTCCAACGGATCCGCCGCTTCATGTTCCAAGCCCGCACGAATCATCGGCTCAGCCGCCGTCGCAACGGGCGAACCGACCAAAACCATCGCCAAAAGCACCGCAACTGCGGCAAACAGCTTCTTCATCGTATCCCTCCTTGGTTAGATTTGAATGGAAAAGGGCTGTTCTTTTTTCTTTTAAAAAAGAACCAAAAAAGAAAATGAAACAAATTTTTGCTTACTTTATTTTTTATACAAACCTTAAAGATAATCTTTTCAGAGTTTTCTTTTGCTTACTTTATCTTTTTTGCAAACTTTAAAGATAAATTTTGCAAAGTTTTCTTTTGCTTACTTTTCTTTTTCAAAAGAAAAGTAAGACGCATCCTTCGCATCCTTCGCATCCTCACACATCCTTGGATTTTGTGCGGTAGGCACTAGGAAGCTCGCCCACGAGTCGGAGGAAGGTACGGGAGAAATAGGATTGATTGGCAAAGCCGCAGGCACGTGCGACCTCGCCCACGGTCATCTGATCCTCC
Organism: Oscillospiraceae bacterium; assembly: GCA_015063535.1. Lineage (GTDB taxonomy): Bacteria > Bacillota > Clostridia > Oscillospirales > CAG-272 > HGM12713. The sequence continues at coordinate 32,187 of SVTY01000002.1, forward strand.
GCCAGCAATGTTTTTGCTTTTTCACAGCGGATCTGATTCACATATGCCACGAAGGTATAGCCGGTAATACGCCGAAATTCTCTGGCAAAATAAAATTTACTCAGCCCCACGTGCATTGCCACCTCATCTAAAGAAAGATCCCGATGACTTTCGGCACGGATATATCCGATAGCGTACTTGATCGAAGCCAGCAAGCGGGAATCGGAAAGAGGAGTCTGTCCGACATGCCCGTAACGGCGGCAAAGCAGGACCATCAGATGCAATACAAGAGCCCGAATCGCCTGTACTCGGTACAGCGATTCTTCCTCAGAAAAATATTCATCTGCGATCTGTTCGATCAAGGCATACAGCTCCTCATCCCGAACCCATGAATCAAAGCGAATCGCATTGGTATCAAAATGGTTGGCAATACAAAAGGATCGATCAATGATCAAACAGTAAAAGCTGATCCCCTCTTCCGAAAGCATGGTATGCAGACATCCCGTATTGATCACGGCGATCTCTCCCACCGTTACGGAAATGGGCAGCTCGCCGCCCATTACCACCCCGCTTCCCCGAATGGGAACGAAGAGCTCAATATTTTCATGCCAGTTTTCCAGCCCCAAGCGATGGTGAGGGCGATAGGTAAAGCGATGCAGGATCAGCGGTAAGCGAGGATCCTTCATACGGTGGGTCTCATATTTACTCATGGTTCCTCCCAAAAAAGCAAGATTGTGTTAAATCGGAGCAAAAATTTAGTCTTGACTTTTTCCTTATTTTATTATACAATAAAATAGAACAAAAAGCAATGGTGTGCTTTTAAAAATTTTAAAAATTTTATCAAGAGAGGAACAAATACCATGTATAATTTTCCCATCGGCGTCATTATCGACTCCTTCCGTACCGATACCCGTACAGCGATCCAAAAGGCAGCGGCGCTGGGTGCCGACGGCATCCAGATGTACTCCACCAGAGGAGACAACTGCCCCGAAATCCTGACCCCCGAAAAGAGACGGGAGCTTTTGGATTTTGTCAAATCCCACGGCTTGCGTTTTTCCGCTCTGTGCGGTGACTTGGGCAAGGGCTTCGGAAATCCCGAGCTGAACCCCGAGCTGATCGAAAAATCCAAGAGAATTCTTGACCTTGCCAAGGACCTGGAGACCGACGTTGTTACGACCCACATCGGTGTCGTTCCCGAGGATCCCACCCATCCCCGCTACGGCATCATGCAGGAGGCTTGCTTTGAGCTGTCCCGCTATGCCGACAGCGTAGGCGCCCATTTTGCCATCGAGACGGGTCCCGAGACCTCTGCCAACCTCAAGCGATTCTTGGACGGTCTGCACTCCACAGGCGTGGCAGTCAATCTGGACCCCGCCAATCTGGTCATGGTCACAGGCGACGATCCCGTACAGGCAGTGCATAACCTGAAGGATTACATCGTACACACCCACGCCAAGGACGGCGTGATGCTCCATCGCACCAACCCCGAGTACATCTATCATGTAACACCGAAGCCGGAGGAAATCGAAGGCATTACCTTCTTCCGAGAGGAGCCCCTTGGAAAGGGCTCGGTCGACTTCCCCGCCTACCTGAAGGCACTGGAGGAGATCGGCTACAAGGGCTTCCTGACCATCGAGCGGGAGGCAGGTCCCGACCCCGCAGGAGACATCACCCTGGCAAAGAACTTCCTGACCGACATTATAAAAAACAACTAAAACAGGAGAGCATTCCATGAAACTTTCAGTCAGCTCCTATTCCTTCCACTCCTATATCAAGGAAGGAAAACTAACTCAACTCAGTGCCATCCGCAAGGCGGCAGAGCTGGGCTTTGAGGGTATTGAATTTACCGATCTTGCCCCCGTTTCGGGTCAAAAGCCCACCTTGGAGGAGCAGCTGGCATATGCCAAGGAGCTTCGTACCGAGGCAAAGACCTGTGGAATCGAGATCGTCGCCTATCTCATCGGTGCCAATCTCTACACAGGCGACCCACAAACCGATGCCGCCGAGGTGGCACGGGTCAAGGGACAGGTGGATGTAGCGGCGGCACTGGGCGTCAAGCTCATGCGCCATGACGTCTGCCGTACCGAACGCTTTGGCGATCGGGTCCTCAGCTTCGACCGCATGCTTCCCACCATTGCCGCAAACGCCCGTGAGATCACCGAATACGCCGCCTCCTTGGGCATCCGCACCTGTAGCGAGAACCACGGCTTCATTGCGCAGGACAGCGACAGAGTGGAAAAGCTCTATCATGCGGTCGCTCATGAGAATTACGGCATTTTGGTAGATATGGGCAACTTTGCCTGTGCCGATGAGGATTCGGCAAGGGCAGTCTCCCGTTTGGCACCCTATGCCATCCACGCCCACGCCAAGGACTTTTTGATCTTCCCCTACGATCAGAAGCCGGAGGAGGGTCTGCGTGCCTTCCAAAGTCGGGGATGCCGTTGGCTGGTAGGATGTGCGGTCGGTGACGGGAGCATTCCCACCGGACAGTGCGTGGCGATCCTGAAGAAGGCAGGCTACAACGGCTGGTTGACCATCGAGTTTGAGGGGAACGGCGACTGTGTCGAAGGCATCGCCAAGGGCTTTGCCACCCTCAAGAAATATCTGACAGAATAAACACAATTGGGCAGATGCACGCATCTGCCCAATTGTCTATTTGACCCCGAAAAGATCTTCTTCCTCACACGTGAACGTCATCGTCTCCCCCGTCGTCGGGTGCGGGAAGCACAGCCGACAGGCAAGCAGAGCCAATGCCCCCTCTCCCTTCGGTGCGCCGTACCGACGGTCGCCCCGCAAAGGAAGCCCACGAGAGGCAAACTGCACACGGATCTGATGCGTGCGTCCCGTCAGAAGCCGTACCCAAACCAAGGTATATGCCCCTTCGGTTCGGATCACCCGATACCGCAAGACCGCTTCCCTCACACCTCGCCGTTCTCGGTCAACGACATAGCTTTTACTCCGTCGGCGGTCATAAAACAACAGATCCCTCATCTCCCCTTCCGGCTCTGTCGGCGTACCGCACAGCACCGCCAAATACTCCTTTTGAAGCCGTCCCTCCGCAATGGCGGCGGACAGGGCAGCGGCGGCGGCAGACGTGCGGGCATAGACCATCAGCCCCTCAGTCTCCCGATCCAGCCGATGCACGGGAAAGACCGCCGTATTCGTCTCGCCCCGCTCCCTCAACGTTCGGGCAAGCAATGTGGGAAGCGCCTGCTCCCCCTCTCCCTCGGAGAGCCATCCCGCCGACTTTCGGCAAACGATCACCTGCCCGTCGGCATATACAATATGTACCATAGTCCCCCATCGGAATGGGCTTACACAGGGCTACCCTGTCCCATCCCGTTTTTCAATCGGATATCCACGAACACAGCCTACGCAAAAGGGCAACGATCAGTACCACGGCACCGGCGATCGCCAAAAGCCGCCACAGCTTCTGACGCCCTGAGCCCTTCAGATGACAGGAGCATTCGGGAGAATGCGTCGAATCGTCCGCATACAGCGACAGCGTCATATCGTAGTCCTTTCCCATGCTGTATTCGCACAGTGCGCCAAAGCCCTTCGCAAGCTTACGGCACACCGTACAGTCTTTGAGTGATCTCATGGCTCGGCTCCTTTCGGATGATCGGATATCCACAGACATCCGTTGCCGTTAGTATACCGAAAAAACCTTCTTTCTATACCCCGACTTTATTTTGCGATCATCATTTTCAGCTCTTCCAGCTCTCTCCGCAGATTCTCGTTTTCGGTCTCCATCTCCTCCATTGCCGTCTCGGTAAAGGCAAGCTTTGTCTCCAACGCCTTCACCTTCCGCTGAGATTTGATCCGCTCCGAGCAATAATCCAAAGCACAAAGCAGAGCCGCCTCACTCTTGGGACAAGCACCGTTCGGTCCCAAAATTTCCCGCATCTTCCGATCCACCAGCCCCACCAAGGACTCCACCGCCTCGGGGGATTCATCGGTCACCACGTTCATTTGCACATCCGCAATGGTAATTGTGTACTTCTGTTTCATAACATTCCTCCGTCATACTCTCGTTTTTCTTTTTTCTTTTTTCGCTCAGCTACTTGAAATACGCAAAAAAAGAGTGTATAATATATGTTACTATTATTATAATACAAATCTCTCGGTTTTTAAAGAGGATTTGAAAAAATTTATAGAAAGAATCGAAAAAACTATGAACTACTTCAGAGACAGTCATCGCATCGTGGTCAAGCTGGGAACCTCCACCCTGACCCATTCCACGGGGCACCTGAATCTGCGCCGTATCGAAGCCTTGGTCAAGGTTCTGTCGGACATGCAAAATTCGGGGATCCAGATCATCCTCGTCTCCTCCGGCGCCGTCAGCGCAGGCGTTGCCAAGGTCGGATTCGGGCAGAAGCCCACCACCATGGCAGATAAGCAGGCCATGGCAGCAATCGGGCAAAGCGAGCTGATGAAGCTGTATGACCGCCTGTTCTCGGATTACGGTCATACCGTGGCGCAGATCCTCATGACCAAGGATATTCTGGCAAATCCCGAGCGGAGAGCGGCGGCAGAAAACACCTTCAACCGTCTGCTTGAGATGCGTTGCATCCCCATCGTCAACGAAAACGATCCCGTCTCCACCGATGAGCTGACCAAATTCGGAGGAAACGATATCCTGTCGGCTTACGTGGCACAGTTCTGCAAGGCGGATCTGTTGCTCAACCTGTCCGACGTGGACGGTCTGTACGACAGCGATCCCCGTACCAACCCCGACGCCAAGCTCATCAGCCGTGTGGATGACCTTGACGCACTCGAAGCCAGTGCGGGCGGAGCGGGCACCGACCGAGGCACCGGCGGTATGATCGCCAAGCTCCAAGCCGCCCGCATCGTCACCGAGTCGGGCATTCCCATGTTCATCCTCAACGGACATGACCCGGAGCTGCTCTATACCCTGCTGGACGGCGGCCACGTGGGAACGTATTTTAAAAGTAAGAAGTAAAAAGGAAGAGGGTTATGAACCAAAAGCAAAAAAAGGAGCGGATGACCGAGATCGTCGCCGCCCTGGAGCAGCTCTACCCCGAGGCGGTCTGTGCGCTGGAATACGGCGGCGAGCCGTGGCGGCTGCTTGTCATGGCAAGGCTGTCGGCGCAATGCACCGATGCCAGAGTCAATCTGGTCTGCCGTGACCTCTTTGCCGCCTACCCCACTCCCCGTGCCTTGGCGGATGCCCCCTTGGAGAACATCGAAACGATCGTCCGTCCCTGCGGACTGTTTCACACCAAGGCGCAGAGCATCAAGGAGGCGTGCGGCATCCTGTGCGACCGCTACGGAGGAAGCATCCCCGACACCATGGAGGAGCTGTTGGCACTTCCCGGCGTGGGACGGAAGATCGCCAATCTTCTGTTGGGCGATATCTTCGGCAAGCCCGCCGTGGTCACCGATACCCACTGTATCCGTATCTGCGGACGCTTCGGTATGTATCCCACCGAGCTGAAGGAGCCCCATAAGGTCGAACAGATCCTTGTCCGCCTGATAGAGCCCGAAAAGCAATCCGATTTTTGCCATCGGGTCGTCCAATTCGGCAGAGATATCTGTACGGCACGGGCACCAAAATGCGACACCTGCCCACTGGGAGCCCTATGTGAATATAAAATAAGAAAAAAACACAAGGAAAAAGAAAAAAAGTCTATTGACTTACCCACATAAATTGTCTATAATATAAGTAATCAATAAACCAAACGGAGGAACCAACCATGTACAGAATCGGAGTGGATCTGGGCGGTACGAATATCGCCGTAGGTCTTGTCAACGAAGAAATGCAGATCGTCAAAAAGAAGAGCACGCCCACAGGAGCAGAACGCCCCGGCGAGGAGATCGTCAAGGATATTGCCGCCCTCTGCCGTGATCTCTGTGCCGAGGAGAATGTCGACCCCAAAACCCTTGCCTGCATCGGCATCGCCACCCCCGGCATCGCCAACCACGATACAGGCGTGGTGGAATACGCCAATAACCTTCCCTTCCGCAAATTTCCCATCGCTGACCTGCTGGAAAAGGAGCTGGGGGTAGAAAACGTCCGCATCGAGAACGATGCCAATGCCGCCGCATGGGGCGAGGCAATGGCAGGTGCCGCCAAGGGAACGAAAAACAGCGTTATGATCACGCTGGGAACCGGCGTCGGCGGCGGGATCATCATTGATAATAAAATTTATTCGGGCTTCAACTACGCCGGAGCCGAGCTGGGACACATCGTTATCGAGGTAGACGGTGCGCCCTGCTCCTGCGGACGAAAGGGCTGCTGGGAGGCATACTCCTCCGCATCGGCTCTCATCCGTATGACCAAGGAAAAGATCGACTATTGCCGCACCGTCGGCAGAGCGACCCTTATGTCCGATCAGCCCAAGGTATCGGGCAGAACGGCGTGCGATGCCATGCGGGCAGGCGACTCTGCTGCCAAGGAGGTCTATGACGAGTATATCAAATATCTGGCAGCGGGGCTGACCAACATCGTCAACATCTTCCAGCCCGAGGTGATCTCTTTGGGAGGCGGTGTGTCGGGTGAGGGTCAATCGCTCATTGACGCTCTTTTACCCACCATTCGCAAGGAACAGTACGGCGGCGGTGTCGTTCCCCAGACCGAGATCCGTATTGCCAAGCTCGGCAACGATGCCGGTATCATCGGTGCCGCCATGTTAAAATAAAAAATAAAGAAAGAAGATACGATGGGGAAAACTTCTTAAAAGAAGCTTTCCCCATACCCCTTTCAAGAATTTTTAAACTTTAAAAATAAGGAGCTTGAATCATGAGCAACGAAGTACAACAACACCCCGACCGCCTGATGCTGCCGGGCGACGATCAAATTCAGGACGCTGATCTTCGGTATCACGACGTACTGGAGAATACCGCCTTTGACCTGTACGGTCTGTACAACCCCAGAGAGGAGGGCGGCTTCAAGCGCATGCCCGATGAAATTGCCAAAGCGGTCAGTTCGGGCGTCGCATATCTGTACACCAATACCGCAGGCGGACGCATCCGCTTCTGCACCGACTCCGCCTATGTGGCGATCCGCCTGACCCTCCCCAGGATCACCCGTTTTTCCCACATGACCCTCATCGGCACATCGGGTGCCGACCTGTACGAGGATCATCCCGAAACAGACCGTTCTTACCACATCGGCACCTTCCGCCCGTCCGCATCCATGACGGAGGGCTACGCCTCCATCTTCCGCTTCGGCACTCGTAAGCGTCGCTATCTGACGATCAATCTGCCCCTATATAACGATGTGAGCCGTGTGGAGATCGGCTTGCAGGAGGATGCCTTCGTCGAGGGTGGCATGAAGTACAGAAATACCCTGCCCGTGATCTTTTACGGAAGCTCCATTACCCAGGGAGCCTGTGCCTCCCGCCCGGGACTTTGCTACCAGAACATGATCGCCCGTCGGCTGAACATGGACTACATCAATCTGGGCTTTTCAGGATGCTGCATAGCAGAGGATACCATCGTGGACTACATGGCAGACCTGCCCATGAGTGCCTTCGTCTCCGACTACGACCACAACACCCCCAACGCAGAGCATCTGAGGAATACCCATTGCAAAATGTATCAAAAAATTCGGGAAAAGAACCCCGACATTCCCTACATCATGATCTCCATGTGTGATTTTATCCACCATTGGAATCAAGCGATCCTCCGTCGGGACGTGATCTTCGACACCTACCGCTTTGCCCGTGAGCAAGGCGACAAAAACGTCTATTACATCGACGGAGAGAGCTTCTTTAAGGGAGAATGGGAGGACTGCTGCACCATGGAAGGAACCCACCCCAACGATCTGGGCTTCCACTTCATGGCGGAAAAGATCGGCAACACCCTTGGAAAGCTGATCTTAAAGTAAAAAATAAAAAAGGAAGGAAATTTTCATGAGTACCGAAGCACAAAACACCGTTGTTTATATTGGCGAAGAAGCCATCAAAGAAACCGACATCCGCTACTGCGATGTCCGCAAAAAGCCCTTTGATCTGTACGGCTTTTATAACCCTCAAACCGAATCCGAGCTGATTCGTCTCCCCCATGCGCTGGCAGAGGTCAGCGAGGGCGTGCGGACCCACTATAAGCACAGTGCCGGTGCGAGGGTTCGCTTCTGCACCGACTCCTCCTATGTAGTCATCCGAGGACGCATGACCGAGGTCGGTCGGCACCCCGTAATCACCTTTTCCTGCACAGCGGGCTTCGACCTGTATCGGGACGAGCCGCAGACCGAGCGCTCGGTCTTTTGTGCGGGACTGATGCCCTCCTCCCGCACCACCGACGGCTTCGCCTTGATCCATCGCTTCCCCGACCGCCGTTTGCGCTATCTGACACTCTATCTTCCCATGCACAGCGCCCTCCGTTCCTTGGAGATCGGCTTGCAGGAGGATGCCGCCGTCGGCGAGGGCATGCCCTATCGCAACACCCTGCCCGTGGTCTTTTACGGCAGCTCCATCACCCAGGGGGTCAGTGCCTCCCGTGCGGGCAATTCCTATGTCAGCATGATCAGCCGCCGCTATAATATGAATGTTCTGAATTTAGGTCTTGCGGGAAGCTGTAAGGCAGAGGACCCCATCGTGGATCATCTGTCCACCCTTTCAATGAGCGCCTTCGTATCGGACTATGACTACAATGCCCCTTCGGTAGAGTATCTGCGAAATACACACTGCAAAATGTACCAAAAGATTCGGGGGGCACACCCCGATATTCCCTATATCATGATCTCCCGCCCCAACTTCTCGGCAAATTCCGAGGACAATGCCAACCGTCGGGATGTCATCATGAACACCTACCGCTATGCCAGAGAGCAGGGCGATAAAAACGTGTACTACATCGACGGCGAGAGCTTCTTCAAAGGAGAATGGGAGGATTCCTGCACCGTAGACGGCGTACATCCCAACGATTTGGGCTTTCATTTCATGGCAGAAAAGATCGGCAACACCCTTGGAAAACTGATCCTTTCCTAAAAAATTTGTTAAAAAAAGGAATTTTTTTAAAAACCCCCTGTACAAACCCAAAAAAACGTGGTAAAATAATAGGCGATGATTTTATTTTTCATGTGCAAAGGAGTACAACGATGAAAAAGCTTTACGAAGGAAAAACCAAGGATGTATTTGCGCTCGATAACGGCAACGTGCTGTTGAAATTCAAGGACGATTGCACCGGCAAGGACGGCGTGTTCGATCCGGGAGAAAACAGCGTGGGATTGACCATCGAGGGTATTGGACGGGCAAATCTCGAAACCTCCGTCTACTATTTTGAAATGCTGAAGAAAGCGGGCATCAAGACCCACTATGTCAGCGCCAACGTACAGGATGCTACCATGGAGGTCCTTCCCGCCGAATGCTTCGGCAAGGAGCTGGGCGGCGGCGGACTGGAGGTCATTTGCCGACTGGTCGCCACCGGTAGCTTTATCCGCCGCTACGGCGAATATATCAAGGACGGCACCCCCTTGGAGGGTGGCTATGTGGAATGCACCTTCAAGAACGATGCCAAGGGCGACCCGCTGGTAACGGGAGAAGGCCTTGTAGCACTGAAGGTCATGACCGCCGAGATGTTTGAGAGCCTGAAGGCGCAGACCCTTGCCATTACCAAGATCGTGGCAGATGACCTCAAAACCATCGGTCTGGATCTGTGGGATATCAAATTTGAGTTCGGCTATAACAACGGCGAGGTCATTCTCATTGACGAGATCGCCTCCGGCAACATGCGTGTCTATAAGGACGGCACCATCGTCAGCCCCGTTGAGCTGACCAAGCTCATCCTGAACCGATAAAATCAAACAACTTCCCCGATGATGGAACCGTCATCGGGGAAGTTTTGTTCTATGCAAATGAACCTTCAAAGCCTTCCTATCAGAAGCAACGGGCGACCACAGGTCACCCCTACGAAAAAATACCCTACATACCCGTAGGGGCGACCTGTGGTCGCCCGAACAAAAAATCTGTGTCGGCTTTTTTCCCGCACCCTCTGCGAAAAAAATTAAAACTTTCGTAAAAATGCCGTAATTTTATGAAAGCTATTGACAAAATTTGCGGTTTATGGTATTATAATCTAAAGATATTTTGCACTTTTTGGGAATGACTTCCAACAAAATGCAAAATACTAAACCATGCACTATTGCATAACAAACAAGAAGGGATTTATTTCATCATGATGAATCATTCGGTAAACGAGAGGGAAGCAAGAGAAGCGATCCTCCGTCAAGTCAAGGAATACTGCGAGACCTACCATAAGAAAGCACCCTATAAGGAGGGCGACCGCATCTCCTATGCCTCCCGTGTCTATGACAGCGAGGAAATGTGCAATCTGGTCGATTCTGCACTGGAGTTTTGGCTCACCGCAGGTCGCTACACCGACCAATTCGAAAAGGAATTTGCCGAGTATCTGGGCGTGCGCCATTGCAGCGTCGTCAACTCCGGCTCCTCCGCCAACCTGTTGGCATTCATGACCCTGACCTCTCCCCTGTTGGGTGAGAAGGCAGTCAAGCTGGGCGATGAGGTCATCACCGTTGCCGCCGGCTTCCCCACCACCGTCACCCCCATCATCCAGTACGGAGCCATTCCCGTGTTCGTGGATGTCACCATTCCCCAGTACAATATTGACGTAACCATGTTAGAGGCGGCTTTGTCCGACAAGACCAAGGCGGTCATGATCGCCCATACCTTGGGCAACCCCTTTGATCTCGGTGCTGTCAAGGCATTCTGCGATAAGCACGGTCTGTGGCTTGTCGAGGATAACTGTGACGCGCTTGGCTCGGAATATACCCTTGACGGCAAGACCTATAAGACAGGAACCGTCGGCGATATCGGTACCAGCAGCTTCTATCCCCCCCACCATATGACCATGGGCGAGGGTGGTGCTACCTACACCGATAATCCCCTGCTTGCCAAGATCATGCGTTCTCTGCGTGACTGGGGACGGGATTGTATTTGCCCCTCCGGCATGGACAACCTGTGCAAGCACCGCTTCGACCGTCAGTACGGCGAGCTTCCCTTGGGCTATGACCATAAATATGTATACTCTCACTTTGGCTACAACCTGAAGGCATCCGACATGCAGGCAGCTGTGGGCTGTGCGCAGCTGAAGAAGTTCCCCTCCTTCGTGGAACGCCGCCGCCATAACTTTGCTTATTTAAAGGAAAAGCTGGCACCCGTAGCGGACAAGCTGATCCTTCCCGTAGCTTGCGACAATTCCAACCCCTCCTGGTTCGGCTTCCTCTTGACCTGCGCCGAGGGAGTAGACCGTGAAAAGGTCGTTCCCTATATCGAGGAGCGAGGCGTTCAGACCAGAATGCTCTTTGCGGGCAACCTGACCAAGCATCCCTGCTTTGACGAAATGCGGAAGACCGGTACAGGCTACCGCATTGTCGGCGATCTGAAGAATACCGACCGCATCATGACCGACACCTTCTGGGTCGGCGTTTACCCCGGCATGACCGACGAAATGCTCGATTATATGGCAAAGACCATCATCGAAGCGCTGTCCGTATAAATACCCACCACCGTCAAACTATGTTTGACGGTGGTGGCGTTAAGTTAAAAAGAAAGGAAAAAACACTTCTATGAAACTTCGTCTTGCTGATTATGTTGCCGATTTCTTGGTTTCCCACGGTATTACCGATTGCTTTACCGTTACGGGCGGAGGTGCGATGCACCTCAACGATGCGTTGGGTCACAAGGAAGGCTTGCATTGTCTCTATAACCATCACGAACAGGCATGCGCCATTGCCGCAGAGGCATATGCGAGAATCCACAATAAGATCGCCGCAGTCTGTGTAACCACCGGTCCCGGCGGAACCAACGCCATTACGGGCGTGGTAGGAAGCTGGCTGGACTCGATCCCCATGCTGATTCTGTCGGGTCAGGTGCGTTATGATACCACGGCACGAGGAATGGGAGTCAATGTCCGTGCAGGAGGAGATCAGGAATTTGATATTACCAAATCTATTTCCTGCATGACCAAATATGCCGAAATGATCGAAGATCCCAAACGAATCCGCTATGCTTTGGAAAAGGCATTGCACCTTGCTACCACAGGAAGACCCGGCCCTTGTTGGCTGGACATTCCTCTGAATTTCCAAGGCTGTACCATTGAGACCGATGAGCTGGTGGGCTACGATCCTGCGGAGGATGCCCCCGAAGCACCTGCCGTTTCCGAAACGGTCATCGACACCGTTTTGGAAAAATTAAAAAGCTCTGCTCGTCCTGTCTTTTACGCAGGAAACGGCATCCGCCTGTCCGGCGCTTTTGCCGAGTTCAAGTCAGTCGTCTCGAAACTGAATATCCCCGTTGTTACCGGCTGGGATAATATCGACATGATGGCAGATGCCGATCCTCTGTATGTAGGACGCGGAGGTATTATGGGAGATCGCCCCGGCAACTTTGCGGTACAAAACGCCGACATGATTCTTGCCGTCGGAAACCGTCTGTCCATTCGTCAGGTAGGATATAGCTGGAATACATGGGCAAGAGAAGCATATGTTGTAATGGTAGATGTGGATGCGGAAGAGCTGAAAAAGCCGACACTCCATGTAGAGCTCCCCATCCATGCCGATGCCAAGGACTTTTTGACTGCTTTGGAAAAGAAGCTGCCCAAAACGGGTATGTTCTATGCCGAAAACGGTTGGCAAGAAACCTGTCGGGAATGGAAAAAGAAATATCCCGTTGTTCAGCAAAAGCACTATGATGCCGAAGGCTTGACCAACCCCTATGCCTTCATCGGTTCTCTTTCCTCTCGCTTGCCGGAAGGCTATACCACCGTGGTCGGAAACGGAACTGCTTGCGTAGTAGGAAGCCATGGCTATGTCATCAAAGAAAATCAGCGCTTTATCATCAACTCCGCAATTGCCTCTATGGGATATGATCTACCTGCCGCCATCGGCGTTTGTGTTGCCTTAGGCAAGCAAGAGATCGTCTGCATTTCGGGTGACGGAAGTATCCAGATGAATCTGCAAGAATTGCAAACGATTCTGACCAATCAGCTGCCCATAAAGATCTTTGTAATCAACAACGATGGCTATCACTCGATTCGACAGACACAAACCAACATTTTCGGACACCATACCAAAGTAGGTATCGGCCCCGAAAGCGGCGACCTGTCCTTCCCCTCTTTGGAAAAGCTGGCATGGGCATACGGCTATCCCTATGCCGCTTGCCGTACCAACGCCGACATTGAAGACACGCTTCATTGCGCCTTTGAAACCGAAGGACCGTTCCTTGCCGAGATTTTCGTGGATGCTACCCAGTTCTTTGAGCCAAAGAGTGCAACCAAAAAGCTGCCTGACGGAAGCCTGTTCAGCCCTCCTTTGGAAGATCTTGCTCCCTTCCTACCCAGAGAAGAGTTAAAGTCGATTATGAAAATCCCCTTGGTGGACGAAAAATAATGCGTGTTTTCACAAGGTCAAGCCATAGCTTGACCTTGTAACCCGTTTTATACATATTTCTTATATGAAAGGAACAAATATGAAACTCTTAGAACAGATCAAACAAGTCAAGCTGGTACCCGTCGTGGTGCTAAAGGAGCTTTCGGAAGCCGAGCCCACCTTACAAGCCCTCTGCGACGGAGGACTGCCCGTGGCGGAGATCACCTTCCGTACCGCCTGTGCCGCCGATGCCATCCGCTTAGGATGCGAAAAATTCCCCGATATGCTCATCGGTGCGGGTACCGTTATCAACGCCGAGCAGGCAAACCGTGCCATCGACTGCGGTGCCAAATTCATCGTCGGACCGGGCTTTGCCGCCGAGGTAGCAGAGGTCTGCCGCGATCGGGGGATCCTCTATCTCCCCGGATGCGTCACTCCCACAGAGATCATCACCGCCCTGTCCTATGGCATCGAGGTCGTCAAATTCTTCCCCTGCTCCAACTTCGGCGGATTGTCTACTCTGAAAGCCCTTGCCGCCGCCTTCCCCGCCGTGCGCTTCCTGCCCACAGGCGGTATCTCCGAGGAGAACGTGCGGGAGTATCTTGCCTTCGATAAGATCATCGCCTGCGGCGGTAGCTGGATGATGAAGGGAACCCCCGACGAGATCCGCCAAAAAACCGCTTCGGCTGTGAAGTTAGTGAACGGTTGATGAAAATGCGAGGATGCGAGGATGCGAGGATGCGTTTAAGAAACTTTTTGAAAAAAGTTTCTTAAAAATCTTCAAAAACTTCCAAAAAATTTAAAGCATACCATCCGCCTTTTTCACATGCGATGAGGAGATCGCCTTTCGATCTGACTATCAAATAATATAAACCCCTTTTCAAGTTTTTTGAAATTCTTAAAAACTTTTTTCCAAAAAAGTTTTTAAGTGGGGTTTGGGGTGAAACCCCAAAATAAAAAAAACACATAAACGAGGTAACAAACATGAAAGTTGTATGTTTCGGCGAGCTGATGCTGCGGCTCGCACCCAATGGGTATTATCGGTTTTTCCAAAACGATCAGATGCAAGCCACCTTTGGCGGCGGCGAGGCAAACGTAGCCGTTTCGCTTGCCAATTACGGCATTGACAGCACCTATGTCACAAAGCTCCCCAAGCACGCTATCGGACAGGGAGCGGTCGATTCCCTGCGCTACTTTGGCGTAGACACCTCCAAGATCGTCCGTGGCGGCGACCGTGTCGGCATTTACTTTTTGGAAAAGGGAGCGTCTCAGAGAGGCTCTGTCTGCATCTATGACCGTGCCCACTCGGCAATTTCCGAAGCAAAGCGAGAAGATTTTGACTGGGACACCATCCTTGACGGAGCCGATTGGTTCCACTTTACGGGCATCACCCCCGCACTGGGCAAAAACGTGGCAGAGATCTGTCTGGATGCCTGCAAGGCTGCCAAGGCAAAGGGCGTGACCGTCTCCTGCGACCTGAACTATCGGGGCAAGCTGTGGACGAGAGAGGAAGCACGGGCGGCAATGACCGAGCTTTGTCAGTACGTAGACGTTTGCATTTCCAACGAGGAGGATGCCAAGGACGTGTTCGGCATCGAAGCCGAGGGAACCGATATCACGGGCGGCAAGCTGAACCATGAGGGCTACAAGTCGGTGGCAAAGCAGCTGGCAGACAAATTCGGCTTTTCAAAGGTCGCCATCACGCTCCGTTCCTCCATTTCCGCCAGCGACAACGACTGGGCGGGCATGCTCTATGACGGCGAAAACTACTGCTTCTCTAAAACCTACCACCTGCACATCGTAGACAGAGTAGGCGGCGGCGACAGCTTCGGTGGCGGTCTGATCTACTCTCTGCTGAGCGGAAAGACCACACAGCAGGCGATCGAATTTGCCGTAGCGGCATCGGCATTGAAGCATTCCGTCGAGGGCGACTACAACCGTGTCAGCGTCTCCGAGGTAGAGAAGCTGGCAGGCGGCGATGGCTCGGGACGGGTTCAGCGGTAAAAATCCGCCTCCTTTATCGACAATTTTTTCTGCCCCATTTCCTCATCACAGAGCAAAATTTTCTCTGGTTGTGATGAAGAAATGGGGTAGATTTTTATCTTTGTGCATTTCGTTGAAAATAATTTTTTTCAAAAAAGGACTTGACAAGCTCCCCAAAAAAGTTTTCCATAGGCACCCGAAAAAAACTCCTCAAAAAAGCCTTGATTTTGCAAGGTTTTCCACATTATCAACAGAGTTTTCCATAGGTTTGAGCGGAAAATTCTGCGGGGGTATGGAAAACTTTTTGAAAAATCGGGCTTTGTGAATCCTGCCGAATTTTACAAAAAAAGGAATACAGGATGCGAGGAATGCGCCCTCCTTTTCTTTTTTAAAAGAAAAGGAGGCAAAAGAAAACCGAGCAAAAATATTCTCATGAAAATCAGTGCAAACATACGAAAAAACGCACAAACTTGTAGGGACAGGCGTCCTCGACTGTCCAAGAAAGAGAATCTTATCCTTCTGCATAAACGCATTTCCTCCCGCTTTTGAAATTCTTCAAAACTTTTTAAAAACTTTTGAGCGATTTCAAAGAAACTCCTTGTAATATCCCCGCAACAATGGTATAATATAATAAATATATGTATCTGCTTGCAAACGGAGGAAGGGACTTGGACTATCGAGTGGACGAATATGCGGCGGGAAAGACCGTTCTGGAGCTCGCCAAACAGACCTTGGGACTTTCCACGGGACTTCTCCGCCATCTGAAATTTCTGGACAACGGAATTCTTGTCAACGAAAGACGTGTCACCGTCCGCTACATTCTGCAACAGGGAGACCTTCTTTCTCTTGCGGTGGAGGATACTCGGTCGCCCGACTTTCTGTTGCCCAACGATCTCCCTCTCCCCATCGCCTATGAGGATGCCGACACGGCGGTACCCGAAAAACCGCCCCATATGCCGACCCATCCCTCCTGCGGACATCGGGAGGACACCGTTGCCAACGCCCTTGCCTTTCGGTATGCGGCAGAGCAGATCCCCTTTGTGTTTCGCCCCATCAACCGCTTGGATCGCAATACCAGCGGTCTGCTGCTCATCGCCCGAAACCGCATGGCGGCGGCAAAGCTGTCCCGTGCCATGAAGGACGGATATATTCAAAAACGCTACCTTGCCATCCTGTGCGGAACCCTGCCCCAAGAGGAGGGGCTCATCGAGACCCACATCCGCCGAACGGCGCAAAGCATCATCGTGCGGGAGAACTGCTCCCCCGACGAGGGAGGCGACCTTGCCCGTACCCAATACATCACCCTGTCTCGGACAGACACCCATTCGCTGGTCTGCGCCATTCCCCTGACAGGACGGACGCACCAGCTCCGTGTTCATTTTTCGGGACTCGGCTGCCCCATTTTGGGAGACGACCTGTACGGCACGCCCTCTCCCCTCATCGACCGCCATGCTCTGCATTCCTGCCTCCTTGCCTTTCCCCGTCCGTCGGACGGAGCCACGCAGACCGTCCGCTCCGCCCTGCCCGACGATATGAGGCAGGCGGCGAATGCCTTGGGGCTTTCCTGCCCCGACCCCGATACGCTTGCTTCGCTTCTTCAAATTTCCCCGAAAGGAGCCAAACCATGAACGCCGCCAAACGAACCGTAACGGAAGAACGCCCCCATACACCCGTAAAAAATCGCCTTCCTCTCTTTGCCCTGATCTTTTACGGGATCGCCCTGCTTTCGGCAGTGCTGTATCTGCTGTTTCTCGTCAGCGAACGCTTTGCGGACTTTTTCAATCGCTATATCAGCTCGGTCTTGCGAGCAGCTCTCGCCCACCTGACCAACCTCATTCCCTTTTCGTTGGCGGAATTTCTGCTCCTGCTCCTTCCCGTCCTGCTGTTTGTCGTCGTGCGCATCGGTCTGCGGCATTACGCCGATTCTTGGCGTCGGGTCTTTCTGTTCTGCGCCTCTGTGCTTTCGGTAGCGGCGCTTCTGCTTGCCCTGTTTGCCTTGGGCTTTGCCCCCGCCTATCGGGGAACCACCCTTGACAAAAAGCTGGCGCTGGACCGTCGGGACGTCAGTGCCGAAGAGCTGTACGACACCGCCATGACGCTTTCCCGACAAATCGCCAAGGAATCGGAAGCCATCACCTACTCCCCCGCCACCGATTTTTCGGTCATGCCCTACGGCTATGAGGAAATGAACGCCCGCTTGCTGAGCGCCTATGACGAAATCTGCGACGAGTACGCCTTCATCCAACGGCTGAACAGCCGCCTCAAGCCCGTCATGCTCAGCAAGGCAATGTCCTATACCCACATCACGGGCGTTTACTCCTTCTTTACGGGAGAAGCCAATATCAACGTGGACTTTCCCGACTACACCATCCCCTATACGGCGGCGCACGAGCTGTCCCACCAACGGGGCATTGCCCGAGAGGACGAAGCCAATTTCATGGCATTTCTCGTCTGCATCCGCTCTGAGGATGCCTACATCCGCTACAGCGGATACCTGAATCTGTACGAATACGTGGCATCCGCCCTCTATTCCGCCTCTCCCACCCTCTATTGGGAGGTCTATGGCACCCTGCCCCGCAGCGTGACCAAGGAAATGGCGGCATACTCCGATTTCTTCGACCAATATCGGGAATCGGTGGCAAGCGAGGTATCGGAGACCGTCAACAATACCTTTCTGACCATTCAAGGAACCCCGGGAACCAAAAGCTACGGTATGGTAGTCGATTTGGCTGTCGCCTATTATCGTGATACGCCGTAACCGAATATACTGTCAGTAGCTTTTCTCAAATCTTGCCCACGGAGGCTGTTATGGACAAATTGATGATCCGAGGCGGAAACCCGCTCTACGGAGAAGTAAATATCAGCGGCATGAAAAACTCCGCTCTTCCCGTCATCTTCGGAACCATCGCAACGGGCGATCTCTGTACCATCGGCAACGTACCCGATGTCAGCGACATTTCCCTTGCGCTGGAAACGCTCCGTTCTCTGGGCGCCAAGGTGCGTTTTGTCAATACCGATACCGTTCTCATCGACACCCGAGAGGTCGTCATGAAAAGCCCGCCCCGAGAGTTTGTCGGAAAGATGCGAGGCTCTACCTACCTCATCGGCGCCATGCTCGGCCGTTTTGGCGAGGCGCTTGTAGGCTACCCGGGCGGCTGTGACTTCGGCGTTCGCCCCATCGACCAGCATATCAAGGGCTTTGAATATTTGGGGGCAACCGTGGCATACAGCGACGACGCCAACCTTCATGTCGTAGCGCAAAACGGACTGAAGGGCAATATGATCTATTTCGATATCGCCTCTGTCGGTGCTACCATCAACGTCATGCTGGCGGCAGTCTTTGCCGAAGGAACCACCGTCATCGAAAACGCCGCCCGAGAGCCGCACATCGTCGATATGGCAAGCTTTCTCAACGCCTGCGGTGCCGACATCAGCGGCGCGGGAACCGGCATGATTCGGGTGCGGGGCGTCAAGAAGCTCCACGGCTGTACCTATGAGATCGCCCCCGATATGATCGAAGCAGGTACATACATGGCGGCAGCGGCAACGGCAGGCGGAAGGGTCACTCTGCGGCGTGTGATCCCCAAGCATATGGAATCGGTGACTTTGAAGCTCCGAGAGATCGGCGTCACCGTCGAATCCGATGATCTCTCCATCACCGTGACATCCGACCGCACCTACCGCTCCACCCATATCAAGACCAACCCCTACCCCGGCTTTCCCACCGATATGCACCCCCAGTTCGGAGCCATGCTCTGCACCTCTCAGGGAATCAGCTCGATCTCCGAGGGCATCTGGGGCAATCGTTTCAAATATGTAGAGGAGCTGAAAAAAATGGGAGCCGATATCGACGTAGTCAACGGAACCGCCCATATCACAGGCGTGCCCACTCTGAAGGGGGCTGCGGTCAAAGCCAGTGACCTCCGTGCGGGTGCCGCCCTTATCATCGCCGCACTCGGTGCCGAAGGCGTCAGTACCGTTTCGGGGCTGGAATTTGTAGACAGAGGCTATCAGGATCTGGTCGCCAAACTCAAATCGCTCGGTGCCGATATTCGTCGGATTTAGTCAGAAAGAAAAGAGATGGTACTTTTTTCTTTTAAAAAAGAAAAAAGTACCAAAAAAGAAAACAAAGCAAAAAATATTTTACCCTTTTTATGTTCGCACTTGCTCCATTGTAGGGACAGGCGTCACCGACTGTCCGATTTTCTGTATTACAACATCCCATAATCTCTTCAAAAAATTAAAAATTTCAAAAAAATTCAAAAAAACTGTTGACAACCGATAAAAAGTGTGGTAAAATTTTATTACTTTAATAGAGAAAAGCGTTGATCGGAAACCAGTATCCGCCCAAAATCCTTTCAGAGAGCCGTCGGTCGGTGCAAGACGGCAGGAGAGTCAGACGGGGAATTCCTTCCGGGAGCTTCGCACGGAACTTGCCGCACAAATCGGCAAAAGTAGGCTGCGACGGGTGCGACCGTCATATCGTCGGGACATGCAGGTGCCCCATGAGGCTCTCTGCCGCAAGGAGGGAGCAAAACAGAGTGGTAACACGCAAGCAGCGTCTCTGTACCGATTCGGTACGGAGCGTTTTTTATTTTCTTTTTGATTCCGACAGCCACGGCTGTTGAAATAAATATTTTTACTCACAGGAGAAAAAAATCATGAAAACCAAAAAGCTTCTCTCTTTGGCGTTGGCGCTGATCCTTGCGCTCTCCGCCGTCGCCCTCACCTCTTGCGGATCCTCCGCTCCCATGGTTCCCATCGTATGCGGCGAGACCGGCATGAACGATCTCTGCGGCATTGCGACCTACGGTGTCAACTACTACAACCTTGGTGTCAAAGCCGGTGATATGGCAGCCGATATTCTGCTGAACGAAGCCGATACCGCCACCATGAAGGTTCAGGGTGACCCCGATCCCGCTTTGAGTGTCAATACCACCGTTGCGGAAGCCATTAATTTCACCATTCCCGAATCGGTCTCCTCTAAGGTCTCCGGCGGCGAGACCAAAAAGGTCACCCGTGTCGACGAGGCACTGGCAGCAGAAGGCGGCGACTATACCGTCGGTATCCTTCAGCTGGTTCAGCACGTAGCGCTTGATCAGTCCAACGAAGGCTTTCAGGATCAGCTCTCCAAGAGAATGAGCGAGGCTGGCAAAACAGTTACGATTTTGGACAAAAACGCCAACGGCGACGAAGCCAACAACGTCACCATCGCCGAGAACTTTGTTTCTCAGAACGTCAACCTGATCTACACCATTGCAACCTCCTCCTCTCAGGCAGCTGCCAATGCCACCAAGGAGAGCAAGATCCCCGTGGTATTCAATGCCGTCACCGATCCTGTGGATGCGGGTCTGGTCGCTTCCTTGGATGCTCCCGGTGCAAACGTAACGGGCGTTTCCGATATGAACCCCGTTGAAAAGCAGATCGACCTGATCGGCGAGCTGTTGGGCAAGGACGATGTCAAGATCGGCTTCCTGTACACCTCCTCCGAGACCAACTCTCAGATGCAGGTGAAGCTTGGCAAGGCGCAGTGTGATGCCAAGGGCTATACCTATGTGGAAAAGGGTATCGTGGATATGAACGATATCGAAAGTGCCCTGACCGCTTTGGCAAAGGAAGGCGTAGATGCCATCTATATTCCCACCGATAACGTGCTGGCAAATGCCTGCGCAATGGTTCACTCTGTCAATATCGGCGAGTAACCCGATTCAAACAACCGTATAAGACGAGGGTTGCGGAAATTCCGCAACCCTCATACAGTCATTTTCGGGCTGATTTTTGTAACAAATTCATTCGGTAACATATCATTCAGAAAGGAACCACCGTCCTATGGATTTTTTGTTAAAAGGTATCTCGCAGGGCTTGATCTGGGCGCTGTTGGCGCTTGGCGTGTACCTGTCCTTCCGTATTCTTGATTTTGCTGACATGTCCTGTGAAGGAAGCTTCGCCTTGGGAGGTGCTATTACTGCAAAGCTCCTGACCGTCGGCTTGAATCCTGTTTTGGGTCTGCTGATCTCCTTCTGCGCCGGCTGTTTGGCGGGAGTCGTGACAGGAATCCTTCATACCAAGCTGAAGGTACCCGCCATTCTTGCGGGAATTTTGACTATGACTGCGCTGTTCTCTATCAATCTGCATATCATGGGAGCCGCCAACCTTCAGTTGAACAGCATCAAAACGCTGTATTCGTCTCTGACAGGTCTGTTCAAGCTGAATAAGACCAACCTTTCTCTCATTTTGGGAGGCGTTGTCTGCCTCTTTATCATGCTCCTGTTGTACTGGTTCTTCGGAACCGAGCTGGGAGCGGGCATCCGTGCCACGGGCATCAATGAAAAAATGTGTCGGGCGCAAGGAATTGATACCGACCTGACTAAGATCATCGGCTTGGCTCTCTCCAATGGCATGATCGCCCTGTCGGGCGCTTTCCTCTGCCAGTATCAGGGCTATTCCAATATCACCATGGGCGTGGGAGCCATCGTCATCGGACTTGCCTCCATCATCATCGGAGAAGCCATCTTCTCCCGTGTCAAAAACTTCTTCCTGACCCTGACCGGCATCGTGGTCGGTGCCATTCTCTACCGTGTCGTGGTAGCGTTTGTGCTCTACCTCAATATGCCCACCGAGGATGTCAAGCTCATGACCGCCGTTGTGGTCGTAGTCGCTCTTTGCATTTCTCATTTCGGTACGGGCTTTAAGAAGAAGAATAAACAAGAAAAGGAACTGGCAAAGAAAAAAGGAAAGGGGGATGTACAGCATGTCTGAACAAGCAGGAGTCTCCATGCTCTCCCTGAAGCATGTAACCAAAGCCTTTTATCCGGGCACCGTCAATGAAAAGATCGCACTGAATGATTTGAATCTGGAGCTGAAAGCGGGAGATTTTGTCACCATCATCGGCGGAAACGGCGCAGGAAAATCCACCATGCTCAACGCCACCGCAGGTGTTTGGCATATCGACAGCGGAAGCATCTCGGTGGACGGAGTGGATATCACCAAGCTCCCCGAGCATAAGCGTGCCGCCTATATCGGCAGAGTATTTCAGGATCCAATGACGGGAACCGCCGCCAATATGCAAATCGAAGAAAATCTTGCTATCGCTGCCCGTCGGGGCAAGCACCGTACCCTTCGCTGGAGCATCACCGCCAAGGAGCGAGAGGAATTCAGAGAGCTTCTGAAGGTACTGGAGCTGGGTCTGGAGGATCGCATGACCGCCAAGGTCGGATTGCTGTCGGGCGGTCAGCGGCAAGCGCTGACGCTGCTGATGGCAACGCTGAAAAAGCCCAAGCTGCTGCTCCTTGACGAGCATACCGCCGCTCTTGACCCCAAAACGGCGGCAAAGGTCTTGGAAATTTCGCAAAAGCTCATCGACGAGAACCACCTGACCGCCATGATGGTCACCCATAATATGAAGGATGCCATCGCCTACGGCAACCGCCTCATCATGATGCACGAGGGACGTGTGATCTTCGATGTCAGCGGAGAAGAGAAAAAGAACCTGACCGTCGATGCCCTTATCAAAAAATTCTCTCAAACCAGCGGCGAGGAATTTGCCAACGACCGAGCCTTGCTCAACTAATAACCCTATTATAAAAACATCGTATGATAGACAGGTTCTCCTAAGGGTATGAAGTAACATCCAAAAGAAATTACCGACTGAGAGTGGTTAAATCAAAAAATGCAACATGGACAAAAGTCTGCGTTGCATTTTTTATTCCTTTACTTTTCAAAAATTACATCGCAAAATTCTTGTTTATAAGCAGTTAATATTCCCACTTGCAAGAAAGCCAAAAATATGGTATAATATATTATCTTTAGAAAAGGACGGTGTATAACTGTGATTGTAACATTAAACGATTTTATAGGGGAATTTGAGAAAGTAAAGGCGATGGGCTGGATTCAAACGCACCGCATCGGTCCTACAGGTATTGGTAAAACACTTGAAGATTTACTTGGTATCCCCGAAAACAACCTTGATGAGCCTGATTTTGGTGATTACGAATTGAAGTCGTGCAGAATTGACTCCAACAGTATGCTCACCATGTTTACACGTGCCCCCGAACCTCGCCGTGCTAATACATATTTGAGAATGAAATATGGTTATTCAAGCAATGCTTACGATAACGATGAGAAGGTGTTACATTCTACGCTTTCTGCCGACAGATTCACACCCGTCGCCGATACAGGACATAAACTCAAAATTTCCTGTGCAGCCGATGGCATTTATATCGAATGTGAGGATGGAGTTGAGAATATATTCTGGTCGCGTGAAGCATTGAGGGCGTGCTTTGAAAAGAAATATAAGAACAAGTTTGTTTACGCAAAAGCACTATCGCGCGGAGAAGGAGCAAACGAGGAATTCAAATTTATTGAAGCTTACGAGGTTTCCGGCTTTGATTACGATGCATTTATAAGTCTGCTTGAAGAAGGAAAAATATATGTAGATCTTCGCATAGGTCAGTATCACCACGGGCGCAACAAAGGAAAAACTCACGATCATGGCACAGGCTTCCGTATCAAAGAAAACGACCAGCATTTGCTATTTAAGGTTAAAAACAAAATAGGCTAATCGTAAAGGCGAGCTTGCTCATACAAGCTCGCCTTAAACATTACAGCTTTCTCAAAACAACGATATGTTCTACCGTCATGGTGCTTGAAGTTTTCCCAACTTCGTTTGTAGGAGAATTTGCCGATGGCATTACTTTATTTACGATATTGCGATCTATCGTATAAACATACTGCAAACCGTAGTTTTGAGCAATTTCTTCGATAATTTTATCGGTAGGAATAACCTCACCTTTTACAGTTCGATTGGCAACTACCCAAAATTGATAACCGTCTTTCTTGGTTTTCTCTGCAATAGCTGCTATGGATTGTTCAAGATCATTGTAAAAACTAAATACATCTCCTGCACGCTCCAAGTCTAT
This sequence comes from Oscillospiraceae bacterium, assembly GCA_015063535.1. Lineage (GTDB taxonomy): Bacteria > Bacillota > Clostridia > Oscillospirales > CAG-272 > HGM12713. The sequence goes on from SVTY01000002.1 coordinate 56,415, forward strand.
ATCCTTAATTCTGTCAAGAATATCTCGGAGAACGGTACTTTTTACTGTATATTCAAAGCCATTACGATACTTCCGACCACCCATTAAAGTGCGATCAACACCCATAATTTCTTTTTCTGTTAGTTCGAAGATATCAAGCCACTGCATTGAGAGTCTGCTGTATTCGCCGTAAGCAACGGTTGTTCGACTATCTCCATAAGGTGGTGATGTAACGATCAGATCATATGTATCTGTCGGAACGGATTCTAGCTTGCAGGCATCCTCTCGGAATATAGTAACCTGCGGAGCAACAGAAAGATAATCATACGCATCGGTGAAATCGCTCATTTTATCAATATTGCGCTCTAATATCTTAATAAACTCTTGCTTTGTGTCAGGATTGAATTTGGCAACCTTTTCAGGTGTCATTCGGAACATCTTAAATTCGCCGTTTCTTCTGTTGGATACAAGTCGAATCATTTCACTCATAGCGACAGAAAAGAAATCACGAATGTCCTTGTTACTTGTTTCTGCAATAGCATTCTTAATCAATGTCAATTCAAAAATAACTCTTGGTCTAAACCAATACCCGATATTTTTGAAGGTAGGAGCTTTTAACGGGAGCTGATATTCTTGATAAAATTCATCCAAATAAATAGGTGCATCACATCCCCACCCGTCTTTGGCGGTTAAATCCAGTCCTTTAATTTTGACCATATAGTCATCTACAAAATGAATAAGAAAATCATATTTGTGGTAGAGTGTATCAAGGCAATTTTTTAACTCAATATATTCATTTTGCAGTTCCGTACGGTCAATCGGAGTTGTCTTAACCTTGGAGAGCAGTAACGCAAGAGGATTGATGTCGTTGCCTGCGATGATAGGAATATCTGCCAACATGCCTTCCACGAGAACTGTGCCGGAGCCTGCAAACGGGTCAAATAAAGAATCAACCTGTTTGAACTGCTTAACGATATCAATAATATTCTTGCTGATAGGGCTTACCATCATTGCAGGATAAGAATGTATTCCGTGTGTATATCCGTGAGTGTCGTCATCTCTGAAATCCCAATAGTCAGCAGGTAATTTTTTCAGGTATTCAACTAACTGTTCGTCTGTATCAAATTGAATAATCATAGGTTCAACAATTTCTTTTTTAGGTGAAGCATCCTTCTTCACTCCTTCGTGTGTCTTAACCTCTACGGTGCAGATTGTATCATTATGCCATCCACCGTGTGGCACCATTAATATGCGAGTAATTTCGAATCCATATTTATAGCCGATTCCGCCACTGTTCCAACCGAATGTAATAACCTTTCCGCCCACCTTAACAATTCGTGAAATCTCTCGTTTGTGATTGCCCCAAAAGGATGCCTTGGTAGTATCCCAAGTAACATTGAAGCCAACATTGTTGTAGCATTCGCTGACCTGTCTTGGAGAGTACGGAGGATCGTACAAAACACCGTCAACAGAGTCATCTCCAAACATTTTCATAAAGTCGAGAGCATCCAAATGATAGTCTGTGTCGAATTCCTCACTCAAATCGTTTGTTATGGTAGCTAACTTGTTACGGTTGGCAAAGGGATCAATCCAAGTTCCTTCCGTCATCTCCTCAACGATAAGATCGTGTATTGGTTTGACCTCAAAGGTATTCTTGTTTGGCATAGACCATATACGCTCAATTCGAACATTCTGATTGATAAGTTTTTTCTTCTCAACTGTTTTTTTACGTGCATCCTCCGGCTTTTCCGCATCATCGGGAATAACCCAATAGTTTCCTACGCGCTGTGCACCCAAGATTCTATTTTCATTACATAAAAGCTGAACTCGGCGAGGAGCAATCCCCCATTTCTCAGCCGTTTCTTTTACGCTAATTAAGTTCATAGTGCCTCCTCAAAAAATATTAATACTATTATATACCGAACTGCGAATAATTGCAAGGGGTAAATTGTGAATTTTCTATTTTGTGAGTAAGTTTTTTGTAAAATGCTGAACTTCTCAAAACTTCTGTGATTATTTTCTCCTTCTTCCCAGCAAAATCCTTGAAATTTGTAACAAAACAGTAGATAAATCAAAACGAAAGAGAAAAGAAAGTGTGAAGAAAGTTTGAAATATATAAAAAACACAAATTTTTGAGTTTTGAGAGCAAGAAAAAAGATGATAAAATTGTGCGGTTTGTCAAGACAAACTTTTTCCGCTTTCCACCTTGACAATTTTCAAAATCGTGATATAATAATAGTGAATCTAACAGAAAAAAGGAAAATCTATGAAAAAACTGCGATATACCGTCAAAGGCATGAGCTGCGCCGCCTGTGTCGCCCACGTCGAGCATGCGGCGGCAAAGGTATGCCCCAAGGATGCCGTCACGGTCAGCCTTCTGACCAATTCGCTGATCGTAACGGTAGACGACAACGAGAACGAAAACCGCTTATTTACTGCCTTAAACCGTTCTTTATCGGCATCGGGCTATGGCTTGGAGCGGGCGGATACTGCCAATCAAACGGCAGAGCGGGAGAGCCGCCGCAATTGGTATCGTCTGATCGTGTCGGGCGTTTTGACCCTTCTTCTGATGATCGTTGCCATGGGTCATATGATCGGAATTCCCTTGCCTGCTCTTCTGACCGAAAATGGCGTACTTTTTGGACTTTGTCAGCTTGCGCTGACGGTTCCCGTCATCTGTTTGAATTTTAAATTCTATCGAAACGGCTTTTTTGCTCTGTTTCACGGCGCTCCCAATATGGATTCTCTCATTGCCATCGGCTCCTCCGCCTCCCTCCTGTACGGAATCGTCGCCGTGGGAATGATGGCATACGGATACCGTGTGGGAGATCTTTCCTTGGTTCATCGCTATTATCATACCCTTTACTTCGAATCGGCGGCGATGATCCTCACCCTTGTTTCCTTGGGAAAGACCTTGGAGGGACGGGCAAAGGCGGGAGCCGCCCGTGCGATCGGACGTCTTGCCTCCATGATGCCCGAGATCGCCTTGGTAGAAGAAAACGGTACCTTCGTTGAACGCCTCCTTTCCGAGGTACAGGTGGGCGACATCCTGCTTGTCCGTGAAGGAGAAACCATCCCCGTAGACGGCATTGTCTTAGAGGGAGCGGGTGCAGTGGATGAATCCGCCCTGAGCGGTGAGAGCATGCCTGTTGAAAAGACGAACGGATCGCATGTCAGTGCCGTTTGTACCTTGACAAGCGGCAGTCTGAAGATCCGCGCCGAGCAGGTCGGAAGCAACACTGCTCTTTCCCGTATCATCGGACTGTTGGAGGATGCGACCGCATCCAAGGCTCCGATTGCCCGCATTGCCGATAAGGTCAGCGGTATCTTTGTTCCTGTTGTGATCGCCATCTCGGTGCTGACCGCCGCTGTTTGGTTGCTCATAACGAAAGATATCACACGTGCCTTTGACTGTGCGATTTCGGTACTGGTCATTTCCTGCCCCTGCGCATTGGGACTTGCCACGCCGACAGCAGTCATGGTGGGAATCTCCCGAGGGGCTTCTCTTGGGATCCTGATCAAAAGCTCTGAGGCATTGGAGCATCTGCATTCGGTTCGGTATATTCTGACCGACAAAACGGGAACCTTGACGGAGGGAAAGCCCGCCGTGACCGATCTGATCCCGTATCACACCGACGAAAAAACGCTTTTGTATTATGCGTACGGTGCCGAATCCCTTTCCTCTCATCCCCTTGCTTCAGCGATCTGTGAAGAAGCAAAAAAGCAAAAGCTTTCCCCTCCTGCCGTCTCCGAGTATGGATCCACGATTGGAAAAGGGATCTCCGCCAAAGTGGACGGTAAGACCGTTTTGGTGGGAACCCCCGAATTTCTTGCCGAGAAGGGTGTTGATCCATCAGAGGTCTCTTTCCTTACCGAAGCTATGAAAGCCCTTGAAACGAACGGAAAAACGGCTGTGTGCGTCTGCTTGGATACGACCGTGCTTGGCATCATCGGAATTGCGGATCATTTGCGTACAGACAGTATAAAGGCATTGAATGCCATGAAAAAGCGAGGGATCAAACCCATTATGCTGACGGGAGACAATGAACGGACAGCCGCTGCCATTGCCAAGGAGTGCGGCATTGACTATTACGCCCGTCTGTTGCCCGAGGATAAGGAAGCGATTTTGAAGAACTATGCTAAAAAAGGCTTTTGTGCTATGATCGGAGATGGGATCAACGATTCTCCCGCCTTAGCGGCGGCAGATATCGGCATTGCTATCGGCGCAGGCACCGATGTCGCCATGGATTGTGCCGATGTGGTTCTTTCCCAAAATTCTTTACAGGATGTCGTGACCGCCATTGATCTGTCTCGGGCGACCATGACCTGTATCAAGCAAAATCTGTTTTGGGCATTGATCTACAATGCCATCTGTATTCCCATAGCGGCGGGCGTGTTGTATCCCTTTTTCGGGATCGTTCTGTCACCGATGATCGGCTCTGCCGCGATGAGTATTTCTTCGGTCTGTGTGGTTTTGAACTCTCTGCGGCTTCGCTCGGTCAATATATACGGAGACGGAAAAAAACGCCGTAAGGAACGGCAACAAAAGGAAAAAAAGGCGGAGCGTGCGAAAAAAACAGTCAAGGCTTCTGCCATCTCTTACTCTTGCGATCAAAATTCATTTCATAATTTCAATCAGGAGGAACAAGCTATGTTCGGAAAAACGAAAACCGTCACCTTCGGTGTCGAAGGGATGATGTGCAACAATTGCAAAGCGCATGTAGAACGGGCGCTGACGGAGGTCAAGGGTGTAAAATTTGTGCTAGTCGATCTGGAAGCAAAATTCGTGACGGTACAGGCAAAGGATTCTGTATCGGAAAATACCCTAAAAGACGCCGTAAAAAAAGCAGGATATAAAGTCCTTTGACATAGTAAAAAAGCTCGCTTCGACGGGCTTTTTTTATTGTTCCGCTTATATATAATATAGTAATTATAATATAGTAATATTATTTGAAGAAAATCTGAAAAATCCATTGCAATTTTTCGCAATTTATGGTATACTATTAGAAAGAGTTTTTGTAATTTTTATTTTTTTAGAAAGGAGCTTTTTATGTCTTATCTTGACGATCTGAATTCCATATGGGAAGCGGTAAAGGTATCCTTTCTGGAGAAGTTTACACAATCCATCATTGATCTTTGGTTTGGAGAGCTGAAGGTTCATTCATACGAAGATAACGTGATTACTCTCTCCACCGATTCGGATCTGAAGCATCGGATCATTCGGGAAAAATTTTTGGATCTGATCCGAGACGGATTTACCGCACATCTTGGCTTTGAGCCGGAGATCAAGATCCTTTTGATCGGTTCTTCTGTGCAAGAAACTCCTACCCATGAGGAGCCAAAGAAAGAGCTTCAGCCGAAAATAGCGGAAAACGGTCCGCCCGACGGAGTTCTTCCTCCCAATTACAAATTTGAATATACCTTTGAAAATTTCATTGTGGGCAATTCCAATAAATTCGCTCATGCGGCATGCTTGGCGGTTGCCGAGCGTCCTGCCTCGGATTATAACCCGTTGTTTATTTACGGCCCCAGCGGTTTGGGAAAGACCCACTTGATGAGTGCCGTGGTGAATGAGATCAAAAAGAAAAAATCCGATCTTCGGGTCTTATACATCAAGGGCGATGAATTTACCAATGAAATGATACAAAGTCTGGCAAAGCAGGAAATGCACAAGTTTCATGAGCGGTATCGAAACTGCGATATTTTGCTGATCGACGATATTCAGTTTATTGCGGGAAAGACCTCGACCCAAGAGGAATTTTTCCACACCTTCAATACCCTATATGAGGAACGCAAGCAGATCATCCTGTCCTCCGACCGTCCTCCCAAGGATATACCTACTTTAGAGGAACGACTGAAGACCCGATTTGAATGGGGACTTTTGGCAGATATTCAGCCCCCGGATCTGGAGCTTCGTATTGCCATCATCAAGAAAAAAGCTGAACAGGTGTCTATCGAGATTCCCGATGAGGTATTGACCTTCTTAGCGGAAAATCTTCGTTCCAACATCCGTCAGATCGAAGGTGCCATCAAAAAACTCAGTGCTTTACGGTTTATTTCAGGACAAAGCATTACCATGGAGCTGGCAAAAAGCTGTCTTTCTGAATTGCTGGGAGGCGCAGAGCCGGTAAATGTTACCGTGGAAAAGATCTTCGGTGCCGTTCACGCAAAATACAATATTTCCAAGGCGGAGCTTGTGGGAAAAAAGCGAACCAAGGAAATTGCCGCCGCTCGCCATATCGCCGTTTTCCTGATTCGGGAGATCACCGATATGTCCTATCCCAGTATCGCTAAAATATTTGACAGGGATTATGCTACCATTCACGCCTCCTTTGAGCAAATGGATCGAAAGTATACCTCTGATTCTATGTTTAAGATCGAGATCGACAGCTTGATGAAAGATGTCACCGGATAATAGAATAGAAAAAGAGAAGAGTTGTACTTTTTTCTTTTAAAAAAGAAAAAAGTACCAAAAAAGAAAACAAAACAAAATTGTCTTGTTTTTGTGCGACATATGTATAGAATTTTTCAGGAGGAGATTTTCCATAGCTTGAATGTGGAAAATAGGAGAAAAACAGCATCCTGTTTGATTGTATGTGATGGAAAAGAGTTCGGTTTGACTGTGGAAAAGAGCGAATCAGAGCTACGACATTTCCATAAAAAATCGGGAAATTTTTTTCCATATGTCAAGTATGAAAAAGAAAAAAAGAAGAGTTTCTTTCGTTTTTTCGTGAATCGGGTTTTTGGTTTGGATTCTCCATAGATCCGTTCATAGCTTATCCCTTGAATATTCCGTTGAATTTCAAAAAGTCGAAGAGAGTGAAAGCCTTGCTGCCACTTTCGAGAGAGCTGTTTTCCATGATTTCAACAATCCCTAATACTACTGTTGCTAATTTTTTATAGTATTTATTTTTATTATTTTTTTAAGGGCGCAAAATAATGTGACCCGGGGTAATGCCCCAAAAAAGAAAGGAGTTACCATGAAAATTATTTTCAACCGTTCGGCGATCAGTGCCGCTGTCGCACCGTTAATGTGCGCTGTTTCGGGAAAATCTACCCTGAGCACCATTGAAGGTATTCTGATCGAAGCAAAAACCCCCGATACCTGTGTGATGACTACGTTTGATCTGGAAAAAGGTGTTCGTATTACGGTCGAGGCAAAGGTCTTGGAGGAGGGCTCTTACATCATCAATGCGCAGAAATTTGTACAGACTTTGCGTGTAATGGAGGGAGAGGAGGTTACGCTGACGGTAGACGACAAGCTGGTAGCATGTATTTTCAGCGGGAAGTCCTCTCACAAAATGAGTGCCCTTTCAGGCGGTGATTTTCCCAATATTCCCGATCTTGCCAGTGACAGAAGCTTTCTTGTCGGACAGGCGATCTTTAAGAAAATGATGAATCAAGTGAGCTTTGCCATGGGCGTCAATGATCAAAGAATGGTTCTCAACGGAACCTTTGTCAAGATCACGGATGACTCGGTAATGATGGTAGCCTGTGACAGCTTTAAGCTGGCAAAATGCCGTAAGCAGGCGGAGCTGGTCAATAAGAATACCAACGGCAATGAGCATTTGGAATATAAATTTATTGTTCCCGTTAAGACCATGAATGAACTGAATCGTCTGCTGAGCGATGATGAGGAAGCGGTCATGCAGATTTATGTGACAAGAAAGCACATTGTCTTTCTGATCGGTGATCTGATCTTCTTCTCTCGGTTGGTAGACGGTGATTATATTGATTATGACCGTATTATCGTGAAAAGTCATCGTATCCGCGTGAAGGTAGAAAAGAGAGAGCTGATCTCTGCTTTGGAGCGTGCAGCTCTTGTTACCGAGGAGAGGATCGCAGGCAGTGTCCGTTCCCATGTCAAGCTGGATATTGCGGGAGGTCTAATGAAAATCTCGGCGGTGTCCTCTGCCGGCTCTACTTATGATGAGTTGGGAATCGAGCAGGACGGAGAAGATTTGCTGATCGCCTTTAATAACCGCTATCTGATCGACAGTGTACGGGCGTGTGACAGCAACACTTTGACGCTTTCTCTTTCCTCTCCCTTGACCAGCATGAATATTGAGCCTGCTGACGGACAGGAGGAGGGCGAAGAGGAGATCTTCATGCTTCTGCCCGTAAGAATGAAGGAATAAAAAGGACTGACGGAACATGGTTTGCAGATCCGTACGGGTAAAAAACTTTCGGAATATTTCGGAGGCGGAGGTCACCTTTTCCGAAGGGGTCAATGTGCTGGTAGGAGAAAATGCCCAAGGAAAAAGCAATCTGTTGGAGGCGATCTTTTATCCTTCTGTGGGACGGAGCTTCCGAAGCTCTCATACGTCGGAGATGATCCGATTCGGACAATCGGAGGCGGAAATTGAGCTATCCTATCGGGACGACCGAAGAGATCAGGTCATTAGGGTGAAGATCTTTCGGGACAAGCAGCGACAGGTAGAAAAAAACGGGTTGCGGATCGACAAGCTGTCGGATCTGGTGGGGTCGTTTCGAACGGTTCTGTTTTTTCCCGAGCATCTGTCTATGATCCGAAGCGGTCCTGCGGAACGGAGAAGCTATTTGGATCCTGCCATCAGCCGTCTTTATCCTCGGTATATTCATTCCTTACAGCGGTATCACTATTTTTTGAAGCAGCGTAATGCGTTGATCAAAAGCGCTTACGGAGATCGAAAGACCTTTGATGCAACCGTAGAGCTTTGGAGCAAAGAGCTTGCCAAGGAGGCGGCGATCCTTTCCGAATACCGTCTTTCCTTTGTTCGCCGTGTGTCCGAGCATGTCGCTCATATTTTTGAGGAAATGACGGGGGAAAAGGAAATACCTACGGTTCATTATAAGGGATCTTCCGGGCAACCGGAGGAAGAATACGGAGATTTGGAAAAAACAGAGGATATGTATTTTTCTCTGTTGATGTCCTCTCATGACCGAGAAATTGCCGCAGGGGCGACATTGTGGGGGATCCATAAGGATGATATGGAGATCCAACTCAATGGAAAGAGTGCAAGAATTTACGCCTCTCAGGGGCAACAGCGTTCCTTGGCACTTGCCTTGAAGTTGGCAGAGGGAGAGATCACCAGGGAGGAGTTTGGTGATGAGCCTGTTCTTCTTTTGGATGATGTGTTATCGGAGCTCGACGGAAGCCGTCGGGAATATCTGATTCATAAGATCAAGGATAAGCAGGTGATCCTGACCGGCTGTGAGCCGACTCTGCTCTCTGAGTTGGACGACGTTCATCGGATTTTAGTGAGAGAGGGGACTTACTTTTCTTTTGAAAAAGAAAAGTAAGCAAAAGAAAACTTTGCAAAATTTATCTTTAAAGTTTGTACAAAAGATAAAGCAAGCAAAAGAAAACATTACAAAAATTATCTTGAAAGTTTTTGAAATTCTTAAAAACTTTTTTCAAAAAGTTTTTAAGTGGGGGATGGGGCAAAGCCCCAAAAAATACGTTTTATGTTCTTACATGTAGGAAACAACAAAAATATTTATGCACGGGATGTGATCGGAATTTTTGATATGGACACAGCTACGCTATCGTCTGTTACCCGAAAATATCTGAGCGAGAAGCAACGGCAGCTATTGGTGGAAACAGCGGCGGTAGAGCTTCCGAAATCCTTTATTTTATTTGAGGAGAACGGTCTGTACAAGGTTTGTTTTTCTCCTCTTTCCTCCTCGGCACTCAGAGGACGGATCACACTTGGCATCAGCAATCTTTGAAAGGTACGGTAAAAAGCAAAATGGAAAACAACACCCATCACGGATATGATGAAAATCAAATACAGGTCTTGGAGGGATTGGAGGCGGTTCGGAAGCGTCCCGGTATGTATATCGGTACGACCTCCATCCGCGGTCTGCATCATTTGGTCTATGAGATCGTGGACAACTCCATTGACGAAGCATTGGCAGGCTATTGCGACAAGATTTTAGTCATCATCAATCCCGATAACAGTGTGACGGTAGAAGACAACGGACGGGGTATTCCCGCCGCCATTCACCCGAAGCAGGGAATCCCTACGCCTGAGGTAGTGTATACCATTCTCCACGCCGGCGGAAAATTCGGCGGAGAAGGCTACAAGATCGCCGGCGGACTTCACGGAGTGGGTGCTTCGGTGGTGAACGCACTGTCTGAATGGGTGGAGCTGGACGATTGTTATGAGGGACGGAGATATACCGAGCGCTTTGAGAGAGGACGGGTGGCAAGAGCCTTCCGCGACGAAGGAGAATGTCCTCAGCGTCCTCACGGCGTGCGGGTGACCTTCAAGCCAGACCCGACCATTTTTGAGGAAACGGTTTTTGAATATGAGATTTTGGCAAACCGTATGCGGGAGCAGGCGTTTTTGAACGGCGGTATTCGCATCGTTTTGCGAGATGACAGAGGTGAGGAGCCTATTGAAAATGAATATCACTATGAGGGTGGTATTCGGAGCTTTGTTTCCTATTTGAATGAGCATAAGCATTGTGAGCTGATTCATCCCGAGGTCATTTATATGAGAGCCGAAAAGGGCTCCAGTGTAGCAGAGATCGCTCTGCAATACAATGATAGCTACAATGAGATGTTGATGACCTTTGCTAACAACATGAATACCATTGAGGGCGGTACCCATGAAACAGGCTTTAAATCGGGTCTGACAAAGGTACTGAACGATTATGCCCGCAAGGCGGGAATTTTGAAGGACAGCGATAAGAACCTGTCGGGTGAGGATGTGCGTGAGGGACTTTGCGCCATCGTCAGTGTGAAGCTGGAAAATGCCCAGTTTGAAAGCCAGACCAAGGCAAAGCTTGGAAACTCGGATATCCGTACCTTGGTGGAGAACACCATGGTGACCAAGCTCGGAGAATTTTTTGAGGAAAATCCGTCGGTTGCCCGCGCTATTTTGGATAAGGCACTTGCCGCATCCCGTGCCCGTGAGGCGGCGAGAAAGGCAAGAGAGCTGACCCGCCGTAAGGGACTTCTTGAGGGTTCTTCCCTGCCCGGCAAGCTGAGAGATTGCAACGAGAGAAATGCGGAATTGACTGAGCTGTATCTGGTAGAGGGAGACTCCGCAGGAGGTTCGGCAACACAGGGACGAAATTCCCGCTTCCAAGCCATTCTTCCTCTGAGGGGAAAGGTGCTAAACGTAGAAAAGAGCCGTTTGGATAAGGTATATTCAAACCAATCCCTGATTCCCATTATTCAGGCGTTGGGCTGTGGGATCGGTGAGGATTTCGATATTGCAAAGCTTCGCTACGGTAAGATCATTATTATGGCGGACGCGGACGTGGACGGATCGCACATTCGGATCCTGCTTCTGACCTTCTTCTTCCGTCATATGCGGAAGCTGATCGACGACGGACATGTGTATCTGGCACAGCCGCCTCTTTACCGTGTGTATAAGCGGACAGGAAAATCCAAGGAATATTATGCCTTCTCCGATGCCGAGAGAGATAAATATATTGCAGAACTGGGCGGCACCAATGTGGAAGCCGACCGCTATAAGGGTCTTGGTGAGATGGATGCCGAGCAGCTTTGGGAGACGACCATGGATCCCGAAAAGCGTACCCTCTTGAAGGTGACCACAGAGGACGCTGTAGCTTGCGACGAAATGTTCTCCCTTTTGATGGGCGATAAGGTCGAGCCACGCCGCATCTTTATCGAAGAAAACGCAAAATTCGCCGAGAATTTGGATATATGAGGGGATGCTCCTTACTTTTCTTTTGAAAAAGAAAAGGAAGCAAAAGAAAACAAAACAAAAATCCCGTTTGAAAGTTTTTGAAATTCTTAAAAACTTTTTTCAAAAAGTTTTTAAGTGGGGTACGGGGCAACGCCCCGAATAAAAACAGGCAGGTAAAAGCAATTGGAAAACGAAAACATAGAATTCAGAGACCAAAAAATTGTAGACGTGGAGATGGAGAAGGAAGTCAAAAAGTCCTTCATTGAGTATTCCATGTCGGTCATTGCCGCTCGTGCGCTTCCCGATGTACGGGATGGCTTAAAGCCCGGTCAGCGGAGAATCATGTATGCCATGTACGAGGACCATCTGACCTACGACAAGCCCTTCCGCAAGTCGGCGACAACGGTCGGTAACGTGCTGGGTCGGTACCATCCTCACGGAGACAGCGCTGTGTATGATACGATGGTACGTATGGCACAGGACTTTTCGCTCCGCTATCCCTTGGTGGAGGGTCACGGAAACTTCGGCTCGGTGGACGGAGACGGCGCCGCCGCTTACCGTTATACCGAGGCGAGAATGTCGAAGATCGCCGATGAGCTGTTGTCGGATATCGAAAAGGATGTTGTGGATTTCATGCCCAACTTCGACAACCGTCTGAAGGAGCCGAAGGTACTTCCCTCCCGATTCCCAAACATTTTGGTCAACGGCTCGGTGGGTATTGCCGTGGGTATGGCAACGAATATTCCTCCCCATAACTTGGGAGAGGTGATCGATGCCACGATCTATCGGATGGATAATCCCGAATGTACGGTCGAGGATCTGATGAATTTTGTCAAGGGTCCCGATTTTCCAACCCGTGCTACCATTTACGGAATCAATGGCATCATTCAGGCGTATACCACCGGTAAGGGTCACCTGAAGGTGCGTGCCAAGGCGACCATTGAGGAGGACAAGCGTCGCATTATTGTGACCGAGATCCCTTATCAGGTCAATAAGAGCGTGCTTTGTGAGTCGATTGCCGCTCTTGCCCGTGAAAAGCGGGTCGAGGGTATTACCGATATGCGGGATGAATCGGGAAGAGACGGTATGCGGATCGTGATCGAGTACCGAAAGGATGCGAACGGGCAGGTTATTCTCAACCAGCTTTACAAATATTCGCAATTGGAGGATACTTGTGCCATTAATATGCTGGCACTGGTGAACAATGAGCCGAAGATCCTTTCCCTGCCCCAGATTTTGGATGTCTATATCGATCATCAGAAGTCGGTTATTTACCGCCGTGTGAAATTCGAGCTGGAAAAAGCCAAGAATCGGGCGCATATTCTGGAGGGTTATCACATTGCCACCGATAATATCGACCGTATTGTGGAGATCATGAAGACCTCCCGTTCCATTCCCGAAGCAAAAGAGCGGCTGATGGCAGAATTTTTCACGGTCTCCTACAAGGACGGCTATGAAAATGAGCTTGGCAATATCCGTCAGCTTTCCGATGCGCAGGCGCAAGCCATCGTGGAAATGACGTTGGGCAAGCTGACCGGCATGGAGCGGGAAAAGATTGAGGAAGAGCTGGCGCGTCTCCATGCGTTGATTATTGAATTGGAAGGTATTCTTGCCGATGAGGGTAAGATCGTTCAGATCATCAAGGACGAAATGAACGAGATCAAGCGGAAATACGCCGATGCGCGCCGCACAGAGATCGTTGCCGCAACCGATGACATTGATCTGGAGGATCTGATCGAAAAGCATAACTGTGTTATTACCGTGACCAATGCAGGCTATATTAAACGGTTGCCTGCCGATACCTATGCGGCACAGCGTCGCGGCGGTAAGGGTATCATCGGTATGACCACCAAGGAGGAGGACTTCATTGAGAAGGTCATGGCTCTTCACAGCCATTCCTATCTGATGATGTTTACCAATAAGGGAAAGGTCCACACCCGAAAGGCATATCAGATCCCCGAGGCATCCAGAACCGCCAAGGGAACCAATATCGTCAATATCATTGAAATGCTTCCTGAGGAGAAGATTACCGCCATGATCAGCGTGGAGGGCTTCAACGAGGGTGAATATCTGACGATGGTTACTAAGAAGGGTATCATAAAGCGTACGCTTCTGACCGAATATGAGTATCAGCGAAAGGGCGGAAAGATCGCTCTGCATCTGGATGAGGACGATGAGCTGGTATTTGTGATGCATACGCATGGAGAATGCGATATTATCCTTGCGACCAAGCACGGCAATGCGGTTCGTTATACCGAGGCAAATGTCCGTCCTATGGGAAGAACTGCTCGGGGTGTTCGGGGTATCAGTCTGAGGGGAGACGATTGCGTGACCGGCGTTGCCATCGTGGAGGAGGGCAAGAGCCTGATTACGGTGACCGAGGATGGCTACGGGAAGAAAACGCCCTATGAGGACTTCCGTGAAATGAAGAATCGGGGCGGTCACGGCGTGACCTGTCACCGCCTGTCCGATAAAACAGGCATGTTATGTGGGATCCGTTCGGTCAGCGAGGAGGACGATCTGATGATGATTACCGACAGCGGTACCATCGTTCGTACGCCTGTTTCCGAGATTCCTACTTATTCCAGAACGGCGGGAGGCGTGATCCTGATGCGTTTGGGAGAAGGACAGACACTGGTGAACTTTACGGCAGTTGCCCATGAGGAGCCGGAGGAAGAGGAAGCGATGGAAGCAGAGGATCTGCAATCTGTTGAAGAAAACAACACAATAACCGAAGAAAACGTACAGGAATAAAAGATTTGAAAAAAGGGGCTTGTGTAAATATCCGCACAAGTCCCTTTCGATTGAAGGAGAGAGTATGAAAAAAACAATTTGCTTGTTTCTTTGTTTGCTGTTGTTCCTCCCTACCCTATCCTCTTGCTCAAAGCCTCCTGCCTATGAGGAGATCGAGGGGCGGTTGAAGGAGCTGGTGGCAGCTTCTGCCGAGATCAATGCTATCTTTTTTGGGGAGGGCTTGCAGACTTATGAGCGGGTCTACGATCCGAGAAATTCCACGGCGTTGTATGTGGACGAAGCTACCGGGAAAAAGTATCATTATTATGAATTGGAGGATGAGCAGCTTGGGCGGGTGATCGCTTTTCGCCAAACTGCCGCCATCACCTCTCCCTTTACCTATGTACAGGTACTGACTGTCCCGAAGGAGGGGCATACGCCCGATTATGTGCGAGAGGAGGGGCTTTATTGCTATCGCTTGGAGGACTATTCCGAGCCAGAATATGAGTTTTTTTATGGCAGAAACGATCCGACGGAGTATGACTATGTTCGGTATGACGAGAAATATGTCTCGGTAGAGCAGATCAAGGCTGCCGCCGAGCAGGTATATTCTGCGGAATATCTGACCTCGGTATATGATTCCATATTTATCGGAAGTGCCGCTGCTACCGAGACGGTGGAGGGGCTGTCGGCGCGGTACATTGAGTTCGACCACGGAGACGGAACAGTGAGTCTGATGCGCTCCAATACTTTTGAGCCGTTGGTGACTGAAGTACGGCAGTATGATTTTTCTACCGCAAGTATCATAAAACCGTCCAATCGGGAGTATGTGACGATCTCCATCGAATCGTATTTGCCGAGCACGCCGAACGATCGGCTGACGGTGCGGCTTTCCATGGTTCTTCAGGACGGCGTTTGGATGCTCGACAGCGCAACCTATTGATAAAAAGAAAGACCGTCTCGCAGTTTTGAGACGGTCTTGTTATTTTGGTCTTATGCCAACGCCTTGGCGATCTTTTCCCGCAGGTTCAGCAGGTAGCCGGGATCGGTGGGATACTCGGTAAAGGTAAGCTTGCCGTCGGTTCCCTCCATGATAAGCTGTTCAGTGGCTTCTCTGCCGAATTTTTCTTCGTACAGAGACAGCGCACGCATGTCATCTACTGCCTCACGCATTGCGTTGATACGCAAGGATTCCCAAGCCGTTCCGTCGGTGCCGGGATAGACCAAAAAGGCGTCTCCCGCAGGGGCGAAGAACTCACCGTCGGTGGTGCCGAAGGGATCGACGACCTCATAGGAGCGGTTGTTGTTGTAGAAGTTGTAGCCCCAGTGCAGAAAGCCCTCGATGTTGTAGCAATACATCTGTACGCCCAAAATACGGGTGCGAGCCAAGGACATGGCAATGCCACGGTCGGATACGCCGCCTGTGCCGTGAGCACCGCAATAATAGACCCACAGATCGGGAACCTTGGCATCAATAAAGGTATGGGCGCCTCGGGTGTGGGGGATCGGCTTTTTGAGGGCACCTGTTTCGTAAAATTCGAAGCTGGACAACGCATCAATGATATGATCCTCGTCCAAATAAGGAGCGATGAGATTTTTGCAGGCGGTATAGTGCTCCAAATGCTCCAGATGCGGCTCATCGGATACATGGTAATAGCAGTTTTGCGCTACGCCCTTTTTCTTAAATTCCGCTACCAACGCAGGGATGAACTGCGACAGGAAGGAGGTATATTCCTCGCCCATGGCGTCGGTGTGCCAGCCGAAGTATTTTTTGAGTCTGCCGTTCACCTTCACCATGATCTTGGGAGCGGCGGTTGCGCCCCATTGTGTGAAGAAATGCGCAATTTCAAAATATTTGACGCCGCAATCGAGACACAGGTCGATCCAACGGTCCAGCTTATCAAAGCCGAAGGCAAATTTTTTATCTCCTACCAGCTCAATATCGACAAGCTGTGTGGTCAGTCGTTCCCCGCCGATATAGGTATCCAGCTCGGGGGTAAATACGGGAGTCAGGATCATGTTGATGCCGTTTTTAACGGCGGTGCGCAGAAAGCTTTCGATGTACTTCCAATGCTTTTCGGAGAATGCCTTGGTATGATAATGGTTGGCGATACAGTCGGTATAGAACCATTCGGTATGAATGAGCTTTTGCGGGGGGAGCTGGGCGGCAAGCACGGTGACATTTCCTGTTACCTCACCCAAAAGCTCGACCTTGTCCCGATTGTAGATCGAGATCGAAAGGTCATATTTGCCCGCCTCAAAATCCTCGGGAAGCTCAACATCTACCCAAAGGGAATGCAGTTGACGGCTGGGCAGGGCAATGGAATGCTCGTAGTGCATGGGGCGGAGCAGATCGGGGTACAGCCCCGGCTCGGTGCGTAAAAATTCTCCGTCTGCCTCTGTATCGGCACACAGAGTCGGGAATGTTATGGGAACATTGACGACCTGGCGGACAGTAGCATAGGGGGCAAGAGTACCGCTGAGGCGTACAGGACAATACAGTACCATTTTGCGTTCGGACTGAGAGTTGCGATACAGGACCTGGAAGGAAAGCCGCTCATTGCGGAACATGGTAAATTCGGTCTTTTCCTGCTTGTCTTCGATCTTTTCATCTAAGAAGCATTTTTCCAAGGAAGAAACCATTTTCATTTGCAGGGCTGGCATAATTTTTTCTCCTTTTTTGTTTTTATTGAATTTGTACTTGCAAAAATATTTTGAATTTGCTATAATATAAAGGAATCAAACGCAAGGGGGATATCATGAAGCGATCGGCGGAGGAGCTGTTGCGGGCATTTGCCCGAACGACGAATATGAGTATTTCTCTTTATGACAGAGGGCTTCACGGACTGTTTGGAAGTTCCGGCGGTCAATCGTCTCGGTTATGCTCCATGATTCATCGCTGTGAAGCCTGCCTGGGGCAATGTATCGAGTCGGATCGAGCCGCACGAAGCT
Source organism: Oscillospiraceae bacterium (assembly GCA_015063535.1). Classification (GTDB taxonomy): domain Bacteria; phylum Bacillota; class Clostridia; order Oscillospirales; family CAG-272; genus HGM12713. Next base: position 73,724 of record SVTY01000002.1, read on the forward strand.
TATGTCCCGATTCGGGAGAGGCTATATCCTATCTATGCCCCTTTGGTATGTGTGAGATCATCGTAGCAGTTCGACAGAGCGGTTCTACCGTTGGCTACCTTCTTGCCGGAAAATCTCTGCCCGTGGGGGAGGATGCCGAGGATCGAGTGCGAGCGGCAGTGGCACCGTATCGGAAGGAGATCGGTAGCATGCCTCTTTTGGAGGAGGCAATACAACAGGTTCCCCGCCATACACCCGACCAATACGATGCTATTTGCCGTATGCTGGAGGTCTTGGCGGAGGTCATCAGTGCGGATGATCTGTTTTTGGGACAGGATGTGCGATTGCCCACCCTGATCCACCGATATTTGAAAAAAAATTATTACACACGGATCACGTTGCCGGAGCTGAGTGTATTGTTTCACTGTAATACGGTCACCCTCAGCGAAAAATTCCGTCGGGAATACGGACGAACGATCATTGAAGAATTGACAGAGATCCGATTGTCGCAGGCGAAAAAGCTGTTGGCGCAGACCGATCTTTCTGTGGAAGAGATCGCCGAGCGTTGCGGATTTTCGGAGCGGCGGTATTTTACCAAGTGCTTTCACCGCGCCGAAGGATATTCCCCCTCTCAGTGGCGGCTTATTCACGGAGACGATCGAAAATCAGCCTTGCCGGAATGGTAAAAACCGATCACGTTGTGGATATTGTAACAGATTTTTCTCTCTTTGACAAGGGAAAATCCTAAATAATAGGGGGAAAATTCTAAATTCTGTTAGAAAGGAAAAAGATGTCAGAATATACAGATATTGCCATAATTGGGGCGGGACATGCGGGAATCGAAGCGGCGCTTGCCGCCGCAAGGACCGGGTCGGATACGGTTCTGTTTACCATGTCTCTTGAATCCATTGCCAATATGCCCTGTAACCCCTCCATTGGTGGCACAGGAAAGGGACATTTGGTCTATGAGATCGATGCTTTGGGGGGGGAGATGGGTCGTGTTACCGATCTGGTCACGCTGCAATCCCGTACGCTGAATCTGGGAAAAGGGGCGGCGGTCCATTCCAAACGGGTACAGGCAGACCGAAAGGCGTATCATCGCTTGATGAAGCAGGTCTTGGAGACCACGCCGAATTTACGCTTGATTCAAGCCGAGATCGTGGAAATCGGTGTAGAAAACGGACAGGTCGTGTCGGTTACTACCCGCTTGGGAGAGCTTTGGCGTTGCCGTGCAGCCGTGATCTGTACGGGAACCTATTTGGATAGCCGTATTTTTGTGGGTGACGTGAATTATGAAAGCGGCCCCGACGGATTTCTTGCCGCCAAGGGCTTGTCGGATTGCTTGCGTGGGTTGGGGCTTCGGCTCATGCGATTCAAAACGGGAACCCCTGCCAGAGTGAATCGGCGTTCCATTGATTTTTCTGTGTTGGAGCGACAGGACGGAGAAACTCCCGTGATTCCCTACTCGGTTCTGACTGACGAGACATTTTTCGACGAGATTCAACAGCTTCCCTGCCATATTGTTTACACGAACGCCGAGACACATCGGATCATTCGGGAAAATATCACCCGCTCTGCCATGTATTCGGGGCAGATCCACGGAACGGGACCTCGGTATTGCCCTTCTATTGAAGATAAGCTGGTGCGTTTTGCGGATAAAGAGAGACATCAGCTCTTTGTGGAGCCTGTGGGAGCGGATACGGAGGAAATGTATTTGCAGGGCTTTTCCACTTCCCTACCCGTGGATGTTCAGCACAGGATGCTCCGTTCTCTGCCCGGCTTTGAGCGGGCGGAGGTCATGCGGTATGCCTATGCGATCGAATACGATTGCCTTGATCCGACACAGCTCTATGCCTCGCTGGAGTGTAAGGAGATCCAAGGTCTGTACGGAGCGGGACAGTTTAACGGTACCTCGGGCTATGAGGAAGCGGCGGCACAGGGCTTGATTGCGGGCGTGAATGCTTCCCTGAAGCTGCACGGTAAGAAACCGTTGATCCTGAGCCGCTCGGAAAGCTATATCGGTACTTTGATCGACGATCTGGTGACAAAAGGAACCAATGAGCCCTACCGTATGATGACCTCCCGCTCGGAATATCGGCTTCTGCTCCGTCAGGACAACGCAGATGCTCGCTTGACACCCAAGGGATATGCGGTTGGTTTGATCGACGAGAAACGATATAACCATTTTTTGGAAAAACAAAAGCAGGTGCGGCAGGAGCTCGAACGGATGGAAAAAACACATCTTTCTCCCGAACGTTGCAATCCGTTTTTAAGCTCTTTGGGAATGACCTCTGTTAATAGCGGTGTTTCTTTGGCGGATCTGCTCCGCCGTCCTGATATGACTTATGCGGCATTGGCTGCATTGGATTCAGCACGCCCTTCCCTTCCCCTTCGGGTTGTGATATCGGTGGAGGTTTCGATCAAATACGAGGGCTACATCAAAAGACAGTTGGCGGAGATCCGTCGGCATGAGAAGCTGGAGCAAAGACTGCTTCCGGAGGATCTCGATTATGCCGCTATTCGGGGTCTTCGATTGGAGGCGGCACAAAAGCTGGCACAGATCAAGCCCTTGACGGTCGGGCAAGCCTCTCGGATCAGCGGAGTGAATCCCGCAGACATTTCGGTTCTTTTGATTTATTTGGGAATGCATTAACAAAAGCTATGATTTTTAAACATGTTTCACGTGAAACAAGCAAAGGATAAGAAAAATGACAGAACAAGAATTTATGGAGGCATGCGAGCGAAGCTTTGCGCAGAATCATTTTGCTTGCTCTGCGAAACAGGCAAAGCAGCTATATGTGTTGACTTGCAGGATGCTGGAGGTCAACAAAAGCATGAATTTAACCGCAATTACCGACGAAAAAGAGGTGATTTTGCGGCATTATGTCGATTCCTTGACGGTATCGGCGCATATACCGCAACATGCGAGGGTGATCGATGTGGGATGCGGAGCCGGCTTCCCTTCTCTCCCCCTGGCGATCTTTCGCCCCGATCTGACCATTCTTTCCTTGGACGGAACAGCCAAACGGATCGCATATGTAGCTGAAACTGCCCGTTTGTTGGGATTGGAACGATTGGAAGCGGTAGCGGGACGTGCGGAGGAGCTTGCCAATTCTTCTGCATATCGGGAGAGCTTTGATGTGGCTACTGCCCGTGCTGTGGCTTCCTTTCCGATTCTATGCGAGCTTTGCCTGCCCTTCGTTCGGGTTGGCGGTCAGATGATCGCCATGAAATCCCAACAAGCAACCGAGGAGCTGATGGCGGCAAAACACGGCATTTCCCTCTGCGGCGGTGGAAATACGACGGCAGTCTCCTGCGATCTTGTTTCCGATTCGAGCGAAATCGAGCATCGAACCTTAATTTTGATTAAAAAAATTGAAGAAACTCCAAAAAAGTATCCCCGACATTTTTCTAAAATCTCTAAAAAACCCCTTTAAAACTCTATTTCCCATTCAATCACCCGACCCGATCTGTCATTCGGGTCGGTTTTTCTATCTCCAACCTCCTAAAAAAACATTTTCGGACACCCTTTCTTCGATGGCTTTTTTATTCCCCGTGTGATATAATAAAAGGCAGAAACGGATTGTTTCACGTGAAACAATTCAAAAAGAAAGGATGGGTAAATGTATGACAGATCTGAAAGTGTTTAAAAAAACCAAGTCTGATGCGGAACAACTGGGAACGCCGGTCGTTCAAATCAAAACCGATGATATTCGTCCGAATCGAGCACAACCGAGAGCAGAATTCGAACAAAATTCTATTATTCGGTTGGCGGATTCCATTCGTCGGTATGGGATCCTGCAACCGTTGACGGTACGGGTGTCGGATCCCGAGGATATCTACGGATACGAGTTGATTGCAGGAGAGCGACGGCTTCGAGCGGCTAAAATGTTAGGATATTTGACCGTTCCGTGCGTGATCATGGAGGTGGACGAACAAACCGCGGCGGAGCTTGCTATTATCGAGAATCTGTTGCGTGAGGACTTGAATATGTTTGAACAGGCGTATGGGTTTAAAAAGCTGATCGAAAATCATCATTTGACTCAAGAAGAGGTGGCACGTCGCATGTCATTGAGCCAATCTGCGGTGGCAAATAAGCTACGTTTGTTGCGATTATCCTATGAAGAACAGCGTTTGATCTTGGAGTCGGGCTTGACAGAACGGCATGCACGGGCAGTTTTGCGATTGGAACGGCCGCCGAAGCGGCTAAACGCACTTCAGCATATTACCGATCACAAGCTGAATGTTCAGGCTTCGGAGCAATACATAGAAGAGCTTTTGGCGGAGGAAGAGCTTCGCCGTCGGGCGATGGAACGGATTTCGTCAGGTAGTAGGACGGTCAGAACCGATGTCTTTCAAGGGGAAAAAGAGATGATGGAAATGGTTCAGGTTTTGCGGCGACGTGTCGATTCTTGGAATAAAAGCGGTAAACATGTTTCTATGGATGTGACAAACGGACAGAAAAGCGTTGAAATTTTGATTCGATTGGAAAAGTAACGGGATGTTTCACGTGAAACAACGCCTGTGCGGATCAATATGTTTCACGTGAAACACACGGAATAATCTAAATAAAATTTAAAAAAATCATAGCAAAGCCCTTGCATTGCAGGGGCTTTTGTGTTATAATAATGGTGAATAAAGAAAATTTTGCGGTCTGTCCGAAAAATGGATCGCAATCGGTTAAAAATTGCGGAGAATCCGCAAAAGAAAGGAACAAGTATGGGAAAAATTATCTCATTTGCAAACCAAAAGGGCGGTGTCGGTAAGACGACCTCCTGTGTCAATATTGCCGCATCTCTTGGTATGCTGGGGCATAAGGTGCTGATTATCGACCTTGACCCTCAGGGAAATACCACCAGCGGCGTGGGTGTGTCCAAAAAAGGCTTGAAGGCATCGACCAAAGAACTGTTGACCGGTGAAAAAACGGCGCAGGAAGTGATCGTGGAGACCCCGTATCAAAATTTGTCCGTGGTGCCTACCAATACCTCCTTGGCGGGAGCGGAGTTTGATCTGTTTGATTTTGACGAAAGCGAATTTCGCATGAAAACTGCTTTGGCAGAGGTGAAAAATGACTATGATTACATTCTGATCGACTGTCCGCCGTCGCTTGGAATGTTGACCATCAATGCCTTTGCGGCAAGCGACGGCGTGATCGTTCCAATGCAATGCGAGTTTTATGCGTTGGAGGGCCTTTCTCAGTTGATGATCACCATCAATCGGATCAAACGGCTGTATAATGCCGATCTGACGGTCAGCGGCATTCTCATTACCATGTACAACAGCCGCTTGCTGCTGTCCATGCAGGTGATCTCCGAACTGCAAAAACACTATGCGGATAAGCTGTTTGAGACAAAAATATCCCGAAATGTCAAGCTGACAGAGGCGCCCGGCTTTGGAAAGCCTGCTTATTATCACGATAAAAATTCCAAGGGTGCCAAGGAATACATAGAGGTCGCAAAAGAGCTTGTAACTCGGATTTGACGGGAGGAAGAAACATGGCAAAAAAACCGTCCGGCTTGGGCAGAGGCTTGGGAGAGCTGATGGAGGACAACGCCCCGGAGATACACGGCGGAGGAACCGTGGTCAAACGGGAAGGCGCCGAATCCATTGTGATCACACCTACCTCGGGAGGCCCTTTGGATACGGCACAGGTCAAAAAGCCCAAGGGCTTATACGATGATCTGCCAAAAACCAACAGTCTGAAGGCAAATTTTAAAAATTTTAAGTAAATTTAAGAAAGATAGGATGGAGAAAATGGCAAAGAAAACCGAAGGAAGAGGACTCGGCAGAAGCTTTTATGACATCATGGGCGACAATGTTCTGGATGGCAAATCGGGGGCAGGGGAAACTCTGCGGATCTCCGACATTGAGCCTCGGAGAGATCAGCCCAGAAAGACCTTTGACCGTGAGGCGTTGGAGGTTCTTGCCGATTCGATCGGCACATACGGCGTCCTGCAGCCCATTATCGTGCGGGAAAATGCCACGGTGTCGGGTACGTACGAGATCATTGCGGGAGAACGGCGGTGGCGTGCCGCAAAAATGGCGGGACTGTCCGAGATCCCGGCTGTGGTATTTGACGGAGATGAGCTGAAGGCGGCACAGGTAGCCTTGATTGAAAACATTCAAAGAGAAGATCTGAATCCTGTGGAGGAAGCCATGGGATACGGAGCGTTAATCGAGAAATTCGGTCTGACACAGGATCAAGTCGCCAAGCAGGTGGGACGGAGCCGTTCGGCGGTTGCCAATATGCTCCGCCTGTTGGATCTGCCCGATGAGGTATTGGAGATGCTTCGGGTGGGGGATCTTTCTGCCGGTCACGCCAGAGCCTTGCTGGCATTGGAGAGCGACGAGGAAATGATCGATGTAGCCAATCGCATTTTGGCTCGCACCATGTCGGTTCGTGAGGTGGAAGCACTGGTTAAACGGATGAATACCGTGACCGATACGCCTGTGGAGGAAAAAATGCACCCGCAGATCAAGGTACAGATGAAGGAGTTGGAACGCCGTGCCATGTCCACCTTGGGCAGAAAGGTGCGGATCTCCCGTTCGACCCGTAAGAAGGTCGTGGAGCTGACTTACGATAACGATGAAGACCTGGAAGCACTGCTGCGGAGTCTTTGCGGAGAAACAATTTTTGCGGAAACTGTATAATTACCAAAAAATGGAAATATAAAAGAGGAAAAAGACATGTTAGATATTCGATATATTAAGGAAAACCCGGAGGAAGTACTGGCAAGACTGCAAAAGAAGGGAAAGGATGCCAAGGACGAAATTGCTCAAATTCTGTCGTTGGATGCCGAACGGCGCAATCTGATCGCCGAGACCGAGTCGATCAAGGCAGAGCAGAATAAAATGAACAAGCTGATCCCCGCCTATAAAAAGGAAGGGAAGGATGTTTCGGCTATTTTTGTGCAGATGAAGGAGATGTCTGCCAAAACAAAAGCCATCGACGAGCGTCTGAAGGAGGTCGAAACACAGTTCAATTCGGTCATGCTGGGGCTGCCCAATCTGCCCGATGAGGATCTGCTGCCCGGCGGCAAGGAGAACAATGAGCCGCTGCGGTTCTTCGGGGAGCCTAAGACCTTTGATTTCGAGCCGAAGAATCACGTAGATCTTTGTACCGATCTGGGGCTGATCGACTATAAGCGGGGAACCAAGCTGTCCGGTGCCGGCTTCTGGATCTATCGGGGCATGGGCGCACGCTTGGAGTGGGCGCTGTTGAATTACTTTGTGGATACGCACCTTGGCAACGGCTATGAGCTGGTGCTGGTGCCTCATATGCTGGGCTACGAATGCGGTTTGACGGCGGGACAGTTCCCGAAGTTTGCCGATGATGTGTACTGGCTGGAGACCGCTGAGGATGAGCGCCGCCGCTTTATGCTTCCTACCGCCGAGACGGCACTGGTCTCTTTGCATCGTGATGAGATCCTGACAGAGGCGGATCTGCCCCGTAAATATATCAGCTATACCCCCTGCTTCCGTCGGGAGGCGGGTAGCTACCGTGCCGATGAGCGAGGCATGGTCAGAGGACATCAGTTCAATAAGGTGGAGATGGTACAGTATACACTCCCCGAAAAGAGCGACGAGGCGTTTGAGGAGCTGGTGGCAAATGCAGAGAATCTGGTCAAGGGACTGGGCTTCCATTTCCGCACGGTGAAGCTGGCGGCAGAGGATTGCTCGGCATCGATGGCAAGAACCTACGATATTGAGATCAATATTCCGTCCATGAACGGCTATAAAGAGGTCTCCTCCGTGTCCAACGCAAGAGATTATCAGGCACGTCGGGGTATGATGCGTGTCAGACGGGAGGGCGGTAAGACCGAGTTCGTTCATACGCTGAACGGCTCCGGCTTGGCAACCTCTCGGATCTTGCCCGCTTTGGTCGAGCAGAATCAGCAGGCGGATGGCTCCGTGGTGGTACCCGAGGTCTTGCGCAAGTACGTCGGAGTGGATATTATTAAAAAATAAGAGAGATAAAGGGGATCGTGGGGCGTTGCCCCACACCCTATTTAAGAACTTTTTGAAAAAAAGTTCTTAAATATCTCAAAAACTTGCAAACACGAAAAAGACGGTTTTTGAGAGGGGAGATACGAGGATGCATTGGAGTTTTACCGTTCTTGCCGCCGAACAAGGCTTGTCCTTGTGGCAGGAGTTGTGGCAATATTTTTATGAGACATATTTTACCGATGAGACGGTATATGAGCATTTGAATATGGGCGGCGGCTCTTTGATCTCGGTGAGAAATATCATTTTCGGTCTGTTTTTCGGTTTGGTGGTTGCCGGCTTTGCCGTTGTGTTCAACAAACGGGTACCGGGTGGCTTTGTGCGCCTGCTTTTGAAGGAGGCGTGTCTGTCTCCCGAGACGGGAAGGACACTGCCCGAGCTGAACAGTGCGCATAAGCTGTATATCCGTTATGCGGTACGCCGCAGCGTGAGCTTGCGTCGGGTCGTCAAGTGCAGAGAAGAGGAGGACTATCTTGCCGAGGAAGCGGCAGAGGAGGAGGCATATGCCAAGCGGCGGGAGGAGGATCCGAGCCTGCCAAAGCATCGTCGTGTCAAGCCCTTCCGTATCGACCCGGATCGGCATCATTTTTACATCCCCGAGGAAATGAAATATACCGCTGAGATCAAGTTTGAAAAAAAGGGAACGACATGGTGGGGAGCGGTCTGCTTTGCGGTTATCATGCTGATCGTCTTTGTGCTTGTGTTGGTTGCCCTGCCTCAAATTTTAGAGGTATTGAATGATTTTGTGGGCAGTATCGGCGCAGACAATGCCGCTGATGCTATCTGAATTGCGAGGAAAACCGAATGAATACGATCCGAACCGCCGAGGCACTTCGGCCCAGAACCTTCGATGAGATCGTGGGACAGAGCCATCTGTTCGGCAAAAACGGAGTGATCCGCCGCATGCTTGCATCGGGACGGGTCACCAATATGATCTTTTACGGACCGCCCGGAACAGGGAAGACCACCGCCGCCGAAATCATCGCAAGAGAGTCCGGTATGGTCTTTCACCGCTTGAATGCGACCACAGCCAGCCTGTCGGATGTGAAGGATATTTTGAGCAGTACCAACAATGTCTTTTGTACCGGCGGGATTCTGCTGTATATCGACGAGATCCAATATTTCAATAAAAAGCAACAGCAAGCTCTGTTGGAATATATTGAGGACGGTCGGGTCACGCTGATAACCTCTACCACCGAAAATCCGCATTTTTATATTTATAATGCGATCATTTCCCGTTCCTCCTTATTTGAATTTAAGCCGGTGGAGCCTGTCGAGTGCGTCAAAGCCTTGCGTCGGGCGTTGGAATGGCTGAATCGGGAGCAGGGAACTGAAAAGACGGTGAGCGAAGAAACGCTGTTGTATATCGCCCGTTCTACATTGGGGGATGTGCGCCATGCGATCGTTTTGTTTGAAAATTCTTATTTTGCGGCTGATGGGGAAATTACACAGGAAACGGTGGACGGCTTCCATGTCCGAGTGGGGAATTTCGATGACGATACCCACTATGATCTGCTATCCTGCTTGCAAAAGTCGATCCGAGGCTCCGATCCCGATGCCGCCGCTTTTTATGTGGCAAAGCTGCTGTCGTTGGGAGAGCTGATCTCGGTCTGCCGCCGTCTTCAGGTCATTGCCAACGAGGACGTGGGGCTTGCCCATTCCATGGCGGCGGTGGTGACCCGTGCCTGCTGTGAATCGGCAAAGGAGCTGGGAATGCCCGAGGCAAGGATCCCGTTGGCGCATGCCGCCATCCTACTTGCCACCTCTCCCAAATCCAATTCCGCTTATGTGGCGGTCAATGAAGCTATGGCGGATATCGAGCAGGGAAGGGGACGGAATGTTCCGCCTCATCTGCAAAGCCCGCTTTTCAAGGGCTATCAATATCCCCATGATTATCCGAATCATTATGTCAAGCAGCAGTATCTTCCCGAGGATCTGAAGGATAAGCAGTATTATCGGTGGGGAGAAAATAAAAATGAGCAAGCCGCAAAGAGCTATGCGGAGAAGATCAAGGGAGAAAAAGGATAAAAAGAAAGGAGCCTGCCCATATGGAACGCATCAAAGAGATGATCCGACGGAGAAAGCAACTGATCCTATATCTGCTTTTCGGGGCAGTGACAACGGTTTGTTCCCTGTTGGCATGTTATATCACTCTGCGGGTCGGCGTTGTTTTTTGGCACGACGAGCAGGGCGACCCTACGGCTGGGTTGGATATTTTGGGAAGTGCAAGCCAGTGGGTGGTCGGCGTGCTTGTGGCGTTCGTGACCAATAAAAAATGGGTTTTTACCGATGCGGAGCACGGCAGGAAGGCGACGTGGAAGCAGTTGGGAACCTTTTCGGGCTCCCGTGTGTTTACTTTTGTTTTAGAGGCGGGTATCAATTTGGGCGTGATCGCCCTGCTGGAGGCGTTACACTATCCTTCTCCTGCTTTCGATTTATTCGGCGTTTCCTTTGAGCTGTCCGAGCGGATCTGGGCAAAGGTGGTGTCGTCTGTTGTGGTGGTGTTTACGAATTATTATATCAGCAAGCTCTTTGTGTTTCGCAAAAAGGACGAAAAAACCCTTCAGACGGATGACTGTAAGGAATGAGGCATCGGAAAAAAGAAAGAAAAACGAAAAAGAATCAAAAAAGATATTGACAAACGGCAGAAAATGGGGTATAATAGTTAGGCAAGTTCGGAAATCGGCGGACTTGCGGGGATATCTTTTTGGAGAAGTACTCAAGTTGGCCGAAGAGGCGCCCCTGCTAAGGGTGTAGGCCGGCATAAACCGGCGCGAGAGTTCAAATCTCTCCTTCTCCGCCAAATAAGAACCGCAATTCTGATACAAAGGGATTGCGGTTTTTGAATTATTATGGTATAATTAAGTCAAATCAACACAAAGGAGTTTCAACAATGATCAATATTACAGAAAAAATATCCTCAAAAGTAAAGTCGATCATGGACACGTGGGCGGAAGCTGATATTTATGCAATTTCCTTTTTTGTATACTCTAACGAAAGCTATGAATACAAGGAATTCAGCAACGTGTCATCCTTTGCAATCAGCTACAATACAGAATCTGATTGTGATGGCGCAGATCTGTATGATGAAGAACGTTGGAACTATGCTTTTTGGCGACAAGACGAATTTCCCATCATTAACCCCGACGAGCCTGACGAATTGACCAATCTGCTTTTTGAGTGGTACAAGGAAAACGGGATTAACAATATCGGTGAAGAAGACGATGATTGTTATGACGAAGATTTCAATTATATTGGCAAAGGTCCTGTTGGACATTATGAACTTTTGCAGATCGTTGCAGAGGTAGCAAAAAAACTGCAATCGGAAGGATATACAGAAGCGCATTTTGGTAAAAAACTTCCCATCATTATTCATGGACTTGAGTATGCTTGGTATGACATCGAAGCAACACAGAAAGCCAACCTGAACGGCGAAGCTGATACCTTTATTCAAGCCATGAAGGATTTAGGTATGATTGACTAAGTTTGTATCAAAAATATAGTTATTAGCCAAGCCAAAAGCGATGCAACCATAGCGTTTGGCTTTCTTTGTTTGAAAGCGAAAATGCCGTACCCCCTTGACAAGTGCCTGCTTTTGTGGTAAAATAAAACAGTTAAGGATATACTACTATTATGAAATGAAAAAGCAACGCTGTTGCGGGAGGTTTCTTTGATTATTGCATTGGAAGACGCAAAATATAAGCTGATCGGTATGCGGACGGATATTGAGGATCTGGGCTCGGCTCTTCGGATTGGGGAGCTTCGTGCTCTTGCTGAGGAGCTGGATCGGCAGACTTTGGATCCCGATTTTTGGTCGAATCAGGAAAATTCCTCCAAGGTTTTGCAAAAGGTAAAGCAGACCAAGGATACCATAGAGGGCTTTGATTCCTTACAGGAGCGGCTGGAGGATGCCATTACCTTGGCGGAAATGGCAATTGAGGAAAACGACGAGAGCTATGTGGAGGAAGTGGAGAGCGAGCTGCAACAGATTGCCAAGATCGCAGAGGAGCGTCGCATAGAGATTCTTCTGTCGGGCGAGTACGATAAAAACAACGCCATTGTTTCCTTCCATCCCGGCGCGGGCGGCACCGAGGCGCAGGATTGGGCGCAGATGCTGTACCGCATGATTACCCGTTGGGCAGAGCGCAGAGGCTACAAATATAAGCTTCTTGACTGGCTGGACGGCGATGCCGCAGGTATTAAGAGTGCAACGATCATGGTCGAGGGCTTGAATGCCTACGGCTATTTGAAGGCGGAGAACGGCGTTCACCGCTTGGTGCGTGTCTCTCCCTTTGATGCCGCAGGCAGACGGCAGACCTCCTTTGCATCCATCGAGGTCATGCCCGAATTTGATAACATCGACAAGGTGGAGATTCGGGACGAGGATATCGAGGTGACCGCCCATCGCTCCAGCGGTGCGGGCGGACAGCATATCAACAAGACCGATTCTGCTATCCGTATTTTGCATAAGCCTACGGGCATTGTCGTAGGCTGTCAGACCGAACGTTCTCAGCTTCAGAACAAGGAAACGGCAATGAAGATGCTGAAGGCGAAGCTGATGGAGATCAAAATTCGGGAACGCCTTGATACCATCGAGGATATTCAGGGAAATAAGACCAATATCGAGTGGGGCTCTCAGATCTGCTCCTATGTCTTTATGCCCTATACCTTGGCAAAGGATACCCGTACAGGGCATGAGGATGGCAATATCTCCGCTGTCATGGACGGAGAGATCGACGAGTTTATTAACGAATATTTGAAAATGAATGCGAAATAGAATGCGGTTACTTTTCTTTTAAAAAAGAAAAGTAACCAAAAGAAAACTTTACCAATTTTATCTTGAAAGTTTGCAATAAAGTAAAAAACAAAGCAAAAAATACAGTTACGGCTTTATGTAGGCGCAACAAAAAATTTTGCTTTGTTTTCTTTTTTGGTACTTTTTTCTTTTTTAAAAGAAAAAAGTACAGTCCTTTCCTTCTAACTCCACAAAACCGTCACGAAAAAATCATCGAAAATTTAGGGAAAGCGGAGAAGTGTTCACAGAAAGTTTATAAATATATGATATAATGTACTCTGTATCATAATATTTTTTGAAAACAGGAAAATACGCAAAAAACAGGAAAGGAAATTCCCGAATTATGATAAAAATTGAGCATCTGGTAAAGAACTACGGCTCCAACTGTGCCGTGGACGATATCAGCTTTGAGGTAAAGAAGGGAGAGATCGTCGGTCTGCTTGGCCCGAACGGAGCGGGAAAGAGTACGACGATGAACATTCTGACGGGGTATTTATCTGCCACATCGGGCAGTGTATCGGTTGCGGGCTTTGACGTACTGGACAATCCGTTGGAGGCGAAGAAGCACATCGGTTATTTGCCTGAGCAGCCGCCGCTGTATCTGGACATGACGGTGGAGGAGTATCTGATCTTCAACTACAATCTGAAGGGCTGTAAGCTGAATCGGGACAAGCACTTGGAGGAGATCTGCGACGTGGTGAAGATCCGTGATGTGTACAAGCGGATCATCAAGAATCTGTCCAAGGGCTATCGCCAGAGAGTCGGCATTGCGCAGGCACTGATCGGTTCTCCCGAGGTGATCATTTTCGACGAGCCGACGGTGGGACTTGACCCCAAGCAGATCATCGAGGTGCGTAATTTGCTGCGAAATTTGGGGAAGGATCACACAGTAATTCTATCTACCCACATTTTGCAGGAGGTGCAGGCAGTCTGCGATCGGATCGTCATTATCAATAAGGGTAAGATCGTGGCAGACGAGCTGACCGAGAATATTACAAGAGCGGTGGAGAACAACCGTCGCTTTACGGTAAAGATCTGCGGTCCGCAGAAGGAGGTTCTTGCCATGCTTCGCTCCAAGCCCGGTATCGTGTATGCCGAGGTCATGCCGCAGAGAGACGGCGAGGCATATTGCTACACCGTGGAGAGCGAGGTCGGAGTGGATATTCGGAAGAATCTGTTTTACACCTTGGCGGAAAAGAACTGGCCCTTAGTGGGCATGGAGGCACTGGGCATGAGCCTGGAGGATATCTTCATTGCCATTGTGGATCAGTCCTCTCAGAAAAATCGCTATGAGCGTCGGACAAAGACCCGTGTCGGCGCACGGGGCGAGGCAGAGAAGGATTTTGCCAAGACCGCCATGGAGAATGCCGGAAAGAAGCAGGGCGGAGAATTTTCCGCACTCTTCGGTGACGGCGAAGAGCAAAAGTAAGGAGGGAGAAGGAAGATGTTTGCCATTTACAAAAAGGAGCTTCGCTCCTACTTTATCAACGCCATCGGCTATGTTTATGTAGGCGTGTTTTTGGCGGCGGCGGCGCTGATGTGCTGCTATACTACCCTTGGCTCTCGAAGCTATGATACGGGTAGCTATTTTACCATGCTGATCTTTTCCTTTATTATTTTGATTCCTTTGCTGACGATGAAGCTGTTTGCCGAGGAAAAGAAGCTTCGTACCGAGCAGTTGCTTCTGACCGCTCCCGTTTCAGTCTGGGGCATGGTCATGGGTAAGTTTTTGGCGGCGGTTACTCTGTTTGTGGGAACGACACTGGTCTCTTGCATCAACTTTTTCCCGCTGTACAGCTATGCTAACACCGAACGGCTTGCCGATGAATATGGCGTGACTCATATCGGTCCCGTAACGGCGGAGATCATTTCCTGTCTGGTAGGCGTGATCCTCATCGGTATTGCTTTTGTCGCCATCGGTCTGTTTGTTTCGTCTCTGTGCGAGAATCAGCTGGCGGCGGCGGTCATTACCGTGGCGATCATTTTGGTCATGCTGATCTTGGATATGGTGAATCAGTATATCAATGTATATGCCATTCGCTTTGTAATCAGCTGGATCTCGATCATGAGCCGTTTTTCGAACTTTACCACGGGCATTCTGGACTTTTCGTCCATCCTGTATTATCTGTCCATTTCGGGCGTATTTCTCCTGCTTACGGTGCGTGTCTATGACAAGCGCCGTTGGGGTTGATGAAAGAGAGGAAACCGAAGATGAAACTGAAATCGGCAACCAGCCGCAAGCTCCGTTACGGCGGAGTTACGGCGATCCTGACGGCGTGCATCATTGCCGTTGTGATTATCGTCAATGTGATCTTTTCGGCTTTGGCACAAAAACTTCTTTGGTATGCGGATCTGACACCTGAGATGATGTTCACACTCTCGGATAATGCCATTGACCTTCTGGAAAACGGCGATCCCGAGTTTGAGGATAGCACGTCTCCCATCGAAATGGTGGACAAGCTCCGTGCTGAGAATCCGGATGAGGATCTTATGATCCGCATCATTTTCTGCGATGACCCCGATGCTTGGACCGAAAATACCTCCATGCGCTATGTGTATGAGACGGCAAAGCAGATGGAAGATGCGTTTCCCGATCACATTCGGGTGGAAAACGTCAACATCATTTGGAATCCTTCTGCGGTCAGCGGATATGCGGGAGTGACCACCACCAGCGTGGTAGTGGAGTTCGGAACCGAATATCGGGTTCGTTCGCTGAATCAATTCTATGTATACAATACCGAGGATACCACCGAAGCTCCTTGGGCATATAACGGCGAAAAGATTTTGGCATCTGCCATTCTTGCCGTGACCCGTGCGGTATCTCCCATTGCCTGCTTTACCACCAACCATGACGAGGCACTGTACGACCCCGAGCTGGCACTGACTTTGGAAATTGCGGGCTTCCGTGTGCAGACCATTAATTTGGCAACCGATGAGATCCCTGCCAACTGTCGGCTGATGGTGGTGTATAACCCTATGAAGGACTTTATGGTATCTGACGGAGGGATCACATCGGATATTGACGAGATCGAAAAGCTGGATGCCTTTTTGGACGGCACAAACTCTATGATGGTGTTCATGTCTCCTACGTTGACCAAGCCTCTGACCAATTTTGAGGAATTTCTTGCCGAATGGGGTATTTCCTACGATCGCTATGAGGAGGACGGACAGGTTCATCCCCATATTGTACAGGACACCTCTCAGTCTCTCACGGTAGACGGTCATACCGTCAAGGCGGAGTATGAGACGCAGGGAACGGGCGGAAGCCTGACCAAGGATTTGCGGGCACGCTCCTCTACGCCTCCCGCCGTGATCTTCAAGAACGCCATGACCATCTCGTATTCCGATCAGTATTCGCCGGCTCACTACACCGATGAGGAGGATGAAAGCATCTCCTTTGATTACGGTGCCTACGGCGTGGACGGTACCTACCGTTCGATTTACGACGTGTTTGTAACAAGTGATAATGCCGTGGCAAATGCCAACGGAAAGGTTGTGGAAAAGGCGACTGCACAGAATCCGCTGAAGCTGATGACCGTGACGGTGGAGAATCGAAACGTCAGTGAGGACAACTACGGATATTCCTCTGTTAACGAGGCATCCTATGTGATCGCCTGCGGCTCTCCCGAATTCGCCGCTCAGAGCTTCCTGCAATCCAATGCCTACGGCAACGGTGCCTTTTTGGAGTATGCGCTGCGGATCATCGGGCAGGAGCCTGTGCCGGTCGGCTTGACCTTCAAGCCCTTTGGCGATTACACCATTGATACCGTCACCACCGCCGAGGCGACCCAGTACACGGTCGTGCTGACCGTGGTTCCCGCCGTGCTGGCACTGGGCGTGGGTATTGTGGTGATCGTTAGGAGAAAGAACAGATGAGCATTGCGGAAAAGAAAAAGCAGACCCTGATGAAGCGCCGTATGTGGGCGATCATCATTTCCGCCATTGTCATCATAGCCCTTGCCATTGCGTTGGTTTTTATCCTTGACTATGTCAAGACATTGACCTTTGAGGATGTGGACGGAACGGTCTATTACATTCGAGAAAGGGATGATGTATGGGGCATGTACGACAAGGCGAAGGATCCGGTTCCTACCGAGCCGGAGCATGGGTATTATGTGACGGTTGCCGGAACCTTGGTCGATGTGGATCCCGAGACGGGAGAATATACGGTCATTGCCGTGGTGGATACCGAAGGGAACGAGGTGGTCGGATTCAATTCCCGTATTCTGATGTTCCCGCATATAGAAAAGAAGAATATTCTGTCCTTGGAGGTGCATAACTCCCATGGAACCTATTCCTTTTTGCGGATCAACGAAGAGGGAGAGCTGGACATTGAAGGAGACTTTATCATTGCTTCTTCTCCCATGACACCCTACGATCAGGAAAAATTTGCCTCCTTGTATGTCGGTGCCGGATACACAATATCTATTCTCAAGCTACAGGATCCGATCAAGGATGACGACGGTGAATTTACCGAATACGGACTGGCTCCTCAGACCCGTGTACGAACCACCGACGAGGCAGGCGAGGAGCTGGAGACGCCCGAGGAATACCTGTATGAGCCGGCATATTATATCATTACCGACGGCTCGGGCAACCGCCACAAGGTCATTATCGGCGACAAGCTGGTGACAGGCGGCGGATATTACGCCCAATATGTGGATATCAGCGGTGAGAGCGAGGTCAAGCGGGATGCGGTGTATGTGCTGGATGCCGATACGGGCAACAGCCTGACCTGTCCTGTGGAGGACTATGTAACGCCGACGCTGACCTATCCCATGACTATGACCGACTACTTTGATGTGGAGAATTTCACTATCTCCCGTCTAAAGGACAGTGTCTTGCCCGGACAGAAGGAGCTGTATGAGAAGATCATTTCCTTCTCGTATGTGGATCTGGCTGAGCGGGAAAATACCATTGCGCAGACCATGCCCTATGTATTTGACATTGAGCTGGACGGCTATATGCCGGGAGATACCGCCATAGATGCCTGCTTGCAAAATATATATACTCCCTCCTTTGCGGGCGTCAAGAAGCTGTCTCCCTCCGATGTGGATTTGGCGGAGTACGGCTTGTATGCCCCCGAGGTGAATGAGGACGGAGAGCCTGTGACCGACAAGGACGGCAATCCCGTTTATACGCCCTATGCGGCATATGCCATTTCCTTTGAATATGATGTTTTGGATGATAACAAGCAAAAGGCGGGAACCATCCATCAGATGATCCTCATCAGCGAGAAGAACGAGGATGGCAATTATTACGCCTATACAGCGGTCAGCACGGTGACTGAGGATGAGAACGGCGAGAAGAAGATCGATCTGAGCTATACCTACGATATGATCGTAGAGGTAGAGGGACACACCTTCACTTTCCTGGAGTGGGAGCGCTATGATTGGATCGACGCGAGCTATATCGGCGCGGGTATTGCTTATGTAAAAAAGATCACGCTGGATTCTCCGAATTATCAAGCGACCTTTGAGGTGGATGACTCGCTCTTTACCATGACTGAAGATGGAATTGATTCCGGCAATCTGTTTGTTCACGCCTCCGATTCCAACGGAAATCAAATTGATTCCTTTGGGAAAATGACGGTGGTGGATGTCAACAATTTTATCTGGGAGATCACTACCTCCGAGATCAAGGTATACGATAAATCGGGAACCGAACGGAAAATGGCGGAGGGTGTGCCCTATTACGACTACAACAAGCTTGGCAGACAGGTTCGCTGTCGGAATGGGTATATCGACGGAGTGGAGTATGATGTGGAGGTCAAGGCGGATGAGATCCGTATTTTGTCCAACGAGGGTGCGCTGATGCAGACCATCGTGCGGTATGACAGCAGTTTGTTCCGCAGCTTCTATGCGACACTGATCTACGCAACCATCGTTGACTCTTATGAGATGACCAAGGAGGAAGAGGCGGCACTCATTGCCGATCCCTCCAAGCACATTCTTACCATGACCATTACCACCGAGGATGCCGACGGAACGACCAAGACAACGACCTATTCCTTCTATTGGCTGTCCTCCCGAAAGGCATATATCACCATCAACGGAAATGGTGGCTTTTATGTGCAAAAGGCACGGGTGGATAAGTTTATCTCCGATGCGCAACGGTTCTTCGCTTATGAGGTGATCGAGCCGACAAGCAAGACCTGATACAACAAAGGCTCCTGCCAACGGCAGGAGCCTTCGACAAAGAAGCCGCCGAGGATTCCTCGGCGGCTTTTCTGATCTTTTTTATTTGTTTTTGACATTGACATCCAGCTGGTTGAAGGGGATCTCAATGCCCTCTGCCTTGAAGCGGTTGTTTACAGCTTCCAAAATATCAAAGTTTACTGCCCAATAATCTCCGCTGTTCACCCAAACACGCAGGACGAAATCAAGAGAGCTTGCGTTTTGCTTTGCCATACGGCAGAAGGGTGCAGGGTCCTTGAGCGCCTTTTCATGCTTTCCTGCCTCCTCCAACAGAATGGTCTTAACCTTTTCTACATCGGTACCGTATGCCACACTAAAGGTAAAGTCCACACGGCGGGTATCATGTACCGAGTAGTTGACTACCTTGTCGTTCATCAGAGAGCCGTTGGGGATGGTGACCGACTTGTTGTCACCGGTCTTAAGGGTCGTGTAAAAAATACCGATATCCGTGACCGTTCCGGAAAATCCGCCGGCATCAATGAAATCATCCAGCTTGAAGGGGCGGAAGATCAGGATCATAATGCCACCTGCCAGATTGCTCAGGGAGCCTTGGAGGGCAAGACCTACGGCAACGCCGGCAGAAGCAATCACGGCAACCACCGAAGCGGTGGGAACGCCGAGAATGGCGATGATCGTGACGATCAAAAGGACATTCAGCACAATGCCGATGAAGTTGACCAAGAAGCGATGAACAGTGGGGTCTTCGTGCTTTCCAAGCTTTCTCTTTCTCAGGATCTTCTTGATGAGCTTGATCAAGAGGGAGCCGATGACAAGAACGAGGATGGCGGCAATGAGCTTTCCGCCGAAGCTGGTGCCGATCTCGACCAGCTTGTTTACAAAGGTTTCAAACATATTTTTTCTCCTTTTTCTTTTTTATTTTTATAATTTATTATATCATAAAACCCGTTGGATGTAAAGAGGATTTTTTAACAAGTTTTAAAAATTTGACCCGTTTGATCAAAATTTGTCGAGCAGCGGTGCCAGATTGATGACCCGCAAGCCTTGGTTTTTGGCATACCGCAGTGTGTAGGCAGTTCCGCCCTTGTCCGAGGTGCAAAAGCCCACACAGACCTGACTGCCGTCCACCATGAACCGATTGCGCTCATGCATACAGCCCGAGGTATAGCTCTCCCGCAGAACGATTATTTTGTCCGCACGCTCAAGGATCTCCCGATAGGTCTGTTGCGCAAGCTCACTCCAGCCGGTTTCCTGCCCACGACAGGGAAGGCAAAGCTCCAATCGGAGTTGGGGATTGCGGGTGCGAAAATCCAAAACCTTCAGTGCCGCCAGCGTATCGAAGCCCAAGGCTCCGCCGGTGCGGAAGGTTGTGACCTGTCCTTTGATCAGCGATGCGACCGTGCGATCCAGCAAAGCGGAGAGCGCAGGTAGCTGCTCATTGGGTAGGGTTCGGTGACCGGTAAAGCAGCAGGTATAGGGAGGTTGGGAAGCATTCATGGAAGCACCGTCCTTGATCTTTTTTCAAATTCATTATACGCCTTTTTGAGGAGCTTGTCAAGAACTTTGCGGGAATTGTCGGGAATGAGGGGCGAATTTTCTTTCAAAATACCCAAAAAGCAGTCATAAAATCCACCGCCTGCCGATACAATGGTGGTGAGAGAATTTTGAAGAAACTTGTGTTTGGAGGATGCTGGGAAATGAAGAAAATGAAGCGCAGAAATCAAAGGAATCGAAGAAATCCCGTCCTGTTTTCGTTCGGCTTTTTGTTTTTGGTGATCGCCGCCACCTCTGCCGCCTCGGTTTCGGTCTTTGCTGAGCCCGAATCGCCTGCGGTAGTCTCGCCCGCTCTGTACGTGCTGGCGGAGGAAAACAGCATGGCGATGGCAGGGCTGAAGGGAGGGAGTATTGAATTTGAGGCGGACGATTTTGCCAGAGCGGTCAATCTGTCGAAGGTGGAGTCCATTACCGTGACCAAAGCTCCTCCCATTACTGACGGAGAATTGCGAGTGGGCGGTACGGTAGTGACCGGCGGGCAAACGGTCAGCGGTGCCAATCTGTCTCTGATGAGCTATACCGCCAAGAATGAAAGCCTGACTACCTCTTCCTTCCGTTTTCGGGTCGGAGACTCCCCCTTGGAGCTGACCTGCAAGCTGTATCTGCTGGATAAGGTCAATTACAGCCCTACGCTCAGCATGGTTCCCAAGACCTCCTTGGAGGTCAGCACCCACCGAAACATCACGCTGTACGGCACCTTGCCCTGTCATGATCCCGACGGAGATGAGACGATCATTGAGATCGTTTCCTATCCCGAAACGGGCTTGCTGAGACTGACCGATCGCACCACGGGTGCCTATACCTTTACCCCCGGAGAAAATTACACGGGAAAGGATTCCTTTACCTATGTGGCAAGAGATCTGTACGGCAATTACAGTGCCGCCGCTACCGTTTCTTTGACTGTGATGAAGCCCACCACATCGGTGGTGTATGCCGACATGGAGGATTCTCCCTCCTACAATGCGGCACTGACGATGACCGAGGCAGGAGTCATGAGCGGTACGCAGGTAGGAAGCAATACCTATTTTTATCCTACCCGCACCGTCAGCCGAGGGGAATTTACGGTCATGGCGATGCATACCCTGGGGATCAGCGAGGTTGCTGATGCGGAGCGGACGGTCTTTGCGGACGACAAAGACATTCCTTCGGGAATCAAGGGATATATTGCCACGGCGTATGAGCTTGGCTATATTCAAGGCGAGATCAACGAGAACGGACAACGTTGCTTTTACCCCAATCGAGAGATCACTCGGGCAGAGGCGGCGGTCATGATCGGAAACATGATCAATGCGGCAACACCCACCGCTACCCCGAGCTTTTCGGACTCGGCGGAGATCCCCGCATGGGCGGCATCCTCTCTGTATTCCCTGAACTCCATGGGAATCATGACCGCCGCTGACGGAAGCATTGAACCCTCTGCCACTGTGACAAGAGGAGATGCGGCAGAAATTCTGTCTGCCCTGTTGGTTACGCTGGAATAAAAAGAAAGCCGACTGTAAAAGGTCGGCTTTTTTGCGGGAATTTACTCTCCCAAATATGCTTTTTTGATCCGTTCGTCGTTGATGAGGTCGGCGGCGTTTCCTTCTGCCGAGATCGAGCCGGTCTCCAGCACATACACACGGTCGGAGATGGTCATTGCCTTCTTGGCGTTTTGCTCTACCAGCAGAACGGTCTTTCCTGCCTTGCGGAAGGATTGGATGATCTCAAAGATCTCCGAAACCAGCAGAGGGGACAGACCCATAGAGGGCTCATCCATGACGATCATCTGAGGATCGGACAGCAACGCTCTTCCCATGGCAAGCATCTGCTGCTCACCGCCCGAAAGCGTTCCCGCCTGCTGCTTTCTGCGCTCCTTCAGACGGGGGAACTGATCGAATACTTGTTCCATCTGCTCATTGATCTTTGCCTTATCGCTTTGGGTATAGGCACCGAGCAGAAGATTGTCATACACACTCAGATTCTGAAAAATACGCCGTCCCTCCGGAACGTGGGCAAGACCTAAGGACACGATCTTATGCGCCGGTACCTTGGTCAGATCCTGACCGTTGTACACGATCGAGCCGTGCCTGGGGTGGATCAGACCCGTGATCGTATGAAGGGTGGTGGTCTTTCCGGCACCGTTGGCACCGATCAGCGAGACGATCTCGCCGGGATTGACATGAAAGGAGATGCCCTTCAGCGCCTTGATGACACCGTAGTAGACCTCCAGATCTGTTACTTGAAGCAAGGGTTCAGACATAATTGCCTCCTGTTTTATTCGCCGATATAGGCCTTGACGACCTCGGGATTGTTGAGAACCTCTGCCGTTTCTCCCTTGGCAAGCTCGGTTCCGAAGTTCAGAACGGTCAGCTTCTCGCAGATACCCGCCACCAGCCGCATATCGTGCTCGATCAGCAAAATGGTGATGCCGAATTTTTGGCGGATAAAGGTGATAACATCCATCAGCTCTTGGGTCTCGTTGGGGTTCATACCTGCCGCAGGCTCATCCAACAGAAGCAGGGTCGGATTGGTTGCCATCGCACGGGCGATCTCCAGCTTTCTCTGCTTTCCGTAAGGGAGATTCTGCGCCAAGGTGTCGGCAAATTCCGCAAGACCAAAGACCTCCAACAGCTCTAGAGAACGGCGGCGGTATTCCGCCTCCGCCTTGAAATGGCGGGGGAGACGGAGCATGGATTGCAGCATATTGCAGGGGATCTGATTGCCAAAGCCGACCATAACATTTTCCAGTACGGTCAGATTGTTGAACAGTCGGATGTTCTGGAAGGTACGGGCGATCCCCGCACGGTTGATCTCCAACGGTGTTTTTCCCGTGAGGTCATTTCCGCAGAGGAAGAACCGTCCGGCAGTGGGCTTGTATACTCCCGTCAGCAGATTAAAGACAGTCGTCTTTCCCGCCCCGTTGGGGCCGATGAGTCCGTATAGCTCGCCTTGGGTGATGGTGAGGTTTACATCATCCACCGCCTTCAGACCGCCAAACTGGATACACAGGTGATCCGCCTTTAAAACGATAGGCTTGCCGTCGGCATTGGTCGGACAGCCATCGTATGTTTTTTCATTCAAGGACATGGCAGAGTTCCTTTCTAAATTGTTCATTCTGTACCGTTACGGTTCGGTTTGAATATCCGTTTCGGCGTTCGGTTGCTTCTTTTTGAAGAGCTTGGATTTTACATAGCCCCAGTTCAGCTTTTCCCGCAGGGGAGCCAGCTTCGGTGCCGAGCTGACGATCATCATGATGATGAGGATGAGCGCATACACCAGATTTTTCACACCCGCCAGATTGCCTGTCAGGATCGAACGAAGCTGAACGTTCAAAAATACGATGATAATAGAGGAAATCAGACTGCCGAACACACTGCCCATACCGCCCAGCACGACCATGACCAAAAATTCGATGGAATAGTTGTAGTCGAAAATAGAGGGGCTGACGGTGGTGTAGCTGGCAAAGATCGCTCCGGCGACCCCCGCAAAGAAGGCGGCAATAGCGAACACGATCAGCTTATAGTAGGTGATGTTGACGCCCATGGCACGGGCGGCGATCTCGTTGTCCTTAATGGCGGTAATGGCACGGCCGTGCTTACTCTTGACGATATTCTGGACGCAGAACAGGGTCAGAAGTACCAGCACAAATGCAATCAGGAACAGGTACTTGGAGTAGGGAGCCGCAAGGTCTTTGATATTGAAGCCGATAGCGGGGCTCTTGATGAATTCGCCTACGGTGATATTCTTCAGCACGCCTCGAACGATCTCGCCGAAGGCAAGGGTCACGATGGCAAGATAGTCGCCCCGCAGACGCAGAGCGGGCAGACCGACGATAAAGCCGAAGAGCATAGCACTAAGACCGCCGAGCAGGGTCGCAAGAACAAAGCGCAACAGGGATAGGGAAATGATATCCTGGGTGTAATACATGAACAGCCCCGCCACATAGGCGCCGATGTACATAAATCCGGCGTGACCCAAGGACAGCTCTCCAAGAAAGCCCACCACAAGATTGAGAGATACTACCATAATCATGGTAAAGGCGATCTGCGTCAGCAGATCGGGGGTGATGACGGGAGTTCGCTTGGTTAAGACTCCAACGGCGGTCAGGACAGCCGCTACAACGGCGATCACACCGACCAGCAGATAGGATTTGTTATCGAGCAGGATGCGCCCGAAGCTTTTGTTTGTGTTCTTCTTCATGGCGACACCTCACACTTTCTCGTGTCGCTTCTTGCCGAGGATACCCGAGGGCTTGACAAGAAGAACCACGATCAGAATAGCGAATACGATGGCATCCGAATAGGGAGCCAAGAACTCGTAGCGAAGCGCCAGCTGCTCCACGATACCGAGGATCAGTCCGCCCACGGCGGCACCCGGTATGCTGCCGATACCGCCCAATACTGCCGCCACGAATGCCTTGATTCCGGGCATGGCACCCAGCGTGGGGTTGGTAACGGGAGCGACAAACAGCATAAAGACGCTTGCCAGCGCTGCCAAAGCGGAACCGATGGCGAAGGTGATGGCGATGGTGCGGTTGACGTTGACGCCCATCAGCTGAGCGGCGCCTCTGTCCTCACTGACCGCCAGCATGGCACGTCCGGCTTTGGATTTATTGACAAACAGGGTCAGAACGATCATGACGATGATTCCGACAGCCAAGGTAATAATCGACTCCATTTTGATCGTTACGCCGCCCAGCTCGATTGCCTTGAAATTAAACATCGGCACCTGCTTGGGGGTGACCGTAAAGATCAGCTGCGCCACGCTCTGTAAGAAAAAGCTGACGCCGATGGCGGTGATCAGAACCGCCAGAGAGGGAGCGCCCCGAAGAGGGCGATAGGCGATCCGTTCCACAAGGATGCCCAAGATCACACAGAAGACGATCGCCATGAAAATGGCGACAAAGGGGTTTTTGATGATCTTCATGGTAAACAGGAACAGCACATAAGAGCCGACCATGATCACGTCTCCGTGAGCGAAGTTCAGCATCTTGGCAATTCCGTATACCATGGTATAGCCCAAAGCGATCAGCGCATAAACGGCGCCCATGCTCAGACCGTTGATCAATGTACTGATAATACTCATAAAAAATCAGACCGTTGCCTTTCCAATACTCAATATCGGCACTTGTGCCGGTAGGGGGTGCTTGGAGGCAGGCGAAGCCTCCAAGGTTAATATGAATGCTCTGCCTTGCAGAAGGGGGTAGAAAAAAGAGGACTGTCTTTAAATGGGGCAATGACCGGAGTGTGTCCGGTCATTGCCGAAAAGCCGAATGTCAGTCGATGGTGATGGTAACGGGAGCCTTCACAGCGGCACCCTTCTCATCCCAAGTCATCTTGCCGGTTACGCCCACATACTCGAAGTCACCCTGAAGAACAGCGGTGATCTTGTCGCACAGGTCGCTTGCGGTGATTTCGGGATCATCGATCTCGGCAGCCTTCATAGCCTCAAAAATAACGTAAACAGCATCGTACGCATCGGCAGCGAACTGGTCGGGAACCTCATTGTACTTTGCCTTGTAGTCAGCTACGAACTTGCTGATCTTTTCATCGGTGCTCTCTACGTCAATGGGAGCGAGATACTTCAAGCCCTTGATCTGCTCGGAGAGAGTAGCATTGTCGGCAACGTGCTTTACGATACCGTCCATACCGTCACAGCCGTAGAACTTCACGGACATGCCCTGCTTGTTTGCCTCGGCGATGATGAGGGAAGCCTCCTGATAGTAGATGGGCAGGAAGATCACATCACAGCCGGCTTCCTTCATAGCGGAGACCTGACCGGAGAAGTCGGTAGCCTTGTCAGCGAAGGAACGGGTCACATATGCATCCTTCTTGTTCAGCTCTGCCATCTTGGACTCGAAACCGCCCAACAGACCGGTGGAGTAAGCATCGTCTACGTTGTAGATCACACCGATCTTGGTGTAATCCTTTGCCAAAGCCTCAGCGGCATACATACCCTGGTCGGGGTCGCCGAAGCAGATGCGGTAACCGTTGGAGTTGGCAATAGCGTCATCGGCAGAAGCGGAGGGAGTGATGAAGAACAGGTTGTCGTTCTTGGACTCAGCCGCAAAGGAAATGCAGGAGCCGGAGGTAACGCTTCCGATGGAAGCGACCATACCCTTGGAAATGAGGGTGTTGTATGCATCGGTAACCTTGTCGCCGGATGCTTCGTCATCGATCATCTCGAAGGTGAACTTAACACCGTTCAGACCGCCTGCGGCGTTGATCTCCTCGATGGCAAGCTTAGCACCGTTCTGAACGGACAGACCGTAGCTTGCAGCGGAGCCGGTCAAGGGACCGGTCGCACCGATCACATAGGTTGCCTCTTCCTTCTCACCGCACGCAGCAAGCGCGCCGAGAGCAAGGATCAGGCACAGACAAAGGGAAAGAGCCTTCAAAACTGTCTTTTTCATAGTTTTTTACCTCGTTTTGTAAAATTTTTTCGAGAAAAGGGACAGTCCTCACCTTTTCATACATTATATCATATCATACTCCTTTCCAAATGTCAAGGTTTTTTCAAACAAATATCGGCAATTTTGGCATAAAACCGTATAAAAAATACCACTCGGGAAATTTTTTCGGCGCCTCCTTTTTTGTTTTTTGAAAATTGTTTTTGAGCAAAAGATAACGAAAAGCTTTGATTTGTGATGAAAATTACAATATCATAAACCAAAAAACAAACGAAATTATGAAAATTAAAACATAAAATGTGACGAAAAAAAGAACAGAGGATTTTTGCGCTTGTAGGAATTTTTAAAAGCCCTTTCTCTTTGCAATGCAAAAAACTCGGTAAGAGAAAGTTTTCAAGGATTTATTTAAAGAAAGCTCTTGACAATTGGGGGATAGAATGGTAAAATAAATATATATATCCTTTTGAAGAAATCAGTTTTGAATTTTTGAGTATGAAACAGGAGAACCGATATGAAAAAATTTGTGTGGAAAAGAATGCTTCCGGTTCTGATGGCGGTCGTTATGCTGACCTCCGCCTGTCTTTCGGTCGGTGCGCTGAGCGCTTCGGCGCCAACCGAGGAGGAGCCGATCTGGACAGTAATACTGGAGGACGGTGTTCTGCGGGTACAGCTGAACGCCGAGCGACTGCATGCCCTGTTGGCGGATAAGCAGCTGACCAAGGAGGAGCTGAAGCTGCTTTTGCCCGAGGCGGTGACAGATGCGATAGAAAGCGGCGAGCTGTCCGCACAGGCGGTCCTTTCTCTGCTGACGGAATATCTTTCCACAGAAGATCTGACCGAGCTGTTGGCGATGCTTCCCACCGAGCTGTTCTGGACATATTTTCCCTTTGAGGCGTGGGAGCAGCTGTTGACGGTGGAGGAGCTTCTTGCGATTATTCAGCCCGATGCTATGTTGGCATCCGTTACGCCGGACGATCTGCGGAAAGTGCTGACCCCCGAGGTGTTGGAGCAGCTGTTAGAGAATTCGGACGCCAAGCAGGCGTTCCTCAACAGTGTCTGTGCCGATATGATCGACATAGAGGGGCTTTTGGCAAGCGATACCGACGGCTCTCTCCGTCGGGAGCTGGCGGGGCTGATTGATTCCGATGTGGTGAATCAGCTGTTGAACGAGAATTCGTCTGCCAAAGAAAAGCTATTGAATTTTGCGGAATCGGGAACCATGCGTGACCGTGTGCTGGCGAACCACGATGCGGTGACCGGCTTGAAGAACTATTTCCTCAAGCCCGAGCATGATGCACAGGTCAATAACTTCGTTCACAACGAAACGGTCGAGCAGGAGCTGTACGACTCCGAGGAAGTTCATGCGTTTATCGAAACACATGTAGAGGTATTGACGGCACTGGAAAAGGTACTGACCGAGCACGGAACCGTCAATCCCGCCAAGCTGACCGAGGCAAAGTGGAATCAGTGGCTGAATGCCTTGCATGTGGATATTGATGCCGACTTTGTTTCCACCCACCGCACCGAGCTGTTTGGCAGAGAGCTGACCGACTTGGAATTGGCGGACTTGG
Organism: Oscillospiraceae bacterium; assembly: GCA_015063535.1. Taxonomy (GTDB): domain Bacteria; phylum Bacillota; class Clostridia; order Oscillospirales; family CAG-272; genus HGM12713. Next base: position 102,170 of record SVTY01000002.1, read on the forward strand.
TGAACGGAAAAACAGAGTATCAGATGGTCTGTGACGGAACCGTTAAGCTCACCAAAATCGTAGAGATTTATAACCGAGAGCATGCCAATACGCCCATTACGGTCAAGAGCATGATCGACGCAGGGTTCTTTACCAACAAGGACATTGCCGACATGATGCACGACAACTGGGCACAGCTATTGCAGACAGACGGGCTGATCGAGGTGATCTTAGAAGCGGTCGAGATTCCCTTGATCCTGCAGTATTTCCCCATCAAGGAGTTGGTCGAGGAAGCACTCGGCGGCTATGTGGGCATGTGGGAACACGGACTTCTGACCGAGGAGGAGATCATTGACGCAGTCGGCGGCTATGACACGCTTTTGAATGCCCTGTTGCCCGAGCAAGCCGAGAAGATCATTGAGATCGTCGGCTATGAGGCACTGGCGACCTACTTGAATTTCCCCAAGCTGTTTGATGCGATCGGCGGCTACGAGACAGCACTCTCTTGGTACAGCATGCCCGAGCTGATCGATATTGTGAAGTTGATCCCCAAGGAAAAGCTGCTGTCCTTCGTTCGGGGCTTGGATTTTGATAAGAAAGCACTGCTCACCCGTACCGTTGCCGAGCTTCGCCCGTTGCTTGCCGCAAAAAAAGATGAGGCAAAAACCTTCCTGAAGGCGGCGCTGAACGGTGTGATGACGATGCTGACCGAGCAGATCCCGCTGGTCGAGTTGAACGATCGGGCGATCATCAAATACGGAACCTTCCGCTTGAATGACTTTGTGACCGAGTTGCTCCTTTGCCTGCCCGATATTGAGACCTTCCTTGCCATGGACGATACGAATCGCACGCTGTTTGAGCTGACCGTGACGGCACACATCGGCGGCGAGACCTTGGCGGAAGCCACCGAGGAGATGACATTGGGTGTGGTCGTAGAGCTGACGGGCGATCTGACTGCGCTCCAAGACCTTGTTTCGGATTATGCCGATTATTTTGACATTACCATTACTGAGCCGACAGGTGACGAGGCATTGGACGTTACCATGGATGTGATTGCGCCCGAAAAGCTGTCCGAGCTGTACAAGAAGGCGTTTGAGAGTGAAAAGCTGCCTGCCGAAGCCAAGCAGAAGCTTTTGGAAATTCCCACTATGACGGTGGCAGCGCTTGCCGATTGGCTGGAGAGCTTGACGCCCGAGCAGATGAAGGAGTGGGCGGATGCCTTGGAGGGATATTTGCCCGAGGGCTTGTTGGATAAGGTGCCGGATCGTGTGACCGAGCTGACAAGCGAAGAAAAACTGGATCTCCTTCGGGATAAGGTATTGACTGTTCTCAAAAAAGCAGAGGGCGTTGCGGCAGACCGCATCGTAGCCGATCTGTATGGCGAGGAGGGTATGTTTACCTTTACGCAGGAGCCGATCGACCTGTATGAGAAGCTGGCAAGATTCATTTCCGACGAAGAACTGTTGGAAAAGATCTATTTGTTCTTTGACAACAATATGTTCTTGAATATTCAGGGAACGGTCAATGTAAAGATCAACGGCTTGTATGAGCTGACCGTTACGGATGAGAGCGGCGTAGCCCATACCTATTTCCTGCCCGACGGATTTGCTCTGAAGCATCTGAATACCTACGGCGGTCTGTCGTTGGATGCTCTTGACGGTGCAACCATGCCCGCCGAGGATTCGGCGTTATACTGGATCTATCTGTACGACAGCTATGAAAACGGCGAGTACGGCAATCTGACCGAAAAGATCCCTTACTGGAAGGGACAGTATACCGACAGCCTGTTGCCTGCCCTTCCTCCTCCTGCGGCGGATATGACCGAGGGACGGTGGATCCTGTCGGAGGCGACCGACGGCGATGCGGTGATCGTGAAAGCATACCCTGTATACAGCGAGCTGAATTATGTGGAGTTCTATATTGATGCCAACAACGATGGCGAGTGGGAGCTTTACAAGACCCTTGATTATATCAAAGGAACGACGGCGGTCGTTGCACCTGCTACTCCTCAAAGAGCGCATTATACCGCAACTTGGGAAGAATACGAAAGCCGTCTGAATACCCAAAAGACCGTCAAGGTATATGCGCAGTATGCGGCAACGAGCTACACGATCACGTATACCATTAACGGAGTGATCCACACGGATACCTATACCGTGGAGGATGGTTATGCCGATCTCGAGCTGCCCGATGTTCCTACCAAGCAGGGCTACAATCCGCCCCGTTTGGTATGGATGGATGGAGCAGTGGCAAGACCTTGGAGCGAATACGACTTTACCCGAGGCGGAGACATCTCGGTGTTTGCCGATTACGGAACTCCGATCGACTATACAGTTACCTTTAAGTTAAATGGGGAGACAGTGGGAACCTCCACCTTTAACGTATTCGATATTGAGAACGGAACGTTTCTTGATGCGACCAAGCTGCCTACCATTCCCACAAAGCAGCACTATCATACACCCACATGGCAGTACACCCTGAAGTACGACCATATTACCATCGAAGCGGTCTACGTTCCCATTGACTATGCCATTGCGTATTTCGTGGACGGTGCGCTCTACCCCCACAGCGGAAGCGCGACCTATACCGTAGAGACCCAAAAGGGAACGCTGAGCATTCCTGCCGTACCGCAAAAGACCGGCTATACCGGCGAATGGGTATGGATGGATGGAGATGTTGCCAAGCCCTGGTCGGAATACGACTTTACCCGAGGCGGACAGATTCGTGTTCTGGCATCGTACAATAAGATTACCTATGAAGCGGCATTTTGCGTGAACGGCGTGCCGCAGGATACGGTATACTTTACCATTGACGATGTCAATGCGGGCAGACTGCCCCGCATTCCCGAGGTTCCCGCCAAGAAGGGCTATACCGGCGAATGGGCATCCTATACCCTGAGATGTAGGAGCTTTTCGGTGGAGGCGATCTATACCGCCATTATCTACACCGCAACCTTTATTGCAGACGGCGAGGTGCAGGGAACCGTGAACTTTACGGTGGAGGACGATTCCATTCAGGAGCCGCCCGTTCCCGAAAAGGAAGGATATATCGGCGCATGGGAGCCCTACACCTTGGATGCGAAGGATCTGGAGATCCATGCGGTCTATACCGCTATCGGCAGCGGAGAGACTCCCGGTGGAACGCCTGATACCTCTACGGATACCGAGGAACCCGACAAGACCAAGCCGGGAGTTCCGGGAGACGACGGTGACGATGATGACGACAAGGGCGGTCTTAGCTGGATCTGGTGGCTGATCCTGATCCTCATTCTCATCATTGCGATCCTTCTGACGGTCATTCTCATCATGAGAAACATGCACAATGATGACGACGATGACAACACGCCTCCTCCCGCACCTGCGGTAGTGCCCGAGCCTGAGCCCGAGCCCACGCCCGAACCCATTGTCGTTGTGGAGGATGTGGATGTGGAAACGGCAGATGCTCTGATGAGCGATGCTACGGCACTGTCGGTGATCGAAACCGTCGGCGGAGCCGGTGTCGGACTCCGAGTGATCATCAATGTTCATGACTTGGAGGCTCGCTTCCAAGCAGGAGATACGGTAGATCTGGAGACATTGAAGGCGATGAAGCTGGTTCCCGCCAAGGGACAGCGCCTGAAGGTGCTTGCCGATGGACATTTGAGCAAGCCGTTGACGGTCATTGCCGATTCCTTCTCGGTACAGGCGGTGAAGATGATCACGTTGACAGGCGGAAAGGTCATCCAAAAGAAGTAACCCTTGATTATGCGCTGTTATTTCGGTCTGCTTTTCTCCTTTCGGGAACGAAATAACAAAACCTTTTGTGGCGCAGCTGCGACTTTGCGGCTGCGCCTTTTTTCGCTATTGGGGATTTTCCGAGAGATGTGTTTAAAATCTATTGTAAAAAAATGAAAACTGTGGTAAAATATAAGAACAGAGATTTGACACGACGGGGACGGCTTTTTGAGCGCATGCCCCCGAAAGGAGAGGCTATGTTATCAACCGTTTACAGTGCAGGGCTTTACGGAATCGACGGATATATTGTCACTGTGGAGTGCAATGCTCAATCCAGACTTCCCCAATTTGAGTTGGTGGGCTTACCCGATCTGGCGGTAAAGGAAGCCAAGGAGCGAGTACGTACCGCTTGTGAGAACAGCGGTTTTCGCTTTCCCTCTATGGCACTGATGTTGAATCTGGCACCTGCCGACCGCCGCAAGGAGGGCTCCGCCTTCGACGTGGCGATCCTTTTGGGTATTCTGCGTTGCGGTGGGATCCTTGAGGATCGGGTGGATCTTTCGGATAAATGCTTTGTGGGCGAGCTATCCCTGTCGGGGCGTCTGCGCCCTGTCCGAGGTACACTTTGCTTATGCGTAGCGGCGAGAGATGCGGGTATGCGGGAATTTTACGCCCCTGCCGAAACGGCGAAGGAAGCAGCGGCGGTGGACGGCATTCGTGTGTACGCCGTGGAGACGGTCGCACAGCTGGTCGCTCATCTGAACGGTACCTGTCCTATGACCCCCATCGCCTGCGATACAAGTACTTTTGAGGAAGGGCTTTTGCAGACCTCCCTTGATTTTGCCGATGTGCGGGGACAGGGCATGGCGAAGCGGGCTATGGAGATCGCCGCCGCAGGCGGTCACAACATTCTGCTGATCGGTCCGCCCGGTACGGGAAAATCCATGCTCTCCAAGCGGCTTTCCTCCATTTTGCCGCCCATGACCTTTGAGGAAGCCATCGAAACCACCAAGGTTCATTCAGTGGCTGGAACTCTGCCCGACGGGTCGGCACTGGTGGCGCAACGACCCTTCCGCTCCCCGCACCATACCATGAGTGCGGTGAGCCTTGTGGGCGGAGGTGCCAATCCGTTGCCCGGCGAGGTCTCCCTTGCCCATAACGGCGTGCTGTTTCTTGACGAGCTCCCCGAATTTCCCAAGCAGGTCACCGATGCTCTGCGGCAGCCCTTGGAGGATCGACGGGTCACCATTACCCGAGCCAACGGCAGAGTGACCTACCCCTGCTCCTTTATGCTGGTGGGCGCTATGAATCCCTGCCGATGCGGATATTTCGGGCATCCGTCCCGCCCCTGTACATGCAGTGCCGCCGATGTCAAGCGATATGTGTCCCGTATCAGCGGACCCATGCTTGACCGCATTGACATTCAGATCGAGCTACCTTCCTTGTCTTATGAGGAGCTGTCGGACAGCACCCACACAGAGGAGCCATCGGCGGTCATTCGGGAACGGGTCAAGCGTGCGAGAGCCTTTGCGATGGCGAGAATGGGCGAGCAGTCGGGAATGTATTGCAATGCCCAATTGGATGCGGCAGCCATTCGCCGCTATTGCGTGGCAGATGCGGGCGCACAGGCATTGCTGAAGGCGGCGTATGAGCGAATGGGTATGTCTGCCCGAGGCTATGATCGGGTCATGCGGGTAGCGAGAACCATTGCCGATCTGGACGAGGCGGAGATCATCGGCTCCAAGCACATTGCCGAGGCGATCCAATACCGCAGTCTGGATAAAAAATACTGGGGAACCTGAGTTCCATAGAGGAAGAAAATATGGAAGAAAATAAAACGAAGCAACAGGAATTGAAGGAACAGATTTTGTCTTTGTGCGGCATCATGTCTGTGTCGGGCTTTGAGCCGAGAGCGACCGAAGCCATTCGGGAGAAGCTGGGAGCGGCGTTTGACGAGCTGACTGTCGATGCGGTAGGCAACCACCTTTTGGTCAAGCGGTGCGGCAGAGCCAAGGCACCTCTTGTGTTGGTGGACGCCCATTTTGACGAGATCGGAATGCTGGTGACCGAGCTTTGCGAGGACGGTTTTGTACGGGTGGCGTCGGTAGGCGGACTGTCTGCCACCGTTCTTCAGGCGGCGGATGTCATTCTGTACGGCAAGGAGCCGGTGCGGGGTGTGGTGACCTCCACACCGCCCCATCTGAAAAAAAATGACGAGGAGTCTCTGCCCGAGGCGGAGGAGCTTTTGGTGGATACGGGATATTCCAAGGAGCGGCTTGCCGAACTTGTATCGGTAGGCACGCCTGTGGGCTTTTCTCCCTGCTATTCCGAGCTTCTCGGCGGATGCCTTGCGGGCAAGAGCTTTGACAATAAGGCGTGTGCCGCCATTGCGGCGTATGCCATTGCCCATACGCCCAAGGAGCGGCTTGCTGCCGACGTGGCGTTTCTGCTCTCCTCCTATGAGGAGACCTCTGCCAAGGGCGGCGTATCGGCGGCGACCTACCGCTTGCAACCCGATTATGCCATGGTCATCGACGTGAATCTGGCGACCGTTCCCGACGTACCCAAGCGGGAAACCGTTCCCTTGGGAGCAGGAGTGTCTCTTTCGGTTTCGGCGGCGACCGACCGACGGCTGACCGCCATGACCCGCGCCCTCTGCGAGGATCGGGCGATCCCGCATACTATGATCGCCGCACCGTCCTCTACGGGAACCAACGCCACTTCGGTGAATTTGGTTCGGGGCGGTATTCCCGTGGTAGATGTGGGTCTGCCTCTGCGGAGCATGCATACCTATAATGAAGTGATCTCCCTGAAGGATGCGCAAGCTCTTTGCGAGCTGGTGGAAGCGTTTATCGGCAGTCAGCGGCTTGCCGACACCTTCGGGTACACAGAGAAGGAGGAGCTTCCTATATGAAAACTGCCATAGATTCGGTCTCTCTGATTCGGGAGATGTGCGGTCTGTTCGGCCCCTCCGGCTGTGAGGGAGAGGTCGCAGACAGGATCGAGCAAAGGATCCGTCCGTTCTGCGACAGCGTGGTACGGGATCGGATGGGCAATGTGCTGGCACTGATCCGAACGGGGAGCAATCGGACGGACGACCGCTGTCGGATCATGCTGTCCGCCCACATGGATGAGGTGGGCGTGATGCTCACCGAGCTTTGCGAGGACGGACTGTTTCGCTTTGATACGGTGGGTGGGATCTCTCCCGCCGTGCTGGAGGGAAGAAAGGTGACACTGGGAGACGAGATCAATCGCCTTTCCGGTGTGATCGCCTCCAAAGCCATTCACCATAAGAAAAAAAGCGAGCGGAACAAGCCCACGCCCATTGAGCAAATGGTCATTGATATTGGCGCCGAAAGCAAGGAGGAGGCGGAACGCTATCTGTCGATAGGCTCCTTCGGTACCTTTGATTCGGAATGCTATCTCTTCGGTGAGGAGGACGGCTTTATTAAAGCGAAGGCGTTGGATGACCGTATGGGTTGTGCCGCACTGATCGAAATTATGCGATCGGTCTTTGAGAACCGTCCCACTGCCGACCTTGATCTGTATTTCTGCTTTACCGTGCGGGAGGAGATCGGCTTGTCGGGAGCTAAGGTAGCGGCGGAGAAAATCGCCCCCGACTATGCTATCGTTTTGGAAACCACGGCGGTTGCCGATCTGCCCGAAACGCCTGTGGGGCGGCGGGTAGCAAGCCTTGGCAAGGGCGGCGTGCTGTCGGTCATGGATCGCTCTACCATATACGATCATGAATTTTTCATGAAAGCGAGACAGATTGCCGAGACAAACGGCATTCCCACCCAAGTGAAGCAGTATGTATCCGGCGGAAACGATGCGGGATCGATCCACAAAACGGGAGTGGGCGTTCGTTGCCTTGCTCTGTCGGTTCCCACCCGATACCTGCATTCGCCCTCTTGCGTGGCAAGTCTGTCTGATTATCGGGCAGTGCGGGAGCTGACTGAGGTACTGATCCGTACCTGCCCGCTGTGGTGTACAGACGAAATGAAAAAGGAGAAAACAGTATGAAATTATATACAACGTTACAAGCCCTCTGTGCCACTCCGTCAGTGTCGGGCAGAGAAGAAGCGATCCGAGAGGTGCTTCGGGAGCGCATCGTCCCCTTTGCCGACGAGGTTCGGGTCGATCCGTTGGGAAACCTGATTGCGACCAAGAAGGGAAGCAGTGCGGGAAAGAGTGTGTTGCTCTGTGCGCATATGGATGAGATCGGCTTTCTTGTCACCTTTGTGGAGGAGAACGGATGGCTGCGGGTCGCTCCCGTGGGCGGAATCTCGTTTGCGGCGTCTGCCTTTTCCTCTGTGGTATCCGAAAACGGTGTGCGTGGCTCCTTGGTTCCCGAGGAGAAGGTGAAGCCCGCCGACTATACCGCCGATCGGTTTTATATTGACATCGGTGCCAAGAACTGCAAGGAAGCCCAAAAGCAGGTTTCGATAGGAACATTTTTTGTGGCGGAGGGCGGAGTGCGCCGTCTGAAGGGCAAGCGAGTTATGGGCAGACCGCTGGATGACCGTATCGGCTGTGCGGTGTTGCTTGCCGTTGCCGAACAGCTTGCCGAGGTATTGCTTGAGGGAGACGTGTATTATGTGTTCTCGGTTCAGGAGGAGGTTGGATGCCGAGGTGCCCTGCCTGCGGCGTTCGGACTTGCGCCCGAGTATGCACTTTGCTTCGATGTTACGGCAACAGGTGACGTGCCGGGCACAGCTCCCATGGCATGCTCCTTGGGAGGCGGAGCGGCGATCAAGATCAAGGATCGGTCGGTGATCTGCTGTGAAGAGGTGGTCAAGAGACTTTGCTCCTTGGCAGAGGAGAATAAGATCCCCTGTCAGCGGGAGATACTGACCTACGGCGGAACCGATACCTCCTCTATGCAGCTCGCAGGCGGCGGCTGTCGGGCAGGTGCTTTGTCGATTCCCTGCCGCTATATCCATACCTCCGTCGAGCAGTGCGACCTTGCCGATGCCGAAGCCTGCGTCACCTTGGCGGTTGCGTTTGTGAAGGATGCGGTATAAGGATGCGTCTTACTTTTCTTTTAAAAAAGAAAAGTAAGCAAAAGAAAACACTGCAAAAATTATCTTTAAGATTTGTGTAAAAGATAAAGTAAGCAAAAGAAAACATTGCAAAAATATTCTCATAAAAATTGGTGCGAACATATGCAAAAACGCACAAACTTGTAGGGACAGGCGTCCTCGACTGTCCAAAAAAGAGAATCTTCTTCTGTATAAACCCATTTTTAAAAGTTTCTTTGTGAACCCCCTATACATATCAAAAAGGAGCAATTATGAAATTTTCCGATAAAATTCTAACCTTGGCAAACGAGGCGGAGACCGCCCTTGCCGACCGATTTGCGGCAATTGACCGCATTGCGTTTGAAAATACCCAACGGGTCATGGATGCCTTTCGGGAGCACCGTGTCAGCGAGGCAATGTTCAACCCCACCAGCGGCTACGGCTACGACGATCGGGGACGGGATACCTTGGATGCCATTTGGGCAGACGTGATGGGAGCCGAAGCTGCTTTTGTGCGGCACAGCATCGTCAACGGAACCCAAGCGCTGACCATTGGTCTGTTCGGCTTGCTCCGTCCGGGAGACATCCTGTTCTCGGTAGCGGGAAAGCCTTACGATACCTTGGATGAGGTTATCGGAAACGTGGGAGAGGCGGGCAACGGTTCCTTGCGTGATTTCGGCGTGGAGTACCGACAGGCAGAGCTTTTGTCTGACGGATGCTTTGACTGGGAAGCCATCCGCCGAGTTCTTACCGAGGAGGGTGAGCGGGTCAAGGTGGTCTTTGTCCAACGCTCCAAGGGATATCTGAACCGAAAGACCCTGTCCGTCTCGCAGATCGGCGAGCTGGTCGCCTTCGTCAAAGCGATTCTTCCCAACACCTATGTGGTGGTGGATAACTGCTACGGCGAATTTACCGAAACAGTAGAGCCGACGGCGGTGGGAGCCGATATGATCATCGGCTCACTCATCAAAAATCCGGGCGGTGGAATGGCGGAGACCGGCGGCTACATTGCGGGAAGCGCACGGGCGGTAGAGCTTGCCTCCTACCGTTTGACCTCTGTCGGATGCGGCTTGGAGGTTGGCGCAAGCTTGGGACAGAACAAAAATCTCTTTAAGGGGCTGTTCTATGCCCCCCATACCACGGCGCAGGCGTTGAAGACCGCCCATCTGGCGGCATATGTATTCGGGGAGAAGGGCTTGGGCTTTGAGGTAGAGCCAAGCTGGGATGAGGAGCGGCACGACATCATCCAAACGGTCATCACCCATTCTCCCGACATGCTTTGCGCCTTCTGCCGAGGCATTCAGGCAGGTTCTCCTATTGATTCCTTCGTGACCCCCGAGCCGTGGGATATGCCGGGCTATACCGATAAGGTCATTATGGCGGCAGGTGCCTTTACCCAAGGCTCCTCCATCGAGCTGTCTGCCGACGGTCCTCTGCGAGAGCCCTATACCGCCTATTTTCAGGGTGGTCTGACCTACGAAAGCGGTAAGATCGGCATTCTCAGTGCCGCAGAGGCGGTTTATGGGGATGCGTCTTACTTTTCTTTTAAAAAAGAAAAGTAAGCAAAAGAAAACACTGCAAAAATTATCTTTAAGGTTTGTGCAAAAGAAAAACAAGCAAAAGAAAACATTGCAAAAAATTTTTAAAAGTTTTTGAAGATTCTTAAGAAACTTTTTTCAAAAAGTTTCTTAAGTGGGTTGTAGGGCAAAGCCCTACAAATCGCCTCCCTTGGCTACATATGAAATGAATGAAAGGTGTAGCCATGCTGTTTTCTTCTCTTGAATTTTTGTATTTGTTTTTGCCTCTTTCCTTAGCGGTGTATTTTCTTTGTCCGCAGCGGTGGCGCAATGCGGTCTTGCTGTTGGTGAGTCTGATCTTTTACGGTTTGGGCGAGCCGATGTATTTGCCCTTGATGCTTCTGACGGTAGCGGCGGATTACGGCTTTGGCTTGCTTCTGTCCCGTCGGATGCGAAAGAACCGCTCCCACCGCTGGGTCTTGATTTTGGCGGTGGTATTCAATCTGTCCCTTCTCGCCTTTTTCAAGTATTATGACCTGATAGCTCCGCTCGTTTTTTTGCCCGAGTTGGGTCTTTCTTTACCCATCGGCATCTCGTTTTATACCTTTCAAGCACTTTCCTATGTGATCGACGTATACCGCAGGGAGACCGAGGCGCAACGGAGTTTTGTGGATTTCGGTACCTATGTCTCCTTGTTTCCGCAACTGATCGCAGGCCCCATCGTGCGGTATACCGAGATCGACGAACAGCTAAAAGAGAGAACGCATACCCTGTCCCGTATCTCCTCCGGTGTAACGGTTTTTTTGGCTGGGTTGTGCAAAAAGGTTCTGCTTGCCAATCCTGCGGGAGCGTTGGGCGAGAGCCTGCTTGCGGGTGCTGGCATTGAGACGGTCGCTGGCGTATGGCTGTGGCTGATTTCATATGCCTTTCAGATCTATTTCGATTTTTCGGGCTATTCCGATATGGCAATCGGTCTTGGGCGGATCCTCGGCTTTGAGTTCCCGCAGAATTTCCGCTATCCCTATGTGTCCCGCAGTATTACCGAGTTTTGGCGGCGGTGGCACATCACCTTGTCCTCTTGGTTTCGGTCGTATGTCTATATCCCTTTGGGCGGAAATCGGCGGGGCAGATGGCGGACATACCGCAATCTGTTGATCACGTGGGCACTGACGGGGCTTTGGCACGGGGCGGCATGGAATTTTCTTTTGTGGGGTCTGTATTTCTTTTTGCTGTTGGCGCTGGAGAAGGCATTTCTTTTGCGGGCGGCGGAGCGACTGCCCTCTGTGTTGCGGTGGGGCGGTACGCTGTTTTTGATCCTTGCGGGGTGGCTGATCTTTGCCTCGGATTCTCTCGGGGATGTTTCGGGGCTGGTTCTGTTCGGACGGCTGTTTGGCGTGGGGGTCAACGGGGTATTCTCGGGCTTGACCGTGTATGAAGCGGTTCGGAATCTTCCCCTGCTTGCGGTCATGGCGGTTGGCTGTACCCCTTTGCCCAAAAGGCTGTATGAGCGGCTTTGTCGGACACGTCCCCGAATGGCAACGGCGGCACGCATCGTGCTTTGTCCCATTGCGTTGTTGCTTTGCACGGCGTATCTTGTAGATTCCGGCTACAATCCATTTTTATATTTCAGATTTTGATAGGAGTATACGATGACATCTCTTTTATGTAGGCTTTTTGTGAAAGATCGGGAGAACCTTCGCTCCTCGGCGGTACGCCATGCGTACGGAAGCATGGCGAGCGGTGTGGGGATCGTTGCCAATTTGCTGCTGTCGGCAGCAAAGCTGGTGGCGGGCGTGCTGTCGGGGGCGATCTCGGTAACGGCGGACGGACTGAATAATCTGTCGGATGCGGGTTCGCAGGTCATATCGCTGCTCAGCTTCAAAATATCCGCCAAGCCCGCCGACAGGGATCATCCTTTTGGGCATGCCCGCATCGAATATGTGGCTTCCATGATCGTTTCCTTTTTGGTTCTGCTGGTGGGCTTTGAGCTTCTGAAGGAATCGGCTCGGCAGGTGTTTTACCCCACCGAAACGGATTTTTCTTGGATCGTTCTTGTGATCCTTGCCGTATCGGTCGCCGTAAAGCTGTGGCTGTTTTTCTTTTACCGCAGTATCGGCAAGCGGATCGAGTCCTCGGTCATGCGGGCGACGGCGGTGGATTGTCTGTCCGATGCCGCTTCTACGGGGGCGGTCTTGGTGTCGGGGATCGTTGCCCACATGACGGATTTGCGAACCGATGCGTACATGGGAATTTTGGTGGCGATTTTGATTTTGGTGGCAGGCATCCGTATCTTGAACGACACGAAAAATTCGATTTTGGGCAGTGCGCCCGACCCCAAGGAGATCGAGGAGATCGTTGCCTTGACCGCCGAATATCCGCAGATTTTGGGCATTCACGACATGGTGGTGCACCATTACGGCGCAGGCAACGTGATCGCTTCCTTCCATGCAGAGGTGGACGGTGCCGCCGATGTGTTTATCACCCATGATGTGATCGACACGGTGGAGCGACGCTTGTGGAGCGAGCTTGGCATTCGGGCAACGGTGCATATGGATCCCATCGTTACCGATGATGAGCGAGTACAAGCTCTGCGAATGGCGGTGGCGGAGCGGGTCAAGGGGCTGGATGACCGCCTGAGCATCCATGATTTTCGCTTTGTGGAGGGGCAGACCCATTCCAACCTGATCTTCGATGTCTCCGCTCCCTTTGAGCTGAAACAGACCGATGACGCCTTGAAGCGAAAGATCAGCTCAGCGATCAGCGAGCTTTCTCCTAACTATTTTGCGGTGATTACCATTGACAGACAGTAATAAAACTCGTCAAAAAAGAAAGCCCTTTCCGCTTTGGAAAAGGCTTTCTCGTTGTTATAGAGAATATTTTTAATGCTTCGGACAGTCGAGGACGCCTGTCCCTACGGACGGAAGATAGTACAAACATAGCAACAATCCATTTTTGCAATGTTTTCTTTTTGGTTACTTTTTCTTTTTTAAAAGAAAAAGTAACACGCATTTCCTTAATACAACGGATACTTCTTACAGATCGCAGCAACCTCTGCACGGACGGCATCGGCGGTGTTTTCGAAATCTCTTGCCACCATACCGAACAGGCGAGCGATGGTCTTCATATCCTCTTCCACCAGACCTCTGGAGGTCACGGCGGGGGTACCCACACGCACACCCGACGTTACAAAGGGCTTCTCGGGGTCGTTGGGTATGGCGTTCTTGTTCACGGTGATATGCACGGCATCCAAGCGAGCCTCAAACTCCTTGCCCGTCACCTTCATGGGGCGCAGATCGACCAGCATCAGGTGGTTGTCGGTACCGCCCGAAACGAGATCAAAGCCCTCGGCGAGCAAGCCTTCGGCAAGCACTGCCGCATTCTTCACGATCTGATGCTGATATGCCTTGAATTCGGGTGTCAATGCCTCACCGAAGCAGACTGCCTTGGCGGCGATGGTGTGCATCAAGGGGCCGCCCTGCGTACCGGGGAAGATCGCCTTGTTGATTTTCTTCGCCAGCTCCTCATCGTTGGTCAGGATCATACCGCCGCGGGGACCCCGCAGGGTCTTGTGGGTGGTGGTGGTCACCACATCGGCGTAGGGCATGGGAGAGGGATGCTCCCCTGCGGCGACAAGTCCCGCAATGTGTGCCATATCCACCATAAAGTAGGCGCCGACCTCATGGGCGATGGCTGCCATTTTTTCAAAATCAATGGTTCTCGGATACGCCGATGCCCCTGCCACGATCAGCTTGGGCTTATGCTCCTTGGCAAGACGCTCATAGGCTTCCATGTCAATGCGCTGGGTCACGGGATCCAGCTCATAGGGAACGAAGTTATAGTACATGCCCGAAATGTTCACGGGGCTTCCGTGGGTCAGATGTCCGCCGTGAGCAAGGCTCATGCCCATCACGGTGTCACCGGGCTGAAGCAGAGCAAAGTAAACGGCAGTGTTTGCCTGGGCGCCGCTGTGGGGTTGAACGTTGGCAAAGCCTGCACCGAACAGCTTTTTTGCCCGCTCAATGGCGATATTTTCGGCAATATCCACGCAGGAGCAGCCGCCGTAGTAGCGTTTACCGGGATATCCTTCCGCATATTTGTTGGTCAGCACCGAGCCCATGGCGCACATCACTGCCTCGGATACCACATTCTCCGATGCGATCAGCTCCAGTCCGTCATTTTGGCGATTGTATTCGGCAGAGATTGCCTCCGCAATTTCGGGGTCGGTCACCGCCACCGTTTTGATCATTTCTTGAATCATGTTCAAATTCCTCCGTTTTTGTCAGTTCTATGATATATATTATAAAGGAAAATCGAAAAAAAAACAATAGGATTTTGATAGATTTTGCAAGATTTCAGTTTTTTTATAAAATATTACCGAATGGCATTGACAAACACCCCAAAAAAATGGTATAATAATCATGGGGTAGTTTTTAACGGAGCCTCATTCTGTAAAATAACATCGAAAAACATAGATAGCACGAAACGATCGGAGGACAGTAGATGGAAATTGCAATCATAGCACATGATATGAAAAAAGAACTGATGGCGCAGTTTTGTATCGCCTATTGCGGTATTTTGAGTAAGCACAGGCTGTGTGCCACTGCCGCCACGGCAAAATATATATCGGAGGCGACAGGTCTTTCCGTTGACCGCCTGATGTCGGGCAGTCAGGGTGGAGAGGAGCAGATCGCTTCCCGCATTGCATACAACGAGATCGACATTTTACTGGATTTTCGGGATACCCGTCCCACCGCCAAGGTCAAGCCTGCCGAGCTGGAGCTCCTTCGCATGTGCGACCTGTACAACATTCCCGTCGCTACCAATATTGCCACCGCCGAGGTGGTCATTACGGCATTGGAGCGGGGAGATCTGGACTGGCGGGAGATCGTGAACCCTCGGTCTGACTACAACAATCCGCCCCCTCAGAAGCCCGCAAGCGGCAGAAGAAAATAATCGACGGAGCCACGCAAAAAAACATGTCCCTACCGACACCCCATTCCAGAGAGAGGGCGCAGGCTGAGATGCCCTTATGGAAGGACGGCGGCGGATACCGCTTTTTGCGCCGTTGACATATGCATACTCAAAAGTGAAAAATCCGGGTGGAACCGTGCAAGAGCTTTTTGCACCCCGGGCGATTTGTTGTCGCCCGGGGTGTTTTGAATCATAGAATACAAATTTCAGGAGGAATCAATAATGAAGATCAAATTCGGAGACATCGTTCTCGAAAAAAATGAGACGCTGACGGTGTATGAGGCGGCGCAGGAGGCAGGGCTTGTCAGTCGTGCGGTGCTTGCCGCCAAGGTAAATGGGGAGGTGTGCGCACTGACGGCTCCGCTGACGGCAGATGCCGAGGTCGAATTGCTCACCTTTGCCGACGAGGAGGGGGCGCATGTGTTCCGCCATTCGGCGTCGCATGTGCTGGCGCAGGCGGTGAAGCGTCTGTATCCCGAAACCAAGCTTACCATCGGACCTGCCATCGACGGCGGTTTCTATTACGATTTTGACAGCGAGATCTCCTTTACGCCCGAAATCTTGAAGGCGATTGAGGATGAGATGAAGAAGATCGTCAAGGAGAACCATAAGATCGAGCGGTTTGAGCTGCCCCGTGCGGAGGCGATTGCACTCATGACCGAGAAAAATGAGCCCTATAAGGTACAGTTGATCGAGGAGCTGCCCGCCGATGCGGTCATCAGCTTCTATCGGCAGGGAGAGTTTACCGATTTGTGTGCCGGACCTCATCTGTTTTCCACGGGGGCGATCAAGGCGTTGAAGCTGACCCAGTGTACGGGAGCTTATTGGAAGGGCGATCAGAACAACAAAATGCTGCAACGGGTCTACGGAACGGCATTCCCGTCCAAGGAGGAGCTGAAGGCGCATCTGGAACGGATCGAGGAAGCCAAGAAGAGAGATCACAACAAAGTGGGACGGGACTTGGAGTACTTCACTACCGTGGATTCGGTGGGACAGGGTCTGCCCATCATGCTTCCCAAGGGTGCCAGAACCATCCAGCTTCTTCAGCGTTGGGTGGAGGACGAGGAGCAGAAGCGGGGCTATTTGCTGACCAAGACTCCCTTGATGGCAAAGCGGGATCTGTACAAGATCTCGGGTCACTGGGATCATTATCTCGACGGCATGTTCATTTTGGGCGACCCCTATGACGAGACCAAGGAGTGCTTTGCGCTCCGACCCATGACCTGCCCCTTTCAGTATCAGGTGTTCCTGAACAAGAAGCGTTCCTATCGTGATCTGCCTATGAGATTGGGCGAGACCTCCACACTGTTTCGTAACGAGGACAGCGGCGAGATGCACGGACTGATCCGTGTGCGGCAGTTCACCATTTCCGAGGGACATCTGGTGCTCCGTCCCGAACAGCTTGCCGAGGAATTTAAGGGCTGTTTGGCGCTTGCCAAGCATTGTCTGAGTGCCGTGGGTCTGTGGGAGGACTGCTATTTCCGCTTCTCTCAGTGGGATCCCAACCGAACCGACAAATATGAGGGCACGCCCGAGCAGTGGAACGAGGCGCAGACCGTCATGGGCGAGCTGTTGGACGAATATCTGGGCAAGGGCAATTACACCATCGGCATTGACGAGGCGGCATTCTACGGGCCCAAGCTGGATATTCAGATGCGGAACGTCCACGGCAAGGAGGATACCCTTGTGACCATTCAGATCGACATGCTGCTTGCCAAGAAGTTCGGCATGGAGTATGTGGATTCCGACAATACCCTCAAGACGCCGTATATCATTCACCGTACCTCTTTGGGCTGCTATGAGCGGACACTCGCACTGTTGCTTGAAAAGTATGCGGGTGCGTTGCCTATGTGGATGGCACCCGAGCAGGTTCGCTTCCTGCCCATCGGAGACGAGCAGGCAGACTACTGCCGTTCCCTTGCCGAGAAAATGCAAGATCTCGGTATGCGGGTGACAGTGGATGAGCGCAATGAAAAGATCGGCTACAAGATCCGTGCCGCTCAGCTGGAAAAGATCCCGTATATGCTGGTCATCGGCGAGAAGGAGATGACCGAGGGAACCGTAGCGGTTCGCTCCCGCAAGACGGGCGATATGGGGGCTATGTCTGCCGAGGAATTTATTTCCTTTGCCAAGGCACAGGTGGACGAAAAGCGGCTGGATAACTGACGTATATCTGTTGCATTTCTGTCATACGATGAACTAACAAAAATTTTTTACAAACAAGGAGAAGTCTCATTATGAAAAAGAGAAGTGTTGCGGCAGTTATTATTTTGACGCTGATTACCTGTGGAATTTATGGTGTTTACTGGGCATATGTTGTTGCAGATGCACTGAAAAAAGAAAGCGAAAAGATAAGAATTTCTCCCGCAATTTACTTGGTTTTGATGCTGTTTGTGTCGAGTGCGGCAATGGCTTTGTTGGGGTATGAGGCAAACGATGTTATCAATGATATCAAACTGAGACGTGGTGCAAAGACCGACGATAATTTGATTCTTTGGGTGGTGTTGGGTGCTTTTCTTCCCATTGTAGTGATCGGCTTGATCCAGAACGAGATTAACCATCTGCCCGAGGCACCGAAGGCAGAGGAGTGGACGGTCAACGAGGAAGGTCCCGCCGAGACGCTGTAAAAACCCGAGGGAGAGCGACCGCTCTCCCTCTTTTGAAAAATCAAGGAGGGGCAAATGAAATCGGAAGGTCAAGGAGCGGCAAAACGGGGGCGATTGTTCCGTGTTTGCCTGATCTGGGGCGGAGCGGGGCTTGCCGCTCTGCTGTATTTGCTTGCCGTGCGTCTGTTGGGCTTCGGCTTGCCCTGCCCGCTGTATGAGCTGACGGGGCTTTCCTGCCCGGGATGCGGGCTGACACGGGCGGCGGTGGCGCTCAGCCGAGGCGAGCTTCGGACGGCGCTGTCTTATAACGCCATGCTTGTGCCGTATGGCGGCTATGTGGGCTGGCTTGCGGTGACGGCATCGGTTCGGTATATCAGAGGAGAGAAGGAGCCGTTTTTCTTCGGGCCCCAATGGGTGCATATCGGCTTTCTTGCATTGACGGTGCTGTTTGCCGTTTTGCGAAATATTTTGTAGCGTGTCGATCGTCGGATCGACACGCTTTTTTCGGTAAATTGAAAAAAGCTCTTGACAAAGAGAGAAGAACCGTGTATAATATGAGAGTAATTCTCAATTTTGGAGGAGCGTATGGCAGAATACCGTACCGAACAAAAAACCATGCTGTCGGATTTTTTGCGAGCGAACCGAGAGCATGCCTATACGGTGGACGAGCTGGCGGAGGGCATGCGCCTTTCGTACGGCGAGGCGGCACCCGGAAAGAGCACTGTCTATCGGCTGATGACACATTTGGTGGAGGAGGGAACCGTGAAACGGTTCGTCAAGGGACACAGCCGCCGATTTGTCTATCAGATCGTGGGAGGAGCAGACTGCCATTCTCATCTGCATTTGAAGTGTATGGAATGCGGCAAGCTGTTGCATTTGGACGAGGAGGTCTCGGAGCGCCTGTTGCGTGCCGTTCGGAGCAGCAATGATTTTTCGGTGGACGAGGAGGAAACGGTGTTGTTCGGTGCCTGTGCCGTCTGTATGCAAAGCAAAAGAGAAACGGGAGGAAAAACCGAATGAAACGGAGAAAACGGATGATAGCGGTGTTGCTGAGTCTTCTCCTTCTGTTGCCCTGTCTGAGTGCCTGCTCACGGGAGCCGAGAGAAGAGAAGGTGACCGTGGTCTGTACGGTCTTTCCTCTGTATGACTGGGCAAGAGAGATCATCGGAGACAGCGAGGGGGCAGAGGCGGTTCTGCTGATCGGAAACGGAACCGATGCCCATAGCTATCAGCCCTCTGCGGAGGATATCCTTCGCATTCGCAGAGCGGCGGTGATGGTGTATGTGGGCGGAGAATCGGACGCTTGGATCGAGGAGGCGCTGGCAGGAGATGCCGAGAGAGATCGGCAGAGCTTGCGGCTGTACGACACACAAGGGGTGACTCTGCGGCAGATCGCCGAGGAATCGGTGGGATCCGACTGTGACGAAGATTGCCACGAGGAAGGACATAGCCATGCCCACGGCGGAGCCGAGACGGACGAGCATATCTGGCTGTCACTCGGCAATGCGGCGGCTTGCGTGCGAGCCATGACCGAGGCTCTTTGTGCGAAGGATGAGGACAATGCGGAGACATATCGCAGCAATGCCGAGGAATATCTTGCCCGCTTGCACACCGTAAAGAGCAGCTATGAAGCATTCGCGAAGGAGATACAGGGCGAGACCTTGCTATTTGCCGACCGTTTTCCGTTTGTCTATCTGGCAGAGGAATGCGGCATGCGCTATGTTGCCGCCTTTCGGGGCTGTACCACCGAGGCAGATGCCGACCCCGATACCGTCATCCGCCTTGCTCGAACGGTGGATGAGCAGGGCTTGCGGACGATCTTTGTGACCGAAAGCTCAGACGGCGCACTGGCAGAGGCGGTTCGCCGTGCCACCGCCGCCAAGGATCAGCACATCGTGGCACTGGATTCTCTGCAATCGGTCACAGCGGCAGATCGGGAAGCGGGCGTGACCTATCTGTCGGTCATGGAGAAAAATTTGGAAATTCTTCGGCAGAGCCTTCTGCCCGAATGAAAGGATAGAGATATGGAACAACTGATCTGCAAGGATGTTTCCTTGGGCTATGGCGGCTCCGTGGTCAGCGAGCATGTGAGCTTTGCCGTCCGCAAGGGGGACTATCTTTGTATCGTAGGAGAGAACGGTTCGGGAAAAAGCACCCTGATGAAGGTCTTGCTTGGCTTGATGGAGCCACTTGGCGGACAGGTGATGTGGGGAGAGGGGATCCGTCCGTGCGACATCGGCTATCTGCCTCAGCATACCGAGGCGCAAGCCGATTTTCCCGCCTCTGTGTGGGAGGTGGTTCTGTCGGGCTGTGTGGGACGGTCGGATTTTCGGTTTTGGGCAGGTAAGGAGCACCGTCGGAGAGCGGAGGCTTGCCTGAAGCGATTGGAGATCACCGAGCTGAAAAATCGCCCCTTCCGTTGCCTGTCGGGCGGACAGAGGCAGAGAGTGCTTTTGGCGAGAGCCTTGTGCGCCGCCGAAAAGGTCTTGCTGCTGGACGAGCCGACGGCAGGGCTGGATCCCCATGCCGCCGCCGATTTTTATGAGACCGTGCGGCAGCTGAATCGGGAGGAGGGCATGACGGTCATCATGGTTACCCACGACCCAGCCGCCGTCCGAAGCTATGCTGATTGTGTCCTGCATATGGGCAATTCCTCCACCTTCTTTTCGGCTGAGGAGGAGCTCTGCCGCCGACGGGGAGCCGAGGGAGAAAGGGAGGAAGATCATGATTGAGCAAATGCATCGGCTTGCCGAGTATCTTTCCTATGATTTTGTCCGTTATGCGCTCATCGTGGGCGTGCTGATCGCATTGTGTTCGGCATTGTTCGGCGTGATACTGGTGCTGAAGCGGCTGTCCTTTATCGGGGATGGTTTGTCGCATGTGGCGTTTGGAGCGTTGGCGATAGCGGCGGTGCTGGATCTGACCGACCGCATGTGGCTCGTGCTTCCCGTGACCGTGCTGTGCGCCGTTTTGCTTCTCAAAACGGGACAGCATGCGGGGCTGAAGGGAGATGCCGCCATTGCTGTGATATCGGTGGGGGCCTTGGCGGTGGGCTATTTGGTGATGGATGCCTTTTCCGCCTCTGCCAATGTGGCGGGTGATGTGTGCAGCAGCCTGTTCGGCTCCTTTTCGATCCTGACCCTGTCGGGTGCGGAGGTTTGGCTGTGCGTGATCCTTTCGGTGGTGGTGATCGGTCTGTTCCTGTTGCTCTACCATCGGATCTTTGCCGTGACCTTTGACGAGGATTTTGCCCATGCCACGGGGCTTCGGGCATCGCTTTACAATCTGTTTGTTGCGGTTATTACCGCCGTCATCATCGTGCTTGCCATGAATCTGGTGGGGTCGCTTCTGATCTCGGCGCTGATCGTCTTTCCCGCCCTGTCCGCCATGCGGGTCTGTCGGAGCTTTCGGAGCGTGGTGGTCTGCTCGGCGGTGCTTTCGGTGCTCTGCGCCGCAGGGGGTATCTTGCTCTCTTTGCTTCTGTCCTCTCCCGTAGGTCCCACGGTAGTCGGCGTAGATATGGTAGCTTTTGCGGTCTTTTGGATCGTCGGAACCGTCAAAAACGCATAAAAATCAAGGGCGTTCGATACAATCGAACGCCCTTTTTCTATTGGGTAATGTTGTGATTCAGCTCCCGCTCCAACAGCTCTGCGGCAAGCATAGGGTCGGCTCTGCCCTGTGTGAGAGCCATGATCCGCCCGAGAATGGCTCGTGCGGCGGCAGTCTTTCCGCTTCGGTAATCGGCGACCGAGCGGGGGGAGTCGGCAATGGCTTCTTTCACGATGGGCAACAGACGTGCGGGGTCGCCGATCTGTGTCAGCTTTTGCTCCTCAGCAAGACGCTTGGGGTCGTCATCCCGCTCCCAAAGCAGCCCCAACAGCTTTTTGATATTGGAGCTTCCCAAAGCACGGCTTCCCGCCAGATCGGCAAGAGAGGCAAGGTGATCGGGCGAGATGGGACAGACAAAGGCATCGGCAGACTGAAGCCGCAACAGCTCTGTCAGAAACAGATTGGCAAGAATACGAGGGTAAGAGGTCTGTGCGGCGGCAGCCTCAAAGCAGTCCGCCATGGCACGGTCGGAGGTCAGCAGAGCCGCCTCGGCGGCGGGAATACCGTACTCCTCCCGATACATTCGCTGTCGTTCCCTCGGCAGGCGGGGCAACAGACGGCGGTTGTGTGCGATCTGCTCATCCGAAATTGAAAAGGGCGGCAGGTCGGGGTCGGGAAAATACCGATAATCCCTTGCGTTCTCCTTTGAGCGCATGGGATAGACCTTGCCCGTGACGGGGTCAAAGCGCAGGGTCTCCTGACGGATCTGACCGCCCGATTCCAACAGCATCACTTGGCGTTGAAATTCTGCCTCGATCGCCTTGACCGCAAAGGAGAAGGAATTGAGATTTTTCAGCTCGGTGCGGGTTCCGAAAGCCGTCTCTCCTTTCTTTCGTACCGACAAATTGACGTCACAGCGGAAGGAACCCTCGTTCATGCGGCAATCGGAAACGCCCGTGTAAAGCAGAATCGACCGAAGGGCTTGCAGATAGGCCTTGGCTTCGGCGGCGGAGCGGATATCCGGCTCGGATACGATCTCAATGAGAGGAATGCCGCAGCGGTTGCCATCCAACAGCGTTTGCGCATCCTTGTCGTGGATCAGCTTGCCCGCATCCTCCTCAATGTGAATACGGGTAATGCCGATGCGCTTTTCTCCTGCCTCGGTGTCAACGGTAAGCGAGCCGCCGAAGCAAAGAGGCGTGTCGTATTGAGATATTTGATACGCCTTGGGCAGATCGGGGTAAAAGTAATTTTTCCGATCCATGCGGGAGACCCGTGCGATCTCACACCCTGTGGCAAGCCCCGCCCGAATCGCATACTCAATGACGGCTTGATTCAGAACGGGTAATGCTCCCGGCAGTCCCATACAAACAGGACAGCAGACGGTGTTCGGCTCTGCGCCGAAGGTCACGGGACAGGAGCAGAAGATCTTGGCTTTGGTGGCAAGCTCGGCATGGACCTCCAAGCCTACCACAAGCTCATAGTCGTTTCTCATCGGCAGACCTCCTTCGTTTCCGTCACCTGCTCCAGTGCCTCACCCAAGCGATAGAGCAACGGTTCGGAAAAATCCTTTCCGATCAGCTGAAGTCCGATGGGCAAGCCGTCTGCCGTACCGCAGGGAAGTGACAGCGCAGGAGCGCCGCAAAGGCTGGCCGGAACAGTGTAGATGTCGCCGTAATAGGCGCTTGTAGGATCCTCCGACCGCTCCGAAAAGCGGCGGGGGAGGGTGGGAGCCGTGGGGCAGAGCAGGGCATCGCACTCCCGCCAAAGAGTGTCCAACTCTCGGCGGAGGAGCGAGCGCACCGACAGCGCCTTTTTGTAATAGCTTTCGTAAAATCCATCGGACAGCGCAAAGGTTCCCAACAGAATGCGGCGCTTGACCTCATTGCCGAAGCCCTCCGAGCGGGAACGGCGGTATAGCTCCTCCAAGGTATCGTATCGTTCGGCACGGTGACCGTAGCGAATGCCGTCAAAGCGTGCCAGATTGGAGGAGGCTTCGGCGGCGGACAGGATATAATACGCCGCCAAGGCAGGCTCTATGGACGGAAGTGAAACGGGAACAAGACGGACACCCATCCGCTCAAGCCGAGCGGCGGCAGTCTCTGTTGCTTGCCGTATTGCGGGACAAAGCTCCTCTCCCAAGCATTCCTTGGGCAGACCGAGGCGCAGACCCTTTACCGAGGAGCCAAGCTTTGCTGAGAGATCGGTACAGGGATGGGCAAGCGAGGTGGCATCCTTGGGATCTTTGCCCACAAGGCAGGATAAGATTACGGCATTATCCCGCACCGTGCGGCTCAAGGGACCGACCTGATCCAGCGAGGAGGCAAAAGCCACCAGTCCGTAGCGGGAAACGGCTCCGTAGGTGGGCTTCATTCCCACCACACCGCAAAATGCCGCAGGCTGACGCACCGAGCCGCCTGTGTCCGAGCCGAGGGCAAAGACCGCCTCCCCAGCCGCCACGGCGGCGGCAGAGCCACCTGAGCTACCCCCGGGAATGCGGGTCGGGTCATGAGGATTGCGTGTTGGCTGATATGCCGAATGTTCGGTGGAGGAACCCATGCCGAACTCATCCATGTTCAGCTTTCCCAGCAGAACAGCGCCGGCACGGTACAGCCGCTCAATAACGGTGGCATCGTAAGGAGGACGGTAGCCCTCCAGCATGCGGGAGCCACAGGTGGTGGGGATATTCTTGGTGCAAAGATTGTCCTTGACGGCAAAGGGAATGCCGTCAAGCAAGCCAAGAGACACATCCGCCGCCCGACGGCGATCCGACTCCTCTGCGGCACGCAAGGCGGCAGAGGCAGTTACCTCCAGATAGGCACCGATGACGGGATCGGTCTGCTCTATGTGTCGAAGCAGAGCGGCGGTCAGCTCTCGGGCGGAATACTCCCGATTTGCCAACGCTGCGGCATGCTCTGCAAGGGAGCGCTCAAAAAGCTCAGCCATGGCAGTCCTCCTCCGTCACCGTTTTTGGAACCGTGATATATTGGTCGGTATGGGTTGGCGCACTGCGGAGCAGCTCGGTACGTGGGGTACAGGGAAAGGGGACATCCGCACGCAGGGCGGCTTGGCAAGCTATTTCCTCATCAAAGTCTTGCTCCCACATGGTCAGACGGTCGGCAAAGGAGACCAACCGCTCCATATCCCGAAGCAGGACGCTCCGTTCCTCTTCGGATAACTCCAACTGTGCCAGCTCGGCGAGCCGATCCAGATCAAAGGCGTGTGTCATGCGTCCTCTCCTTCGGCGGTGTCGGACGGATCGGACTCGGTGGGGGTCAGAAGCTCAAACAGGGTCTGATCGTAGGCAAGGCGCAAGGCGAGGGTCTCTCCGCCCTCTTCCGCCAGCAAAAGGATGCTTTCCGTGGGGTGAAGATCCACCGTGTAGTCATACAATCGGATGCGCTCCTTCTTCAGCTCCTTCAGAGCGGCATCAAACTCGGTCTGAGAGGATACCAGACGGCGGTGGCGGATCTGAGACAGCCCGATCCGACATACCGTAACCGCACGTTTTCCGTTGGCGGCGGCTTCGGTTACCGTCAGATCGACCGCTCCCCCCGCCGTCGGCTCCGTGCGGTAGATATACAGCTTGGTCACGTATCGGGTCACCAAAAAGATCGCCGCAGTCAGAAGTGCCAGAGCAAACAGCTGAAAGACCCACCGAAAGGGAATGGCGGGAACCAAAAGGGTCAGTGCAAACAGTGCCGCCGCCCCCGCAAAAAAGAGCAGGATCAGCTTGCGTGCGGTTTGATTGGTCTTTTGGGGAATGAATTCGTACATAACAGGGTTCCTTCCTTTGCATTTTTTGAAAAATTTCCCGTTCTTTTTTTGAAAATTTGCGATTTTTCCCGTTGCATCCTGCAAAAAGACTTGAATTTAACGGCAAGGTGTGGTATAATATGTATACGCAAAAAGAAAAAAGAGCAAAAAAGACGGCTTTGGATTGACGATACTACCATTATACCGAAAAGGAGTCAAAATGTCAAGAGTTTCGAGAGGGTTCCGTATCACGGGATGGGTGATAAAATGTCTTTTTTTTGCGACGGTCTTTTCGGTCATCGCTTTTCTTTTGTGGCGGGTCTTTTCTTCGGGCGATCCCAAGTCGATGAAGACCATAACTCCCAACGAAAAGCTTTGCGCCGCCTACGAGCGGGCGGGGGGAGAGCCGGAGATGTTCCGACAGGAACAGAATATGATCACCCGAGGTGAAAAAAATGCGGGATATTTTGCTGTGACCGACTGCGTATTTATTCCCGATGCCAATCAGGTTCAGGTGGTGGTTCGGTATAACAACAGCACCGTTCGGGCACTTGCAGAGGACTATTCCTTGGAGGAGATCCCCTCACGGGAGGCGGAGCTGTTCGACATCAGCCTGACCGTTGCCACCGATCTCACACCCGATACGGAGGAGGACAATAAGGGCAATGACCCCGAATCGGTCGCCTTTACCCGAGTTGTTCCCTGTTCGGTGAGTGCCGATACCAAAAATCTGTACAATTACCGCCGTTTGGTCTTTGATCTGGACGAGGCAGGGCTTTCCCTTTCCGATCTGCTGTCCGAGGAGACGTTGTTGGCAGTCTATGTGGATATTTACTATCAGGACGATATTCGCTATGAGGAGCCGGCATACGGCACACTGTGCTTGTATGATTATCTGACCGAGCGAGAGTCGGTGGAGCTGGAGGCGAGAGATCGCAAGGCGATCGAGGCCTACCAAAATCCGTAACGGAGAGAACGTATGGAGCTGGAGCAAAAGCGATTCTTAAAAAACGACGATTTCTTTGTCTGCCTGCACTGCGGACGTGAGGTGCCGCCCTTGGGGTATACCTCCCGCAACCACTGTCCCTATTGCCTGTGGTCGGTGCATGTCGATATTCATCCGGGCGACCGTGCCAATCCCTGCGGCGGCGCACTCCGTCCGATCCGAACCGAGCCGGATGCGAAAAAGGGCTTTGTGGTCATTCATCGGTGCGAAAAGTGCGGAGAGATCCGCCGAAACAAGGCGGCGCTGAAGGGAACAGTGCCCGACGATCGGAAGCTTCTGATCCGATTGACCGCAGGGGAGAACATCCTGTTATAACTTCTTGAAAGGGGCAACCGCCCGATAACGGAGAATGACATGAAACGAAATTTGTTAGCGGAGATCGAGGCAGGAATGCCCACCTTTTCCAAGGGACAAAAGCTGATCTCCCATTATGTTTTGGAAAATTACGAAAAGGCGGCATACATGACGGCATCCCGCTTGGGAAAGATCGTGCATGTATCCGAATCCACGGTAGTGCGCTTTGCCATTGAGCTGGGCTATGAGGGATATCCCGAATTTCAGCACGCCCTGCAGGAGATCGTCCGTACCCGCCTGACCTCCTTTCAGCGGATGGAGGTCACCAACAATCTGATCGGAGACGGCGATGTGCTGTCCAAGGTGCTGTTGGGGGATGCGGAAAAGATCAAGCATACGCTGGACGGCATTGATCGAGCCGCTTTTGAGGAAGCGGTGGAGCGGATCGTTTCCGCAAGAGAGATCTACATTCTCGGCGTCAGAGCCTCCTCCTCCTTGGCGGGATTTTTGGCGCACGGCTTGCGTATGATCTTCGATAACGTAAAATTTGTCCAGACTACCTCTGGCAGCGAAATGTTTGAGCAGATCATGAGCATTCGTCCCGAGGATGTGATGATCGCTATCAGCTTTCCCCGATACTCCAAGCGTATCATCCATGCGGTGGAATTTGCCAAGCATGCGGGAACGGATGTCATTGCCATTACCGACAGCACTGCCTCTCCCATTGCTCCGCAGGCAGATCAGCTTCTCATCGCCAAGAGCGACATGGCATCCTTCGTGGATTCACTGGTCGCGCCGCTGAGCATTATCAACGCCATCATCGTGGCGGTCTCCCGCAAAAAGCAGGAGGATCTGCGGATCCGTT
Source organism: Oscillospiraceae bacterium (assembly GCA_015063535.1). Lineage (GTDB taxonomy): Bacteria > Bacillota > Clostridia > Oscillospirales > CAG-272 > HGM12713. The sequence continues at coordinate 129,447 of SVTY01000002.1, forward strand.
TGCGTCAACTGGAGGAGATCTGGGACGAATATGATGTATATGACAAAAACCAAGAATAAAACGGATCTGCTGAAGGAAGGGTCATGGAACAGAAACGAATTGCGGTGATCGGCGGCGGTGCCGCCGGAATGATGGCGGCGATCTATGGTGCCGAGACGGGTGCCGAGGTGACTCTCTTTGAAAAAATGAGTGCTTGCGGACGGAAGCTGAGGATCACAGGCAAGGGACGCTGTAACGTGACCAATGACTGTACCCTTCAGGAATTTCTGCAACAGGTTCCCACCAATCCGAGGTTTTTATACAGCGCCTTACATTTCTTTTCTACCGAGCAGACCCAAGCCTTCTTTGAGGAACGGGGTGTTCCGCTGAAGGTGGAACGGGGCAAGCGGGTGTTTCCCGTGTCCGATAAGGCAGAGGATATCGTTCGGTGTCTGACCGAGACCTGTCGCCAAAGCGGCGTGGAGATCCGATATGAGCGGGTAGAAGAGCTGCTGGCGGAGGATGGCTGTATTCGGGGGCTTCGTACCCCGAGCGGAGAAGCCCGCTTTGACCGAGTGATCGTCTGTACGGGAGGCATGTCCTATCCCCGAACCGGCTCCGACGGAGACGGATACAGACTGGTAAAGCAGGTCGGACATACCGTGACCGAGCTGTCTCCCTCCTTGGTTCCCGTGGTCAGCCGAGATCGGCTGTGCGTCGAATTGCAGGGGCTGTCTTTGCGGAATGTTTCCTTGCGTGTGGTGGATCGGACAAACGGAAGAACGGTCTATGAGGACTTTGGGGAAATGATGTTTACCCACTTCGGGCTGACGGGCCCCATGATCCTGTCTGCCTCCGCCCATATTCGGGATATTTGCCCTGGCAGGTACGAGGCACAGATCAACCTGAAGCCTGCGTTGGATGAAAAAACGCTGGACGGACGGATCCTGTCGGATTTCTCCGCCTATCATAATAAGGATTTTATCAATGCACTCGGAGATCTCCTTCCGCAGAAGCTGATTCCCGTCGCCGTCCGCCTGTCGGGGATAGACCCCCGAAAAAAGGTTCATTCGGTGACCAAAGAGGAGAGAGCCGCCTTGGTTGGTGTGATCCGTAAGCTGACTGTCTCTATGGACGGCTTCCGCCCCATTACCGAGGCAATCGTTACCAAGGGTGGCATCCCGACCAAGGAGGTCGATCCCAAAACCATGGAATCCAAGGTTTGCCGAGGGCTGTATCTTGCGGGCGAGCTGTTGGACGTGGATGCCTATACCGGCGGCTTTAACCTCCAGGTCGCCTTTTCCACAGGTGCTTTGGCGGGTCACAGCGCAGGGATGTAAGGGATGCGAGGATGCGTCACAGAACCTTTCTTGGAAGAAAGATTCCGTACCTCCAAAGAACTTCCGAAAAAATTATTTTTGTTTCAAGTTTTTGAAATTCTTAAAAACTTTTTTTAAAAAGTTTTTAAGTGGGGTGTGGGGCGAAGCCCCGCAAATCAACCCATACGAGGTAATTAGTATGATTCAGATTGCGATTGACGGACCGGGCGGTGCGGGCAAAAGTACGATCTCCAAGGCGGTAGCGGCGAAGCTGGGTATCGTCTATGTGGATACAGGTGCACTGTATCGGACGGTCGGATATTATGTACGGACACAGAATATTGATCCGCACGATCGGGTGGGGGTCAGCGGTTGCCTACCTCAAATCGTCATTGAAGTTCGCTATGTGGACGGAGCGCAGCGGGTCTATCTGAACGGAGAGGATCTGGGCGATCGGATCCGTACGCCCGAAATGTCCATGTATGCGTCGGCGGTATCCGCCATTCCCGAGGTAAGAGCTTTTCTGTTGGAAACACAGAAGGATATTGCCCGCAAAAACAGTGTCATCATGGACGGACGGGATATCGGAACGGTCATTTTACCCAATGCGGACGTCAAGATCTTCCTGACCGCATCGGCGGAGTGTCGGGCGAAACGGCGCTATGACGAGCTGATCGCCAAGGGGCAAACGGTTCGTTATGAGGATGTATTGCGGGAAATGAACGAGCGTGATACGCAGGACAGTACCCGAGAGATCGCACCGGCACAGGCGGCATCGGATGCCATTGTCTTTGACAACACAGGAATGAAGTTGGAGGAGAGCGTGGAGGCGATCGTTTCGTTGATCCGAGAAAAAACCGGCTTTGCCGGATAAAGGAGCGTTTTGCTATGGCAAAGACCAAACGAACCAAGACCGAGCAAAAAAAGCAGCGCAAAAAAAAGGAAACGAGTACCGGCTACCGTGTCTGCTATGCCATTTTTGCCCGCCTTGTGGGTTGGCTGTTTCGCATTCATGTGATCGGACGGGAGAACGAGCCGGAGAAGGGCGGTTTTATCGTGTGCGGAAATCATACTTCCGCCACGGATGCGGTGGTGCTGTGCTATGCCTTTCGAAAGCATCAGATCCGATTTATGGCAAAGAAGGAGCTGTTTAAAATTCCGCTTCTTGCGCCGCTGATCCGTATGCTCGGTGCTTTCCCGATCGATCGGGGCGGCAACGATGTAGGGGCTATCAAGGCGGCGGTAGAAATGGTGAAGGAGGGACGGTGCATGGGCATGTTTCCTCAAGGGCATCGGTATCCGCAGGTTGATCCCCGAACCACCCCTACCAAAAACGGAGCGGCGCTTATCTGTACCCGTGCGAATGCCGACGTGATCCCTACCTATATTATGAGAAAAAATAATGCCTTCAAGCTGTTCCGCAGGACGTATGTAATCATCGGAAAGCCGATCCCCTACGACAGCTTTGCGTATGATCCCGAGGCGGTGGGAGAATACGGACGGATCACAGATCGTATCTTTGATGAGATCTGTACATTGGGCGAGGCTTTTGCCGCCGAACACACCCGAAAAAATAAAAATAAAGGAACCGAACCATGATTGAAATTGCAAAAAACGCAGGCTTTTGCTTTGGGGTAAAGAGAGCTACCGACCGTTTGGAGGAGGTGCTTGCCGAACAAACGGGAGAGCGGATCTATACCTTGGGGATGCTGATTCATAACGATACATATAACCGAAAGTTAGAGGAGGCGGGCGTGGGGATCACCTCCATTGACCGCATTCCGGCACTGGTCGCCACGGCAACGGCAAAGTCTCCCGTGCGGGTCTTTGTGCGAGCCCACGGTATTCCCAGAGAGGATGAGGAGCTGCTTTCCGCCATGACACGGATCAATCCGTATTTTCACTACGAGGATTGCACCTGCCCCTTTGTCAAAAAGATCCACAAAATTGCATCGGAATATTCCGAACCGGAGAATTTGTTTATTCTCATGGGCAAGGCTACGCATCCTGAAGTTGTGGGTATTATGAGCTATTTTGAATACGACAAACTGACCTTTGAGACCGCCGATGCGTTGGAGACGGCGATCAAGCAGGGAGTTTTTGAAAAATATAGGGACAAAACGCCGATTTTAGTGGCACAAACCACGCAAAATTTGGGCGAATGGAAGAAAAGTCAAAAACTTTTGCAAAACCTATATACAAATGCCTTAATTTTTGATACAATATGTAGTGTCACGGAAGAGCGGCAGACCGAGGCGGAGGCTTTGGCGGCTCGCAGTGAGGTGATGATCGTCATTGGCGGACGGGAAAGCTCCAACACCGCCAAGCTGTACGATATATGTAAGAAAATCTGCCCCGCAACCGTTCGGATTGAACGGCCGGATGAGCTTGCGGAGCTGAATTTAATAATGTCCGCCCACACAAGAGTGGGTATTGCCGCGGGAGCATCGACCCCGTCAGGCGTCATTCAGGAGGTGTACAAAACCATGAGCGAAATGAAAGAAAATTTTGAAGAAATGCTTGATTCATCGTTCAAAACTTTAAATACAGGAGATATCGTGACCGGTACCGTGACAAACGTGACCGACGCAGAGCTTACGCTTGACCTTGGTGCGCAAGTAACCGGCTTTATCAAAGCGGAACAGATCACCGACGATCCTTCTGTAAAGCTGAGCGAGCTGTTCAAGAAGGGCGACGAGATCGAAGCCCGTGTCGGACGTGTCAGTGACATCGAAGGCATTGCGGAGCTATCCAAGAAGGCAGTGGATTCTGCCAAGAGCTGGCAGAGGATCGTGGATGCTTGCGAAAGCGGAGAGATCCTTTGCGGCAAGGTCGTAGAGGTGATCAAGGGCGGCATGACCGTACTGGTCGGAGCCAATAAGATCTTCGTTCCCGCTTCTCACAGCGGAGTTCCGAAGGATGGCGACCTTTCTGCTATGAAGGGAACTGAGGTTCGGATCAAGATCATTGAGATCAAGGGCAACCGTGCCATCGGTTCGGTTCGTGCGGTTCTCCGTGAGGAGCGTCGGGCGCAAGAGGCTGCCTTCTGGGCAGAGGTAGAGGAGGGCAAGGTCTATACCGGCGTGGTAAAGAGCATGACCTCTTACGGTGCTTTTGTTGACCTTGGCGGCGTTGACGGTATGGTACATAAGACCGAGCTGTCCTGGAAGCCCATCGCAACTCCTGCGGCTGTTGTTTCCGTGGGACAGGAGCTGACGGTTTACGTCAAGAGCTTTGATGCCGAGAAGAAGCGCATCTCGTTGGGTTATAAGACCGATGATACCAATCCTTGGTATGCGTTCACCGCAAAGTATGCGGTGGGTGATGTGGCTGAGGTAAAGATCGTCAGCCTGATGCCCTTCGGTGCTTTTGCCGAGATCGTGGACGGCGTAGACGGCTTGATCCACATTTCTCAGATCGCACAGGAAAAGATCAACAAGCCTGCCGATGTGCTGACGGTAGGACAGGTGGTTGAGGCAAAGATCATCGCTATCGACGAAGAGAACCAAAAGGTTAGCCTGTCGATCCGTGTGCTGTTGGATGAAGCACAGGCTGCTGCCGAGGCAATGCCCGAGGAGGTAGTCGAGGAGGCTGCTCCCGAGGTCGTTGAGGAAGCGGCAGAGGAGGTTGCTGCCGAGGCTGTGGAGGTGTCCGCAGAGGCTCCTGCCGAGGAAACCACCGAGGCAGTGGAAGAAACGGTTGCCGAGTAAGGCAAGTCAATAGAAAAATGCCCTGACGGCTGTCAGGGCATTTTTCTGTGATTTTTACGGTATTGCTTCGGTGTCATGTCGTAGCGATTTTTAAATTCCTTGTGAAAATAACTGCTGTTCTCATAGCCGATGCGATGGATGATATCGCCGATTGGCATGTTGGTGGTGCAAAGCAGCTCACAGGCGGCGGCAAATCGCTCTCTCAGCAACAGCTCCTTGAAGGTCTCCCCAAAGCTCTCGCACACCAATCGGCTCAGATAGGGAACCGATAAGCCGAACATATCCGCCGCTTCGGTCAGCGTGGCGGTGCTGTATGTAGTGTGAATATAGTTCAACAGCCTTTTTTTGAGCGTTTCCTTCGAATCGGAGGTACCGAGGGGCTCTTGCTCGGACATGGAGGCAAGATGGGAGAGCAGGAGAGACAGGGATTGCTGAAGCAGATAGCCATCGGTATTTCTTTCGATCATGACCGTGGCGATCATTCCCTCTATCAGATTGCGGACGGCGATATTCTCCTTGGCAGAGAACACCAGATACGGCGTTCCGTTTTTGCGGAACAGCCCCTCCAGTACTTGCCCCTTCAGATAGGAATTGCTTCGCATGGTATAAAACAAGGATTCAAAAAGATCTACGGAAATGATCAGATTGATCCCGATATCATTTTGCTCCGCTTTAAGGATCGAATGCTTGGTATCCCGTCCCAGCAGGATCATTTCATCGGCATGCAGACAAACGGTTTCGTTTTCCAACACATGGGTGATGCTTCCGCTGCATACATACATCAGCTCGATAAAATCGTGAGAATGGGCGGGAAATTCCCGAAAACGGGGGTGGGAATTGATGCAGATGGGGGCGGTGGCTTCTCCGAACGCTATATGAGACATGTGACGGCGCTCGATCACAAACCGTCCGGGCTTGGCATACAGGCTCTGATCGAAGGCATTCGTCTCGACCAGATTGTATTGTTCTTCTTCCGTTACTTGAAACAGAAAGTCCAAAATTTCCCGATTCATGGCGGCACACTCCCATTTTTTCTTCATTATAGCATAAAATAAAGTGCTTTTCAATAGAAATCATAAAAAAAGACACTTTTTTGGTGAAATAACGACCTTGTTTTTCTGCTTCAAATGTTTTATAATATAAGCAAGGATTAAAATGATCCAAAAAAAGGAGGAAATAAGATGAAGGGTTCCTATTATCTTGCCGTAGATATCGGCGCATCCAGCGGAAGGCATATTTTGGGGTGGATAGAGGACGGACGCCTCTGCTTGGAGGAGGTCTATCGCTTTCCCAACGGAATGAGCCCCAAAAACGGACATATGTGTTGGGATCACGAGGCACTGACCGCGCATATTTTAGAGGGCTTGCGGCGGTGTGCCGAGGTAGGAAAGAAGCCGTCTTATATGGCGATCGACACATGGGGCGTGGATTTTCTGCTGTTGGACGGTGACGGACAAGTCATCGGAGATGCCGTCGGATATCGGGATGACCGAACCGAGGGGATCGATCAAGCGGTTTATGAAAAGCTTTCCGAGGAGGAGCTGTATGCCCGCACAGGTATCCAAAAGCAGCCCTATAACACGATCTATCAGCTGATGGCACTGCAAAAGCAGGCACCCGAGCAGCTGGCGCAGGCGGAGCATCTGCTGATGATGCCCGACTATCTGAGCTACCGTCTGACCGGCGTGTGCCATCAGGAATATACCAACGCAACCACCGCACAGCTGGTAAGCCTGACTACGGGACAGTGGGACAAGGAGCTGATCGAACGGCTGGGCTATCCCACCCGCCTGTTCGAACCGTTACATATGCCGGGAGAGACGGTAGGACGGCTGTTGCCCGAGCATGCGGCGGCGATCGGATATGATCTGACCGTCCTGCACCCCGCCTCCCATGATACGGCGTCTGCCGTGCTGGCGGTTCCCACCAATTCGGATCAAGTGGCATTTTTAAGCTCGGGAACATGGTCGCTGATGGGCATGGAGCGGATGGAGCCCGATTCCTCCGCCAAGGCGCACGATTGTAACTTTACCAATGAGGGAGGCTTTGCTCACCGCTACCGCTTCCTGAAAAATATTATGGGGCTTTGGATCATCCAGTCGATCCGTCGGGAGCTGGACGGCAAGTATTCCTTTGCAGAGCTGTGCGACATGGCAGAGGCAGTGGAGGATACCCCCTATCGCATCAACGTCAACAGCAACGACTTTTTGGCACCGAGCTCCATGATCGACGCCATCCGAGGTGCATGCCAAGCCCCCGAAATGAGCCTTGGAGAATTGCTCTGTTGCGTGTATCGCAGTCTGGCGGAGTGCTATGGCGAAACGATTCGGGAGCTGGAGACGGTCACGGGAAAGAAGCCCGAGGCACTGCATATCATCGGCGGCGGAAGCAAGGATCCGTACCTGAACCGCTTGACGGCAGAGGCGTTGGATATTCCCGTCTATGCAGGTCCCACCGAGGCGACCGCCATCGGAAATCTGCTGTCTCAGATGCTGGGAACAGGCGTATTTGGCTCTGTTGCTGAGGCGAGAGAGACCGTATTCCGTTCCTTTGATGTACAAAAAATCTTGAAATAACGATACAGAAAGAGAGGATATGAACCATGACAAACGAATATGCAATTGCCAAAGAACGGTACGCCGCCATTGGGATCGACACCGATGCGGTCATCGATACTCTGAAAAACATTCCGATCTCCCTCCACTGCTGGCAGGGCGACGATGTTAAGGGCTTTGATTTTAAAGGCGCGCTGAGCGGCGGTATTCAGACCACGGGCAACTACCCTGGACGGGCAAGGACCCCCGCAGAGCTGATGGCAGACATCGACAAGGTGCTGGCGCTGGACGGCGGCGCCCATAAGCTCAACCTGCACGCCTGCTACGCTATTTTCGAGGAGGGCGAATGGGCAGACCGCGATGCGCTTCAGCCCAAGCATTTTGCCAAATGGGTAGAATTTGCCAAGGCACGGGGCATGGGTATTGATTTTAACCCTACCTTTTTCTCCCACCCCAAGGCAGATGGCTTGACCCTTGCCTCCCCCGACGAGGAGATCCGTGCCTTTTGGGTGCGCCACGGGCAGGCTTGTTTGCGGATCGCCGAATATTTTGCCAACGAAACGGGCATCCCCTGCGTGATGAATGTGTGGATCCCCGACGGATATAAGGATATCCCCGCCGACCGTTTGTCTCCCAGAGCTACCTTTGCCCGCTCCATGGATGAGATCTTGGGCATCGGCTACGACAGAGAAAAGGTTCTCGTCTGCCTGGAATCCAAGGTGTTCGGCATCGGGCTGGAGTCCTACACCGTCGGCTCTGCCGAATTTGGACTGGGCTATGTTCTCAGCCGCGGCATCGTTCCGCTGATGGATAACGGGCACTACCACCCCACCGAGGTAGTTTCCGATAAGATCTCGTCCATGCTCCTGTTTTCTCCCAAACTGGCACTGCACGTCACCCGTTCGGTTCGTTGGGACTCCGACCATGTGGTTCGCTTGGATGATGAGACCAAGGAGATCGCCAAGGAGATCGTGGCAAGCGGACGGATCGACGATATCGCCATTGCACTGGATTACTTTGACGCAAGCATCAACCGTGTGGCGGCATGGGTCATGGGACTGCGGAGCTTCCGCAAAGCCCTGCTGATCGCCCTGCTGACACCTCATAAGGAGCTGTCAGACCTGCAAAAGGCAGGATGCTTTACCGAGCTAATGCTGCGGCAGGAGGAGCTGAAGACCTATCCGTGGGGAGCTGTGTGGGCGGAATATTGCCAAGCCTGCGGCGTGAAGAGCGGCGAGGCTTGGTTTGAGGATGTCAAGCAATATGAGAAGGATGTCCTGTCCAAACGAGTATAAAAAAGAGAAACAGATCATAAAAGAAATGAGAGCCGTCTCACAGATCGTGAGACGGCTCATTCTTTTTCTTGCTGTACTGTCCGGGTGACAGCCCGGTCTGTTGCTTGAACATTTTGGAGAAGTGGTAGACATTGCAGTAGCCCACCGCATCGGCAACCTCTGCGATCGTTCCGAAATCACTCCGCAGCATCTCCTTTGCCTTTTGGATCCGCAGACCGTGAACATACGCCATCGGAGCCTGCCCCATCAGGCGGGTGAACAGCTTGCGGAAGTACACACAGGATAGTCCCGTCATTGCCGCAAGCTCCTCATTGCACAGGGGCTGATGATAATTTCGGACGATATGCTCCACGGCGGGAGCGATACGCTGTCGTTGCTCCGAGGGAAGATAGGAGGCATGAGTGCGAAAGAGGCGCAAAAGAACGGTGTACGCATCCCGAATGCTCTCCTGCTCAAAAAAGGGGGCATGCGCCGCCCGCTTGTACTCCAGCTCTCGGAGCATCTGCAAGGTACGGTCGCCCTTTGACAGAGGAAGGGAAAGGATCGTGTCTGCGGACAGAGGGCTTTCAAACTCCAATGCCATGAAATGTCCCGCCTGCGTGCAATGCCACTCATAAGAGGCACCTGCCGGTAAAAGAACGGCGCAGGAGGCATTCGAGCGAAGCTGTGTGCCATTCTGCGTATAAATGGTCTCCCCCTCATATTTCACGATCAAGCCCCAACGGGGGCGGTCGATCTTTCGCATGTGTTTGCCGGCATCGTTGTACATGGTCGCCACCGAGCAGATTTTCGTAATGACCAAATCGGACAAATCCAAAAGCTTCATTTTTTGCCGTCCTATCTTTTTTTTTATGATTATATCACGTTTTTTAAAGCCCGTCAAGTAAAAATTTCGGAAAAATTTGAGAAAGTAGTATCAGAATACATAAAAAAAGCAAAATCCACATTGACGCACCGCCTCAATTATGCTATACTGATGCTGGAGGTGAAGAAATGAAGCAACGATTATCACAGCTACCGGCTCCGGCTCTTGCGGGAGTGGTAAGAGAACAACACACACGCAGTGCCGTCGCTGCCGTCAAAAACTGTCTGTACGGCGGAGCGGATATGATCGACCTGCACCTGTCCTGTCTGGAGCAAACCGATACGGAAAGCCTGAGGAGGATCATCTGCGCATCAACGCTTCCCGTGCTGGCACTGAACTACAACAATACCTATGATTGGCAGGATGCCCGTCTTTCCGAGGAGGAGCGGATCAACAGCCTTCTGCGCGCCGTAGCGGCAGGTGCGGCGGGTATTGACATGCAGGGATATACCTATCATCTACCCTCCAAGGAGCATTTTTGCGGCTCTGACCGTTATTCCTTTACCAAGGGAGACCCCAAGGAGATCGTCACCGAGGAAGCGGTCATTGCCAAGCAATGCGCCCTGATCGAACAAGTCCATGCCATGGGTGCTGAGGTTTTGCTTTCCTGTCACCCGGGCATTCCCATGAATGCTGAACAGGTCACAGAGCTGGCACGCTTCTTGGAGCAACGAAAGCCCGATATCATCAAAATCGTTACCAAAGCCGAAACCGAGGAGGATTTGATTGAAAGCTTCCGTACCATGGCGACCCTGAAAAAGGAGGTCGGAACGCCCGTCAGCTATCACGCAAGCGGAGCGGCTGGGAGTCTGTCTCGCATCGTCAACCCAATGCTCGGCGGACAGATCATTTTCTGCGTGGATCGCTATGACCGAGGCAGTACCATGGAGCAGCTTGACCTGCGAACCGTCCGCTCGGTCGTAGACGGCATGAAAAAGCTTCGATAAGGAGAAAAACGATGAACAACAAACAGATTCTATTTACCGACGTCCATCGGGCAGAACTGCTGGAGAAGGAGATTCAGGAGCCAAAAGGGGACGAAGTGCTGACCCAAATGGAATATACCGTCATCAGCGGCGGAACCGAGCGGGCGAATCTTATGGGGATGCCCAACGCAGGCGGCATGTACTTTCCGAAACACCTTGGCTATTGCGGTGTAGGTCGGGTGATACAGGTGGGCGAGTCGGTTAAAACCGTTGCCACTGGCGATCGTGTTCTGGTCTATCACGGCTACCATGCCAAATACAATCTCAGACCCGAGGCGGATATCACCAAGGTTGTGCAGACACAGGTCTCCTCCTTGGATGCCGCATTTGTCATCATCGCTTCCATGGGTCTTGGCGGCGTGAGAAAGCTGGAGATCGAGCTTGGCGAGAGTGCCATGGTCATGGGCCTTGGCTTGCTTGGTATCTTCGCCGTGCAGTTTTGCCGTCTAAGCGGTGCTTATCCCATTATCGCCGCCGACCTCAACCCCGAACGGCGCAAGCTTGCCTTACAGCTTGGCGCCGATTATACCCTTGACCCCTCCGCTCCCGATTTTGTCGAGCAGGTCAAGAAGCTCACGGGCGGTAAGGGAGTCAACGCTACCGTTGAGGTCACGGGCGTGTCTGCCGCCATGAAGCAAGCACTGGACTGCGCTTCGTGGATGGGAAGAATTTCCTTGCTTGGCTGTACCCGTGTCTCGGATTGCGCCGTGGACTATTATCAACAGGTGCACCGTCCGGGCGTCAAGCTGATCGGAGCGCACAATTTCGTTCGACCAAAGTTCGAATCCTACCCCCATCACTGGACGCATCAGGATGACTGCCAAGCCATTCTTTCTCTGATCGCCGCAGGACGGATCGAGGTCGCTCCCATCTGTTCCCGTGTGGTGTCTCCCGAGGAGGCGACGGCGGTCTATAATGCGCTTTGCGATGACCCGAAATTCCCGATGGGTACGGTGTTCGATTGGAGGAATATCCAATGAAAAAGCTAAAGATCGGTCAGATCGGCATCGGACACAACCACGGAGAAGCAAAAATGAAAGCTGTTCGAAAATTTCCCGAGCTGTTCTGTGTGATCGGCTATGCCGAGGAAAACGAGCGTTGGATCGAAAAGAGAGGCGACCTCAAGGGCTACGAGGGACTTCCCCGCCTAAGCGTGGAGCAGATCATCGAGCAGTCGGATGCCGTGCTGATCGAAAGCGACGTGTGGGATCTGACCAAATACGCAAGGATGTGCGTCGATGCGGGCAAGCATGTCCATTTGGATAAGCCCGCAAGTGGAACGCTTGAAGAATACAAAGCTGTATTGGATACGGCAAAAGCGAAAAGGCTTGTCGTTCAGCTTGCCTATATGTACCGCTACAATCCTGCCGTTTTGCAGTGCTTGGCGCACATCAAAAACGGAGACCTTGGCGAGATCTATTCGATCAACGCCGAAATGAGCACCTTCCACTCCGCAGAGTACAAAAGGTGGCTGACCAACTTCGGCGGCGGGATCATGTACATTCTCGGAAGCCATCTGGTCGATCTGGTCGTGTATATGCTGGGCGAGCCGCAAAGGATCACCTCCTTTTTGAAGCATACGGGGCTGGACGGGATCGACCTTGCCGACAACAACTTAGCTGTACTGGAATATGACAAGGCACTTGCCCGTATCTTTGTTTCCTCCGTGGAGGTCAACGGCTTCGGACGGCGTCAGCTTGTGGTATCGGGAAGCAAGGGAACGGTCAATATCTGTCCCTTGGAACGACCCATTAGCATGACCTATTCGGATACAAGCATTGCCGACAAGACCTATGAGGACAGAAAAAAGAGCTATCTGTTTGAGGATCATACGGCAGACGGCCGTTATGACACGATGATGCAGGATTTTTATGCATACATTCAAGGAACCAAGAAAAATCCATTTACCTATGAGCACGACTATTTGGTACAAAAGGTATTGAACGAGATCGTGGGAGGAGTACGATTCCATGGCAAAGCTATTGATTAAAAACGGATGTGTCTGGGACGGAGAACGCTTTGAGAAAGTCGATATTCTGATCAACGGACAGACCGTCGAGCGTATCGAGCCGACCATTGCCGAGACGGCGGATACCGTCTATTACGCCGACGGAAAAACCGTGTCTGCGGGATTGGTGGATGCCCATGTTCATATGCGGGGCATTTCCGCCGACCGATACGGTATCGGTGTCGATCTGAGCTGTATTCCCTTTGGCGTCACTGCGGCGGCGGACGCCTCCGGCGTACACGGTGATCGGGTGCTGTTGGATTCCTTTACCGTAAAAAATACCGTGTTTGTCTGCGCAGATATTCGGGACAATCGGGCTGATCTTACCAAGGCAGAGGAGATGCTGATACGGTACGGCGACAAGGCAGTGGGGATCAAGGTGTATTTTGATACCGTTGTGTCTGAGGTGTTCGATAGCGAGCCGCTCCGTCAGATCTGCGCCTTTGCCCGAGCCAAGGGCTTGCGTGTGATGGTGCATTGCTCCCATTCTCCCACGCCTATGTCCGAGATCCTGGAAGCCCTCAGCCCCGGCGATATCCTCACCCATGCCTTTCACGGCGGAGAGAATAACGCCGCCGAGGACGGCTTTGTAAGCATGAAACAAGCCCAAAGCAGGGGCGTGGTGATCGACGTAGGCTTTGCCGGCAATGTTCATACCGATTTCGGCATCCTGCGGCGGGCAATCGAGGCAGGCGTGATCCCCGATATCATCAGCACTGATGTAACAAAGCTCAGTACCTATACCCGAGGGGGCAGGTACGGAATGACGATGTGTATGTCGATTGCCGCTGCAATGGGGATGAGCGTGGAAGCACTCTTCCGTGCTGTTACCTCCCATCCCGCAACAGCCTTGGGTAAGGCAGAGGAATGGGGATATCTGAAGGTCGGACGGTGTGCTGATCTTGCCGTACTGGCATATACCGATGAGGGCTTTGACCTGACCGACAGAGCAGGAAATCGTATCAAAAGCAAAAGAGGCTACCGATGTGTCCTGACCGTAGCGGACGGACGTGTGGTCTATCAAGGTTAACGGAGTAAAGGAGAGAAACATGAACAAAGTAGCATTTATCACAGGAGCCGGCGGATATATCGGAAGCGAGACCGCCTGTACCTTGGCAAAAGCAGGTATTGCGGTGGCGGTTTGCGATATCAACGAAGAAAGTGTTCAACGAACCGTGCAGCGAATCACGGCAGACGGCGGAAAGGCAAAGGGCTATGTGGCGGATGTATCCGAGTCGGCAAGCATCCATGCCGCCGTCGATACCGCCGTTCGGGAGCTTGGGCGGTTGGATATCTTCGTTCACGTAGCAGGCGGTAGTGCTCGCATCGCAGGAGCGCAGGCAAAATTTGTTCCCCTTGTCGAGCAGGAGGACTATGTGATCGATCGAGTGCTGAAGGTCAACCTGTACGGTGCCATTTACGGAAGCCGTGCGGCAGCACGGGTCATGATCCGACAGGGGGAGGGCGGCAAGATCGTCAACTTCTCCTCCGCCGTAGGGCTGAACGGTCTGAAATGCTGTTGTGATTATGCGGCGGCAAAGGGAGGCGTGATGTCTTTCACCAAAGCCCTTGCCAAGGAGCTGGGACCATATAAGATCAACGTCAACAGTGTGGCGCCGGGCATCGTCATGCGCCCCGAGGAAACGGGAGGGGACGACCGAGCCTTCAAGACAAACCTGTTGGGAGAGAAATGTACTGCCAAGGATGTGGCACAGCTTGTGGAATTTTTGTGCAGTGAGCGAGCAAGATTTATTACGGGGCAGACCTACGTCATAGACGGCGGACGAAGCCTCTCAATGAAAGGAAGTGACTGATATGAAAGCCATGCTGGTCGATGAACAAAAGCGATTGGTCTGGTCGGAGGTTGCCGACCCCACCGTACAAGCCGATGAAGTGCTTGTAAAGATTCACGCCGCCGCCCTCAACCGTGCCGATCTGTTACAGCGGCAGGGCAAATATCCCTCTCCGGCAGGCTGTCCGCCTTGGATGGGCTTGGAGATCGCAGGAGAGATTGCGGAGGTTGGCTCCGCCGTAACAAATTGGCAGGTGGGAGACCGTGTCTGCGCCCTGCTGGGCGGCGGCGGATATGCCGAATATGTGGCGGTAAAACAGGATATGCTCATGCCCATCCCGAAGGGGCTCTCCATGACCGAGGCGGCGGCGCTTCCCGAAGCCTACGCCACCTCCTATCTGAACCTCTTTTTGGAGGGACATCTGACGGCGGGACAAACCGCCTTTATCCCTGCGGGAGCCAGCGGACTTGCCTCTGTTGCGATCCCCATGGCAAAGGCGTTCGGCGCACGGGTCATTACGTCGGTTCTCTCCGATGAGATCGCAGAGAAGATCAAACCGCTTGGCGCCGATAAGATCATCAATTCCACCACCCAAAGCGTAGAAGAAATTCTCAAAGCAGAAGAAGAGAATGGCTCGCCCGTCAACGTCTCCATGGATTGCCTTTCGGGTGAGACACTGGGCAAGAGCCTGCCCTATATGGCAAAAGGCGGCTATTGGATCGTCATTTCCACCCTTGCGGGAACCGAAACCACCGTATCGCTTCGTCCGCTTCTGACCAAGGGATTGCATCTTGTGGGTAGTATGCTTCGCAACCGAGCTCCCGAATATAAGGCATATATCCTGTCTGAGCTTGTGCAGAATGTGTGGCCCAAGATCGAAAGCGGAGCCATCCGTCCGTCGATCTATCGGGTCTTGCCCATACAGCAGGCAGAGGAAGCTCACGCCATCCTTGAGCGAGGAGAGAACGTAGGAAAGGTCGTCTTGACCGTACAATGAAAAACGCCGACAAAAGTCAAGGACTTTTGTCGGCGCTCTTTTTTGCCTCAATTGGGATATTCAAAGGTGTTTTCGTTCTGCCGCAATACCGCAAGATAAGCGGCGGCTTCCGTTTTTGCGGCATCAAGGCTCAGCTCCCGATAATTGCCGCATTCCTTTCGGGTCGCCCCGAACATACCGTCCGTATGCCCCACAATGCGCTCCAACGCAAGCATGACCTCATCGAGAACGACCTCCTTGGGCAGGGAACGGACCAGCAAATAAAAGCCGGTGCGACAGCCCATCGGGCCAAAATAAATGACATGCTCCCCTATGGCGGAATTGCGGATATAGGTGGCAAACATGTGCTCCACCGAATGCATGGTCACGTGATCCATGTAGTCTCCTCCGTTGGGGATGCGGGTGCGCAGATCGTAGGTCACAATGTCGCCGTCGATCCGAGAAATGTAAATACCCTTGCCGATCTTGTCGTGATCGACACGGAAGCTGGTAATGGTCTCCATAAAAACTCCTTGCTCTCCATACAGTGTATCTATATTATACGATAAATTGAAAGGCTTGTCAAGAGGCAAGCAACGAAAAAGGGAACAGAGAAATGCGCTCTGTTCCCTTACTTTTACTGTCCGCCGCCGCTGAATTTCTGCTTGACCGTGTTGATCTTGCTTCCTTCCACCTGTTCTGCGGGGTACCAGCCCTTTGCCGCCATCTTGCCGTACAGGGTATCCTGCATGCACAGCGATTCGGTCAGTGCTGCCCGAAAGACACCGTGAACCGTTTCGGTAGAGGATTCTAAGGTTCCGTGCATATACAGGTCACACACCCCCTTTTCCAACAGCAGCATATTTTCCATCAATGCCCGATCGTCCATTGCTTTCTCCTTTCCGTTTCTTTTTCATTACAGCAATCCGTACAGATTCTGATAGATCTGCCGATGCTTTTCCGCCATCTGCTCCACGCACGCCTTCAGGTCGGCATCCTGTAAGCATTGTGCCGTCTCCTGACATTTGGTCTGAAAAAATTTCTCATGCCCCAAGGCATCCTCCAGATACAGCAATTCTTTTGAAGTCATGGTAAGAACCTCCTGTTTGATTTGATATTAGTATATCCACCAAATCGGAGGCTATGCAATTCCTTCGGATTTTTGGAAAGAACTGTATTATTGGGCATTCTTAAAGGCGCTTTGGAGCTTTTCCAAGGCTCCCTTTTCAATGCGGCTGACATAGGAGCGGGAAATCTTCAAGCGCTCTGCGATCTCCCGTTGTGTCAAGGATCTTCTGCCGCCCAAGCCGTAGCGCAGAACAATGATTTGCCGCTCTCTGGGGGTCAGCACCGTGTTGACATACCGCAATGCCCGATCGGAGGAGATCTTGCGCTCCACCTCGGTACTCAGACTTTCCTCACAGCTGATGACATCAATATAGGTCAGCGGATTGCCGTCCCGATCCACATCAATGGTCTCGTTGAGCGAAACCTCGGCAGACAGCTTTTTTTGTGACCGAAAATGCATCAGAATTTCGTTTTGAATACATCTGGCGGCATAGGTAGCGAATTTTGCCCCCTTGGAGATACAAAAGGTGTCCACCGCCTTGATCAGCCCCAAAGTGCCGATGGAGACCAGATCCTCCTGATTTTTTGCCGTGGCATAATATTTTCGGACGATGTGGGAGACCAAGCGCAGATTATGTAAGATCAGCTCCCGACGGTGGCTCTTGTCGCCCCGCTCCATTTCCACGAAATAGTCCCGCTCCCGATCTGGCGGCAAGGGAGGAGGAAAGCTCTGCGGCGAGCTGATACCCAAGATCAGATGAATGAAATGAGAGAGCATAGATAAAAAATCGGTGAACATGACGACCTCTTTTGACGGCTCCCGAAGCTGCCATCGGGTGAATTGAAGGCACAGAACCGTCCCCATAGAAGTTTATGTAAAAAAAAACGAATCATTCCGATAAAGGCTGTCCCTTTTACCTTGACAAATCACGGCGGATATGGTAAAATAATGACGAAGAAATTTTATAATTTGACCAATACAGCGGGGGAAGCGTATGAAGAAGATGTTACAGGGAAATGCCATTGTCGGACAATCCGGCGGACCTACGGCGGCGATCAATGCCACACTCAGCGGCGTGATCCGAGGCGTGCTTTCGCAGAGCGGGCAAAACGGTGCGATCCAATGCCTGTACGGCATGCGAAACGGACTGGAAGGACTTTTGGAAAGACGGACGGTCTGCCTTTCCGAGCTGCTTGCCACCGAGGACAGCCTTCGCCTGTTGGAGCAGACCCCGGCGGCGGCATTGGGCTCCTGTCGGAAAAAGCTCCCCGCGCCGGATTCCGGAAAGCCCGAGGATCAAGCCATCTATACCAAGCTGTTCGATATCCTGCGGGAGATGAACATTCGGTATTTCTTTTATATCGGCGGCAACGACTCGATGGATACCGTGGAAAAAATGAGCCGTTATGCCGAACGGGTCGGATATGAGATCCGCATCGTCGGTGTTCCCAAGACCATCGACAACGATCTGCCCGAGACTGATCATACCCCCGGCTACGGTTCGGCGGCAAAATATGTGGCGACCGTGACCCGAGAGATCATACGGGACTGCGCTGTCTATACCACAAAAGCCGTGACCATCGTGGAGATCATGGGACGGGGCGCAGGCTGGCTTGCGGCAGCCTCTGCCGCAGGACAGGCAGTGGGAGGCGAAGCCCCCGATCTTGTGTATCTTCCCGAGCGGACCTTTGATATGGAACGCTTTTTTGCGAGCATCGAGAAAAAATTTGCCGAAAAGCCCAATTTGGTGGTGGCTGTTTCCGAGGGACTTCGTTTCGCTGACGGAAGATATGTCAGCAAGGTCACGGGAAGCAGTGAGGCAGATGCCTTCGGACACCAATACTTGGCGGGAACCGCCAAGGCACTGGAGGTAGCGGTCAAGTGGCACTTTGGCTGTAAGGTTCGTTCCATCGAGCTGAATCTGCCCCAACGGTGCGGCGGACATATCCTGTCTCTTGCCGACCGCAAAGAATCGGTGGCGATCGGAAAGGCGGCAGTGGAGGCGGCACTGGCGGGCGTCAGCGGAGAAATGATGGTCTTTGAGCGGCTGTCCGATCAGCCCTATTCCTATCGGATCGGACATCGGGATGTTTCTCGGATCGCCAATGGAATCCGCTCCGTTCCCGACGAATATATCAACGAAGGCGGCGACGGCATCACCGATGCTTGCTGTGCGTACATTCTGCCGCTGATTGCAGGCGAATGCGACATCCTCTGGAAGGACGGCATGCCTGAGCACCTGATTCTTTGAATGGCATAAAAAAGCGGGAAGGCTGTCAGCCTTCCCGCTTTTTTATACATTTTTTATTCCACCGAGATCACATACGGATAAAGAGGTTGTCCGCCGTACATTACGGAGATCTCACAGTCGGGGGCATGCTCCCGAAGGATCGCCTCTGCCTGTGCTTGCGCCTCCTCCGAAACGCCCTCACCGCAAAATACCATCACATAGGATGCGCCGCCGATTTTTTTCGCCAGCTTCCTCAGACACTCCTGCTCGCTGTCCGTCACACATTCAATGACTCCGTCCACCAGCCCCAGCATTTGACCGTCCTTGATCGCCTCTCCCGAGACCGTGGTGCTTCGGACCGCTTCGGTCACCGACATGCTCACCACACTGCTAAGGGAGTCCTCCATGGCCGCCTGATTGTCCTCAGGAGTTCCGTCGGGGTTGAAGGCGATCATCGCCGCAATGCCCTGAGGAACACTGCGGGTGGGGATGACTACCACTTTTTTGTCCTTTATCAGCTTAGAGGCCTGCTCGGCAACCATGTAGATGTTCTTGTTGTTGGGCAACACGAACACATATTCCGACGGGGTCAGATTCACTGCGTCAATAATATCCTGCGTCGAAGGGTTCATGGTCTGTCCGCCGTGGATGATGCGGTCAGCACCGATATCCCGAAAGGCATCGGCGATCCCGTCGCCCAGACACACCGACACAAATCCGTATTTCTTTTCGGGCGATGCCACCTTGGCACCGCTCTTTTCCTGCTCCACCACCTTGGCGGAGTGCTGGAGCTTCATATTCTCGATCTTCACCGTGGCAAGACTGCCGAAGCGGAGTGCCTGCTCCATGACCTGTCCCGGGTGATCGGTATGCACATGGAGCTTGATGATCTCCTCATCCTCGGCAAATACGACACTGTCACCCACCGTGCAAAGGAATTGATGAAATTCCTCAGCGGTATCCTCTCCCGTATATTCCTCGGACTTTTGCACGATGCACTCGGTGCAGTACGCAAAGGTGATCTCCTCTGCGTCAAAATCCGCAAAGGTTGCTTCCTCCGTAGGCGCATCTGCTTCCTTTTCCAAGACAACGGGATGATTCTTCAGTGCCGCCAGCATGCCCTTCAGAATGGTCACAAAGCCATAGCCGCCGGCATCCACGACATGTGCTTCCTTCAGCTTTGGAAGCTGCTCCGGCGTCTTGGCAAGAGCCACCTCCGCCGTTTCCACCAGCCGCTCAAACAGATTCTCGATCTTCAATCTGGCATCCTCGGTCAGCTCTTGTGCCCGATCCGCCACCTTCTGCATCACGGTCAGGATGGTTCCCTTGGTGGGATTCATCACCGCCTTGTAGGCTTCACTGTAGCCTGTTCCGAAGGCGTACGCTACATGAACGCAGTCTGCCTCCTCCAAGCCTCGGAACGCTTTTGCCATGCCGCGAAAGAACAGAGACAGGATAGCACCCGAGTTGCCCCGCGCCGAGCGCAGAGCCACATCTGCCGCCTTTTTGGCGCAATCCGAAAGACTGTCCGTATCCGACAGATTCTTCATCGTGCGCATAGTCAGTGTCATATTGATCCCCGTATCTCCATCCGGAACGGGGAAGACGTTCATATTGTTGATGATCTCCTGCTTGTTATCCAGCGCATTGGCGGCAGAGATCAGCATGCCGTAAAATTTTGTTCCGTTGATGGTCATAGGTCATCTCTCCGTTCCCATGAAAAATACCGCCAGCGTGCCGGGACCGGAATGGGCACCGATGACAGGTCCTGTATAGTCAATGATGACCTCAGGTACGCCTAACTCCTTCTTCATACGCTCAGCAAGCGCTTCGGCATCCGCAAGGCAGTCGCCATGGCAGATGAACATGGTCTGCGTTTCGGGAGCGATCGACATGGTCTTTACCTTGTTGAACAACTCGTCGATGGAGCCCTTTCTGCCTCTTGCCTTCTGTACATTGATCAGCTTTCCCTTGTTGTCCACGTGCATAATGGGCTTGATGCTCAGCATAGTGCCCATCACCGCCGTTGCGGCACTGACCCGTCCGCCTCTCTTCAGGAAAAACAGATCGTCCACCGTAAACCAGTGGCACAGGTGTAACTTGTTTGCTTCAGCCCAATCCCGCACCTCGTCGATGGTCTTGCCCTCCTTGCGCATCTTGGCGCACAGGTATACAAACAAGCCCTGTCCCAAGGAGGCGCAAAGGGTATCCACCGTGTAGATCTTCCGATCGGGGTACTTTTCGGTCAGATCCTGCGCCGCCACAAAGCCGGCGTTATAGGTTCCGCTCAATCCTGAGGAGAAGCCCAGGTACAGGACATCCTTCCCCTCCTTCAGTGCCGTTTCAAACAGCTCGGCAAAGCGCTCGATATTGACGGCTGCGGTGGTGATATGCTTTTTGTCCCGAAGCATTTGGTAAAATTCTTTTACGTCAATTTCGTCGTTTCTCTTTACGCTTCCGTCGTCCATGACCGCCTCTAAGGAGAGGGTCTGAATATCCAGAGAGCCCAACAGCTCTCGGGACAGATCGGCACAGGAATCGGTAATCAATACATAATTGCTCATGGTTTTATCTGCCTTTCTTTTTTCGTTTTCACGAATTTTATCGGAGGAAGAAGATGGATTTGCAGGGGGATACACGGGAAAACAGACTGAATGTGGTTTTCAAAACCATTATAAAGGATTTTGCCTGTTTTGTCAAGCAGCTTTGGGTTATTTCAGCAAATGCCGCTTGATTTTTCTGGAGGTGGTCTTTTCAAAGGGAACGCTTCTCAGCTCGATCTTTTTGATCTGTTTATAGGTGGGCAGGGTCTTGTTCATTGCCATGATCGCCGCCTCAATGTCCTTTTCAATCACGCCATTCGCCGTTCCTTCAGGATACTTGGTATAGTCGGGATAGATCAGTGCTACCAAATTCACCGTCTCTCCGCTCTGCCGTCCGACTACCGCACACTCAGCGATGGTTTCAATGTTGCCCAAATACTCCTCGATCTCCTCGGGGAATACGTTCTTACCGTTTTCCAAAACGATGACGCTCTTCATTCGTCCCGTGATAAACACATACTCATCCGCATCCATAAAGCCTACGTCTCCGGTACGGAACCAGCCATCCTCAGTAAAAACAGCCTCATTTGCTTCGGGATTGTTGTAATAGCCGATCATTACGTTATCACCCTTAACTTGGATCTCACCCTCAATATAGCCCTTTTCGCCCATCCGCTCACCGTCGATACGAACCTGACAGCAGGGAACAGCGGGACCTACCGAGCTGTATTTGCGGGCGAAGTACGGAGCTACGCAGACCAACGGAGAGCACTCGGTAATGCCATAGCCCTCATAAATGGTAATGCCCAAATTGTCAAAGAACTCGATCATTCTCGGATTCAGTGCCGCACCGCCGCAAACGATCTTTTCCAGTCTGCCGCCAAAGGAATTGAGTACCTCGGCAAAAATATCCCGTCTCTTATCCAATCCGATGCTTCTCATCGCCTTGGAGGCACCGATGCCCAGCTTCAGCTTCTTGTCTCTGCCGCTCTTCTTTGCCTCAGACCAAATGCGCTTGTAGAAGGTGTAGACATACAGGGGAACCAGTACCAGTGCCGTGGGCTTGAAGATCTTGAAGTTCTTCAGTACGTGGGTCAGCGAGTCGTTGATGCAGATATGCATACCGTACAGCATACCCGCCAGATTACACGCCAGCTCATAGGTGTGGTGAATGGGGAGCAGGGAAACGATTACATCATCGGGGTAGAAATTCACGGTTGCCGCTGCCGCCGATGCTACCGAGAATACATTCTTCTGACTCAGCATCACGCTCTTGCTCGTTCCCGTTGTGCCGGAGGTGAAGAGCATCACCGCCAATTTGTCCCGATTTTCCACAGCGGGATAGGTGTATCCGTTGCGAACGGCAAGCTCACCCTTGGCGCACAACGCCTCAAAGGACAGTACGCACTCATTTGCCGCCTCTGCCTCATCCGGGTCGGCGGCGATAAAGAGCTTCAGGCTCTTGTGTGCCTTCATGGCATTGGCAAATTTTCCGTTAAAGCTAGCGGAATAAACGATCGCCTCGGCATCCACGCTTTCCAGAAGCCCCTCAATGGCTTCCATATCCAGCTCCTTGTCCATGGGAATGGCAATACCGCCCGACGCCAAAATGGCACAGTAGGATGCCAACCAGATCACGGAGTTTTCGCCGATGACTGCCACACGCTTGCCGGCGTAGCCTGCCTCGGTCAATCCGGCGGCGGTCTTGCGGATCAGCTCGGCAAATTCGGCATAGGTCACATCAATGACATTGCGCTTTTTATCGAAGTAGGAGAAAACAAGTCTGTCTCCGTGCTTTTCGATCACACGGATCCATTCCAAGATATCTCCCGCTCTTTCATACTGTCTTGTTGTCTTGGGGGCGCGGTGTACTTTAAATTCAACCGGCTTTCCGATGGCTTCTGTATTGTTTTTCATTCGTAATTCCTCCAAAATTAAAAAAATCGTTACTTTATTGTATTGAATCAAGCTTCTCTTTATACAGGGAATCGATTAAGAATCAAGCCTTACAAAATGTCCTCGGCATTTTCTAAATTGTTACAAATTTCGTTCAAGGTTTCATAAAAGATCTTCAGCCGCTCCTGAGGGATATCTCCGCTGACAAATTGCAGGATACGGGTGACCCGATCGTTGATATCGGCAGTCACCTCCCGCCCCTTGTCGGTCAGGATGCAACGCTTGCGGTAATTGGAGCCGTTTCCGACCTCCTGTACCAGACCCTTGGCGAGCAGCTCACCAATAATACGGGTGATCTGCGCCCGATCCACGCCGCACCGTCTGGCAAGCTCTGTTCGGGTCAAGCCGTTGGAAAAATGATACATCTGCCTCATGCAAAGCGTATGGGTGCCGGACAGACCGTAATCGCCCATTCCCTTGGCTTTCAGCCGATCCAAATTTTTCATGGCATTGCCGATGAGCCCGTTGAACGCTTCAAAGCCCGTTTCCGCTATTTTTTTTGACTGTTCTGCTTCCACCGTTTCGCCTCCGTTCTGTAAAAAAATGGGGATCCGTAACACTCCACGATATATATTATCACAAAAACGTTGAGTTGTCAACATGTTTTTTGATTTTTTGTAGGACTTTTATAAATTATTTGTAAAAACAAGAGATTTTAGTCTGCTGTTACCGCAAAAAAGGCTATCGGAGAGAGGATTCAATTCCGTTTCAAAAAAATTTTTGAAAACCTATTTACAAAACGAAAGAAATGGTATATAATAATGAATGAGATCGGAGAACGGGAAGAACCTCGCAGGAGTCGGATCAGAGAGCGGTCGCCTATGGCTGAAAGCGACCGACGGCAACGTGAGCTTGTGCGCCCGGGAGATCCCGCAGGCGAGCTGTCAAGGCAGGGTAGCCTCGGCGTATTCCGCGTTAAGGAGCAAGAGACGGACGCTGAGCGTCCAAGCAGAGTGGAACCGTGTAGAATCTACGCCTCTGCGCCCAATGGGCGCAGAGGCTTTTTTGAAATCGGGAGGGAAATATGACCAATACATTTACCCAAAAAGACAAGGCATGGCAGGAGGATCCGCCCCCCAAGAGTGCGCCTGCCGTCGAGAAACTGAAGAAGAAAGCGAAGGAAGTCAAGAACTTTGTCACCGAGACCGTAGCAGCGGTCAAGGAGGATGTGAAGGCGACAAGAGAGAGAGACCCTGCCGCCAAAAGCGACAAGGAGGTCTTGCTGCTCTATTCGGGCGTTCATGCACTGGCGGCATACCGTGTGGCACACCGTCTGCACGAAAACGGACATACACTCGGAGCAAGAACCATCAGCCAGGTCGCCCGTTTTGTGACGGGCATTGAGATCCACCCCGCCGCCAAGATCGGCAAGGGTCTGCTGATCGACCACGGCATGGGGGTCGTTATCGGCGAGACCGCCGAGATCGGTGACCACTGTACCATCTATCAGGGTGTGACCTTGGGCGGAACGGGTAAGGATGTCGGAAAGCGCCATCCGACCCTCGGAAATAATGTCATGGTCGGAGCGGGCGCCAAGGTGCTGGGGCCGTTTACCATCGGAGACAATACCAAGATCGCCGCCAATGCGGTGGTTTTGGAGGAGATCCCCGAAAACTGTACGGCAGTGGGTATCCCCGCCAAGATCGTCAAGCGAGAGGGTGTGCGTGTCGAGGATGAATTGGATCAGATTCATATTCCCGACCCCGTGGCACAGGAGCTGCACCGCTTGGAGCGTAAGCTGGAGGCATTGGAGACCGAGCTTGCCGCACTGAAAAGCAAGAAAAAATAAAACGAAAAAAGAAGGACAAACAGGATGTATCTCTATAATTCACTGACAAGAACCAAGGAAGAATTTATCCCCAATGAGGCGGGCAAGGTATCCATGTATACCTGCGGCCCTACCGTCTATCACTATGCTCACATCGGCAACCTGAGAAGCTATATCATGGAGGACGTGCTGGAAAAGTACCTCCGCTTTGCGGGCTATGAGGTGACCCGTGTTATGAATATCACCGACGTGGGACACCTGACCAGTGATGCCGACACGGGCGAGGATAAAATGCTGAAGGGAGCCAAGCGGGAGAAAAAGACGGTGCTGGAGATCGCCAAATTCTACACCGATGCCTTTTTCGAGGACTGCAAAAAGCTGAATATCAAGACTCCCGACGTGGTCGCCCCCGCCACGACCTGCATCGACGAGTTCATTCGGGTCATCGAGGGACTGCTGGAAAAGGGCTATGCCTATGAGGCAGGCGGAAATATCTATTTCGATACCGCCAAGCTCAAGCAGTATTATGTGTTCAACGACTTCAAGGAGGAGGATCTGGAGGTCGGAGTCCGAGAGGGCGTGGAAGCTGACCACAACAAACGCAACAAAGCCGACTTCGTGCTTTGGTTCACCAAATCCAAATTCGACGATCAGGAGCTGAAATGGGAGAGCCCGTGGGGCATCGGTTACCCGGGCTGGCATATCGAATGCTCCTGCATCAGCATGAAGCATTTGGGAGAGAAGTTAGATATCCACTGCGGCGGCATTGACAATGCCTTTCCTCACCATACCAATGAGATCGCCCAAAGTGAGGCGTATCTCGGACATAAGTGGTGCAACTTCTGGTTCCACGTCCATCACTTGAATACCAACAGCGGAAAAATGAGCAAATCCAGCGGCGAATTTCTCACCGTATCCCTGTTGGAATCCAAGGGCTATGATCCGCTCACTTACCGCCTGTTCTGCCTCCAGTCTCACTATCGGAAATCCTTGGTCTTCTCCTATGAGAATCTGGACAATGCGGCAACGGCTTACAAAAAGCTGGTCACCCGCATCGCCGCCCTGCAAAAGGAGTCGGCGGGAGAATTGGATGAAACGGCATTTGCGGCGCACAAGGCGGCATTCTGCCAAGCCCTTGATAACGATATGAATACCTCTCTTGCCGTGACGGCGCTGTATGACGTGCTGAAGGCAAAGATCACCCCTGCTACCAAGCTTGCTCTGATCAATGACTTTGACCGTGTACTGGGGCTTTCCCTGACCGCTGCTGCCGAGCGTCTGAATCAGACCGAAACCGAGGAAGCAACCGCTGTCTCCGACGATCCCTTCCTTCGGGAGATCGAGGAGCAGATCGAACGTCGCAAGCAGGCAAAGAAGGATAAAAATTATGCTCTTGCCGACGAGATCC
The DNA here is from genome assembly GCA_015063535.1 of Oscillospiraceae bacterium. GTDB lineage: Bacteria > Bacillota > Clostridia > Oscillospirales > CAG-272 > HGM12713. Next base: position 155,907 of record SVTY01000002.1, read on the forward strand.
GCAATGCCCTTGCGGCAAAGGGGGTCACCCTCATTGACACCCCGCAGGGAACCAAATACCAAATCGAAGGATAATAAAAAAGCGCAAGCATTTCTTCAAGGAAGTGCTTGCGCTGTTTTCCTTTATCCGTCAGCCGATCAACGATCGATACTTGGAGGGGGTTGTGTTCATGATGGCTTTGAAGCATCGGTTGAAGCTGCGCAGAGAAGAGAATCCGCAATCGTAGGCGATGGAAAGCAGCTTGCCCTGAGAATTTTTGATCCGATATGCCGCCTCATTGATCCGAAATCGGGTCACGTATTCGGTAAAGGAAATATTGACCCATTGCTTGAAGAATCGGGACAGATAGACGGGAGAATAGGAGATATACGCCGACAGTGCGGTAAGAGAGCAATCGGTATGATAATTTTTATCCACAAAATCGAAGATCTTCAGCAATAGCTCATTGGAGGCACTTGTCCGCTTCGTGTAGGAGGCGGTTCGGTCGAAATCCGAGCAAAGTAAATAGAGCAACCCCTTGGTCAGAAGCAGATCCTCGTTGCTTTGCAGAAGCTCTATCGAATCCTTCGGAAAGAGCCGAAGCTGAAAACGGTTGTCCAATGGAACACTTTGATTGAACACCGAGCGGAAGGCTTGTACATAATGAGGAGAAAAGATACACAGGCAATGTCGGCTATGTGTTGACGTATGCAGAGAATGGATCTGATTGGGAAAGATCAAAAGAGCGGTATCGGGATTCAGCGTGTAGACCTTGTTTTCTACAGTCACCGTCATTTCTCCCTCCGCAACAAGGATCACCTCAAAGCTGTTGTGCAGATGGGATGGGAAGGAAAAGTCCACTCCCGATTCTACCTTCAGCAGATCGGCTTCCACAGAATTTTTTGATTCATAAAACATACCGCACTCCAAAAAAGTTAAATATTGTCTATATAGTATATCAGAATTTGCGAGAAAAATCAAGACTTTTTTGCTATAATGAGAACAGAAATCTTTACAAACCGTAAAAAAGGAGGAAGTATGGAACTGTATCTCGGAATCGACTTGGGAACCTCATCGGTCAAGCTCATGCTTTGTGACGGCGAGGGACAGATCAAAAATACGGTAACAAAAGAATACGCAGTGTCCTACCCCCGTCCCGGATGGAGCGAGCAGAATGCCGAGGATTGGTGGTGTGCCGTTTGCGAGGCAATGCCCGAACTGCTTGACGGTTTTGACGGACAGGCAGTCAAGGGGATCGGCGTTGCGGGGCAGATGCACGGTCTTGTGGTACTGGACAAGGACGATTGCGTGATCCGTCCGACCATTCTGTGGAACGACGGACGAACCGACAAGGAAACGGCATATCTGAATGAGGTCATCGGCAAAGGAACGCTCTTTGAATACACGGGCAATATTGCCTTTGCAGGATTTACTGCGCCCAAGCTCCTATGGATGCGCAAAAACGAGCCTGAAAACTTTGCAAGGATATGCAAAATTATGCTCCCCAAGGATTATATCAACTATCTTCTCACGGGAGCGCACGGTACCGATTATTCCGATGCGGCAGGTATGCTTTTGCTTGACGTCAGGAACAAGCGTTGGTCGCATGAAATGCTTGACATCTGCGGGATTACCGAGGAACAGATGCCAAGGCTTTACGAAAGCTTTGAAACCGTAGGAGCGATCAGGGCAGAGCTTGCCGATCAATTCGGTATCAGCAGAAATGCCGTAGTTGTGGCAGGTGCGGGCGACAATGCCGCAGCCGCTATCGGAACGGCAACGGTGGGAGAGGGAAAGTGTAACATCTCCCTTGGAACGTCGGGAACCGTTTTCGTGTCAAGCAACCGCTTTTCGGGAGATGCGGCACAGGCGATCCACTCCTTCTGCCATGCGGACGGCGGCTATCACCTGATGGGTTGTATTTTGTCTGCCGCCTCCTGCAATAAGTGGTTCTGCGACGAGATACTGAACACAAAGGACTATCGATCCGAGGAACAAGCGGTAGGCGAGCTTGGCAAAAACGAGGTGTTCTTCCTGCCCTATCTGATGGGAGAGAGAAGTCCTATCAACGATGTAAACGCCACAGGCATGTTTATCGGACTTCGCCCCAATACGTCAAGAGCGGAGATGTATCAGGCTGTGCTTGAGGGGGTTGCCTTCGCTATAAAGGATAACCTTGAGATAATAAAGCAATTCGGCATTGACATAAAGAGTAGCTGTCTTTGTGGCGGTGGAGCAAAATCCAAGCTGTGGAGACAGATACTTGCCAACGTTCTTGACATCGAGCTGAATCTCCCTACCACCGAACAGGGTCCCGGATATGGCTCTGCCATTCTCACCATGGTCGGTGCAGGCAGATTCGAGAGCGTCCGACAGGCAACCGACAAATTCTTTGCGATCAAAGAAACGGTAAAGCCCGACAGGGAGCTTGCCCGACTTTACGCCGACAGATACGAAAAATACCGCAAGATATATCCTGCGGTTAAGGAATTGTATCAGGAGATCAAATAATATGTTCCTTTCTTTTGAAAAAGAAAGGAACCAAAGAAAACCTCCCACAACCGGTGAGGAGTTCCTTACGGAAGTTTTTGCGGAGCTTTTTTCAAAAAGCGACCGCATCCCCATATTCTATATTAAAAAAGGAGAAAAATCATGAGCGAAATTTTCAAGAATATCCCCAAGATCCAATACGAAGGAGCAAGCACAAAGAACCCTCTTGCATTCAGATACTATGATGCAGATAGAGTAATTATGGGCAAGAAGATGAGCGAGCATCTGCCCTTTGCCATGGCGTGGTGGCACAATCTTTGTGCCGCCGGTACCGATATGTTCGGCAGAGACACGGCAGATAAGAGCTTTGCGACCGAAAAGGGAACCATGGCGCACGCCAAGGCAAAGGTCGATGCGGGCTTTGAATTTATGCAGAAGCTTGGCATTCAATATTTCTGTTTTCACGATGTTGATATCGTCCCCGAGGCAGACGACATCAACGAGACCAACCGCCGTTTGGACGAGATCACCGATTACATACTGGAAAAGATGAAGGGTACGGATATCAAGTGTCTGTGGGGTACGGCAAATATGTTCTCCAATCCCCGCTTTATGAACGGCGCAGGCAGCACCAACTCCGTGGATGTTTACTGCTTTGCGGCGGCGCAGATCAAGAAGGCGCTGGAGCTGACCGTTAAGCTGGGCGGCAGAGGATATGTATTTTGGGGCGGTCGAGAGGGCTACGAAACTCTCCTTAACACCGATGTCAAATTCGAGCAAGAGAACATCGCAAGCCTTATGAGAATGGCTGTCGAATACGGCAGAAGCATCGGTTTTACGGGGGACTTCTACATAGAGCCCAAGCCCAAGGAGCCTATGAAGCATCAGTATGATTTCGATGCGGCAACCGCCATCGGCTTCCTGCGTCAGTACGGATTGGATAAGGATTTCAAAATGAATATCGAGGCAAACCACGCAACCCTTGCGGGACATACCTTCCGTCATGAGCTTCGTATTTCCGCCATCAACGGTATGCTTGGCTCCATCGACGCCAACCAAGGAGACTATTTGCTTGGTTGGGATACCGACGAATTCCCCTATGACGTGTACGAAAGCACCATGTGCATGTATGAGGTTTTGAAGGCAGGCGGACTGACGGGCGGCTTTAACTTTGATGCCAAGAATCGCAGACCCAGCAATACCTACGAGGATATGTTCCACGCCTACATTCTCGGCATGGATACCTTTGCTCTCGGGCTGATTAAGGCGGCAGAGCTGATCGAGGACGGAGAGCTTGACGCATTCGTTGAGAAAAAATACGAAAGCTTCAACGGCGAGCTTGGACAAAAAATAAGAGCAGGGAAGACCACCCTTGCCGAGCTTGCCGACCGTGCCGCACAGATGCGTACCTGCCCTGTCCCCGCAAGCGGCAGGCAGGAATACCTTGAAGGTGTGGTGAACAGGATCATGTTTGGCTGATTGGCATGGCTTTTTCCGGAGAAGCAATAGGAGTATAAACAGGAGAACAAAAATGAAGAAAGAAACTGTATTTTTAAAAAGAGCGAAGGAACTGGTCGCCCAAATGACATTGGAGGAAAAAATGTCGCAAATGCGATATGATGCACCGGCTATTGAGCGATTGGGAATCCCTGCATATAATTGGTGGAACGAGTGCCTGCACGGCGTTGCCAGAGCAGGCTGCGCAACCGTTTTCCCCCAAGCAATCGGTATGGCGGCAAGCTTTGACGATTCCCTGCTGTTCCAAGTCGCAACCGCCATTTCCGATGAGGCAAGAGCAAAATATAATGAATACAGGACCTTTGGATATACGGGACAGTATCAAGGCTTGACCTATTGGTCACCTAATATCAATATTTTCCGTGATCCTCGATGGGGACGAGGACACGAGACATATGGAGAGGATCCCTATCTGACGGGACGAATGGGTACGGCTTTTATTCAGGGACTGCAGGGCAACGGAAAGTATCGCAAGCTGGACGCTACCATTAAGCATTATGCGGTACACAGCGGTCCGGAGAAGCTTCGCCATTCGTTTGATGTTACCGTTAGCGAAAAGGATCTGTATGAAACCTATTTGTGGGCGTTCAAATATTGTATTGATCATGCCGATCCCTCTGCGGTGATGGGGGCATATAACCGTTATGACGGAGAGCCTTGCTGCGGAAGTAAAAAGCTGCTTGGCGATATTCTTTACGGAGAATTTGGCTTTCAAGGCTATGTGGTATCCGATTGCGGCGCGATCATGGATATGCATAAGAATCACAAATATACGGCAGACGAAGCGGAAAGTGCGGCGTTGGCTGTTAACAGCGGATGTCAGCTTAACTGTGGGAAGGCATATTTATGGCTACGTGAGGCATATACCAGAGGGCTTGTCACCGAGGAGGCAATTACCGCTGCGGTAGAAAAACTCTTTGAGGCTCGCTTTCGTCTTGGTATGTTTGACGATGATTGCGAGTACGACAAAATTCCTTACGAGGTTGTCGAGTGTGAGTGGCACAGACAGCTCAATCGAAAAATGGCGCAAAAAAGCATCGTGCTTTTAAAAAACGACGGAATCTTACCGATAAAGGAAAAAAAGACGCTGGCAGTGATCGGTCCCAACGCCGATGAAAAGAGTGTATTGTTAGGAAATTATAACGGAACGCCGTCCTCTTATCAAACAATCCTTCGCGGGATTCAGGAGGGCAGTGAGAGCAAGGTTTTGTACGCAAAGGGATGTCATTCCTTTCAGGAAGAATGGAAAGAGAACCCCGTGAACGAAGCACTGATTATCGCAAGAAAGGCAGATATCGTGATTCTGTGTATGGGACTTGATCCTTTTATGGAAGGAGAAGCAGGCGATGCCTACAACGGCAACGATAGCGGAGACAAGATCAATATCGAATTGCCTACTTCTCAAAGAAAGCTCATTGCTGCCATTTTGGATTTAAAAAAGCCAACCGTTTTTATCAATGTCAGCGGAAGCTGTCTGTCTCTTGAATACGAAAAGGAACACTGCAATGCAATTCTTCAATGCTTTTATCCCGGCGCAGAGGGGGGAAATGCACTGGCGGATATTCTTTTTGGCAAGGTTTCTCCCAGCGCACGCTTGCCCGTTACTTTTTACAAAACGACCGAAGATCTTCCTCCGTTTGAAGATTATAGCATGGAAAACAGAACCTACAAATTTTTTAAGGGAGAAGTAACCTTCCCGTTTGGATATGGCTTGACCTATTCAGACATAGAGGAGAGATGGTTAGATGAGCATACGGTTGAGGTGGTTAACCATGGGGAGTATGATACCGACTATTCGATTTTGCGATATGAATACATTCCCCATAAGAATCTTTGTGATTTTCGCTGTGTCCACTTGCATGCGGGAGAGCATAAGATCGAGAGCTTTTCCTAACGCAAATTCCATATCGCCCAAATAAATAGTTGTCCTCTATGCAAGCGGCGTACAGGAATATCCGGAAGGCGTGGTTCACAGAGTTATATTTCGTTCCAAATCTTTTCCATAAGCAATCTTCTCGTCAAATTCTTATCTATCGGTAAGTTGATTATATCATAAAACTACTTATATGTCAAATGATGCATCGCCTTGCGGCGATATGATGCATTTGCTCCACTTCGTGTCGTAATGATGCGATGTTTGCCCAATGTGCCGTCAGGCACACATCATTAGGCGAAGCCAACATCATTTGCCGAAGGCAAACATCATTCAAAAAAGTCCAATTTGTCTGATAGACAAATTGGACTTTTTTGTTGGTGGAGCATTTGGACTTAAATCCGAACCGTTGTAATTTTCACTTCTTACTTCTTCACTATTACTTCTTACCTCAAAATTCTCGGGAGCATTCTCAGTGAAAAGTGAAGAGTGAAAAGGTAATAAGTAAAAATTCTCGGTCGCTTTGCTCCCGAGAATTTTTGGTGGACTAACTCGAGAGCTATCCGAACCACCGGGAGCCCCGTTCTCCGAGAGCTCCTCGACGTCGGAAAGCATATCTATATAGCTTATTTCCTTTATTCCGCGGACGTTGTAATAGATCACGACCTTATCGTCGAATAGATATATACAGTTTACGAGCGTCTTTATGAGGCGGCGCCGGAAATCCTCGTCGAAGAGATCTCCCGAGCAGAACCCGCGAAGGAACGCCTCAACCTCGCGCACCGTTACGCGGAGCTCTTGACGAACGCGAAGCCGAGAGATCTCCGTCTCGGTCGCTTGCTGTTGAGCCTCGAGAACGGCTACCTTCTCGTTTATGCGCTTTATCAGAGCGGGAGAGTTCGTCTTTATGAGAGAATCCGCCGCGGCGTCGATCTCGCGCTCGATCTCCGCGAGGCGCTCCTCAAGACGCGCGAGCTCCCCGGAGCCGAGCTCCTCTTCCGAGAGGGCTACGACGCGCTCCGCGATCCTCGATATATTCGCGTCGGTGAGAACGAATTTTACCGTTTGCTCGCATATATACCATTCTATAAAATCCTTCTTTTCGCTCTTCTTATTGCAAGAGCGATTTTTCTTCCTTGCCGCGCAAGTATAATAGAAATGCTTCTCACCGGTTCGGCTCGTTCCGCTATCTCCGATCAGAGAGGCGCCACAATGCCCGCAAAAGATTTTACCCGAGAGGGCGTAATAGGTAGCGGCGACCTTCTTTCCGTAGCTCTTCTTTTCTCGGCGCTCGATCTCTTGAACGCGATCCCACAGCTCCGCCGAGACGGTAGCCGGGCAAGAGCGCTCGATCCCGGCGTAATTGTGTACGCCCTTATAGACAGGGTTCGCGAGTATTTGGGAAACCGTGTTCACCGTGAAGAGCTTTCCCGTTTTGGTACGGAACCCTCGGGCGTTCAGCTCGTCGGCGATCGGCTTCTTTGTGATCCCCTCGGATCTCGCCTCGAAGCAATAGCGAACAGCGGGAGCGGTTCTCTCGTCGAGCTCGACCTTATGATCGACGATCTTCAAGCCGAGCGAGAGGTTTCCTCCGGTAGAAAGACCTTTGAGAGCGGTTTCTCTCATTCCTTGCGTAACGACACGGGAGAGGCGGCGGGAATAAGATTCCGCCATAGCCTCGTAAATGCTCTCGAGAATTATTCCCTCGTCGCCCGTTCCTATGCTCTCCTCGGTGGAAAGCACCCGGACGCCGAAGCCCTCGAGCTCCTTCTTGTAGATAGCGCTATCGTAACGGTTCCGCGCGAAGCGGTCGAAACGGTAGACGACTATAAAAGCGAATTGCCGTTTTTTTGCGTCCTCGATCATACGTTGAAAATCGGGGCGGTTATCGGTAGTTCCGCTCTTTGCTCGGTCGATATAGGTTCCTACGACGTTCAAGCCCTTTGCGTCGCAATACGCTTGATCCGCGCGGAGCTGAAAATCTATGCTATTTTCGGATTGATCGGGACCGGGCGAATAGCGAGCATAAATAACGGCGTTCATAGAACACTCCGGAGGAACGGAGCGCACCCGCGCAAATGCCATATATAAACCTCCTCGCCCTTTTCGCTATGACAGCGGAGAGGGCTTTATTTTTTGTAA
>SVTY01000013.1 GCA_015063535.1 Oscillospiraceae bacterium
ATCCTCCAAATATGTTTTCTTAGTTTTGACTGGCAGGTCGAACTAATTATATCATATTTGGAGGATTTCCTCTCACCGGTTAACCTTTTTTGAACCCCGCCACTATGGCGGGGTTTTCGTTTACAAACCAAAAGAGACTGTCACACGGCAGTCTCTTCACTTTTTAGCTTTTAAGCCTTATCGGTGGATGTCTCCCCTGCTGCCTCCATCAGCTTGGACAGACGGCGGTTCAGCCCCGATTTGGAGATGGGCGGCTCATGGAGCAGTGCCAGCTCCTGAAGGGAGGCGGATTCATACTCCATACGAAGAGCGGCGGTCTGCCGAAGCTCCTTTGGCAGAGTGTCGATCCTTCGGGTGGCGATCAGCTTCTCAATGGCTTCTCTGTGGCGGAGAGATGCGGCAACCGAATGAGAGATGTTGCGAGTCACGCAGTTGGTGGCACGGTTCTCCTGATTGCGGATATCCCGCTCGATACACACGTTGGCAACATCAAAGCTGGTGCCGGAGCAACCGATATAATACAGCAGGTCAGAAATCGAACTATTGCATTTATACGCACATCCGTGCCGTTCTCCTCTCTTTACTCTGATAGGTTTAGCAATGATATCGGTCAAAAAATTCGACACAAAATTTGCTCTGCCCTCCGTGGGAAAGATCATCTCCGCATGGTATCCCTTTCTGGGATCGGTAACGGTTGCGGTTCCGTAAAATACGCCCCGCAAAAAGGCGATCCGACAGGCGGGACAACGAAATCCGACCGCCATATGCGCCGCTTGATCACATCCGCCATCCAATTGCTCCAAAAAAGCCGATACCCCAGAAGAGCGAAAGGAAAGAACCCAAGTCTTGCGTCCCGCACGAACGGTTTTATTCAACAAAGCATCACAGTTAAACACTTTTTTTAACAAGAATTCCGTTAAGTTTGCGACATTTTCATGATAAAAATACGCAGTCATTCCTCCTTCTGCATCCGTTCGGCAAGCGCAAAGAATACCCAACAGCAGTGCCTTACGGCAACAGGTCTTTTTGATAGGAAGCTGTAGCAGTTCCTCCGTAATATCCGTAGTAAATGACATTGCTCCTCCTTATGTATCCATCAGGCGAACTTCCCGCTCCAGCTCTACGCCGAAGCGTTCCCATACCGTACAGCGGACGTGCGTTTCCAAGGCAAGAATATCCGCCGCCGTAGCATCACCTGTATTGATGAGAAAGCCCGCATGCTTTTCGGAGACAGCGGCACCGCCCACCGAAAAGCCCTTTAGTCCACAATCCTCGATCAGCTTCCCCGCAAAATGCCCATCGGGGCGTTTGAAATAGCTTCCCGCACTGGGGTACTCCAGCGGCTGTTTCTCCCGTCGGGAACGTGCCAACTCCTTCATTGCCCTTCGAATCTTGGGCGGGTCTCCGTTTTTCAGAGAAAACTCGGCAGACAGGCAGATCAGCCGAGGCTCTTGCCCGTAAATGCTCTGCCGATATCCGAAGCGGTGGTCGGTGACAGATAAAAGCTCACCCGTGTCGGTATCCAGTGCAAGGCTTTTCGTAGCCACATCGGACACAGCACCGCCGTAAGCCCCCGCATTCATAAACATGGCACCGCCCACACTGCCGGGGATCCCCCCCGCAAATTCCAAGCCCGAAAGCCCCGCCGTTGCCGCCGCCGAAGCAAGAACGGCAAGGGAGACGCCCGCCTCCGCACGAATCGTCTGCCCTTCCACCGTCAGACGGGAAAGCCCGCCTGTCAGGATCAGCGCACGCTCCATACGTCCGTCTCCAAAGAGCAGATTGGAGCCCCGTCCGATGACCGCAAAGGGTACTTCCTCCTCACGGAGCAGATGCACTGCCGACACAAGCTGTTCGATTTTCTCGGGACAGATCACAAGTGCCGCCGTGCCGCCGACCCGAAAGGTGCAAAGCTCCTTCAGAGACTGCTCGGTACGGAATCCGATGCCCTGTCGCTCCAAAAGGTGAACGATCTTATCGTTTCTCATGACCCTTCTCCTTGCATGATCGTCTCATAGATCTGTTGAAAATCCGTTGCCTCATAGGTCAACCGCTCTCGAAGCTCCGCAGGAACGGACTTTCCCTTGGGATTGTAAAAGCAGGTGTCGATGCCGAAGCCGATCCCGCCCGGAATATCCGAGGTCAGCGAATCTCCCACCAACAGCGTATTTTCCCGCCGAAAGTCGGGAATATGCGCCGCCACGTACTCAAAATACCGATGGTCGGGCTTTTCGTATCCGATCACATCGGAAATAAACACATCCTCAAAATAAGGAGAAAGACCGCTGTTCGCCCATCTGCCCCGCTGAATCGACTCAGTACCGTTGGTAACAAGATACAGCCGTACCGCTCCGTACAGGCACTGACAAAGCTCCTTCGCCCCCGCAAGGACGTAGCCCTTTCCCGACAGATGCGTCATATATCGGACGGCGGTCTCCTTGGGGTCGGCATGTAAGCCATACTCGGCAAACAACAGCTCGAACCGATGGTAAAACAGCACCTGCTTTTCGATCTCTCCCCGTTCCAGCCGCTTCCACAGACTGTCGTTGATGGCACTGTATACGGTCAGCATCTCCTCGGTCGGAGACAGCCCCATATCCGAAAGTGTCTGTGCCACCGACTCCTTCTCGCTTCGGAGAAAGTCCAAAAGCGTGCCGTCCGCATCAAAAAGCACCGTTGTATATCGCATTTATCTCGCCGCCTTTCACTGAAATCACTATTATTATACTATCTTTCCCGCTTTTTTTCAACCACCTTTGAAAATAATTGTGAAATTCACGAAATATCTCTTGAAAAAAAGGCGCAAATGCGATATAATTATAAAGAGAGATTTTTTGATTGGGAGGATCACTGTGAAACAGGAATATCGGATCGGACTTTTGGGCTTCGGCTTTATGGGCAAGACACACGCCTATTGCATACAAAATCTGCCCTACTATTACGGAGATCTTCCCTTCACCGCACGAATTAAGGGCATTTGCACCCGAAGCGAGGAAAAATCCCGTGCGGCGGCAAGGGAGTACGGCTTTGCGGTAGCAACAACGGAGGAGGATCGGCTCATATACGATCCCGATATTGATATCATCGACATCTGTACCCCCAATATCTGCCACTACGATACCGCCAAACGGGCGTTGGCGGCGGGAAAGCATATCTACTGCGAAAAGCCGTTGGCAGTCACCGCCGAGCAGGCGGCAGAGCTTGCGGCATTGGCAAAGGAAAGCGGCAGGATCGGCACAGTGGTGTTCAACAACCGCCATATCGCCCCCATTCTTCGGGCGGAGGAGTTGATCCGTGAGGGACGGATCGGACGGGTGCTGTCCTTTTCGGCGGAGTATCTGCACAATAGCTGTACCGATGTCTGCCGTCCTGCGGGATGGAAGCAAAACTCGGATATCTGCGGCGGCGGTGTGCTGTTCGACCTCGGCTCCCATGCCATTGATCTCATTTATATGCTGTGCGGAGAATTTGAGAGCGTGTACGGTGTACCGCAGATCGCCTTCCCCAACCGCACGGGTATGAACGGCGAGAACTGGCAGACCAATGCGGACGAGGCGTTTTATCTGCTTGCCCGTCTGCGCTCGGGTGCGGTTGGCACCATTACGGTCAGTAAGCTGGTCAACGGAGCCAACGACGACTTCAATGTGTCGATCTACGGAGAAAAGGGCTCCTTGAAATTTTCTCTGATGCAACCCAATTTTCTGTATTTTTACGATGCCACGCAAAAAACACCGTCCTTGGGCGGTATGAACGGATACACCGCCATCGAATGCGTGGGGCGCTATCCCGCCCCCGGCGGTGCCTTCCCTGCACCGAAGGCGCCCTCCTCTTGGATCAGAGGACATGTGGAGAGCATGTACCGCTTCCTGTCAGCGATCCACACAGGCGTACAGAATGCCCCCGATTTTACGGACGGAGCCTATGTACAGGCGGTGATGGATGCCGCCTATCGCTCGGCACAGGAAAAGAAAGAAATTCAACTGTAACGATATCCTGATAAAAAGGAGGGTATACTTATGACGATCATTGGGATCACCGGTCCCTCGGGAGCGGGAAAATCCATGCTTTCGGACTATCTGAAGGAGCGGGGGCTTCCTGTCCTTGACGCAGATGCGGTCTATCATGAGCTTCTTCTCCCTCCCTCCCCCTGTCTCGATGCGCTGCGGTCTGCCTTCGGCTCGGATATCTTTTTCGACGACGGAACACTGAACCGTCGGGCACTGTCCGACATCGTCTTTCATGACAAGGCAAAGCTGACGCGATTGAACGAAACGGTTCTGGGGCTCGTTTTGGCAGAGCTCCGCCAACGCATTGCCGCACTTGCCAAGGCGGGCGAGACGGCGGTGGCGGTCGATGCGCCGACCCTGATTGAATCGGGCTTCCACAGGGAATGCTCCGCCGTGGTCTCTGTGCTGGCTCCCGCCGAGCTGCGCCTTGCTCGGATCATGGAGCGGGATGGGCTTTCCCCGGAGGCAGCACAGGCAAGACTGCAAGCGCAACAAAAGGACGGATTTTATCGGGCGCACTCGCAGTACATTTTAATCAATGAGGGCAGACAGGAGGAATTTTTCGCCAAGTGCGATGAGCTTTTGTCTCGGTGGAGAATCTCTCCCCTCCCCCCTGTCGATCTAATGTGAAAGGAGCCTCTATGCGATCATCCAAACGAATTTTTGTTATGATCCTCATTTTCTGCATCGCCATCGCCATTGGGATCGGTGTGGATCTTACATGGAATGCGGTGGAGCAAAACACCCATCCGCAAGGATATGCCGAGGCAGTTACCAAATACTCGGCAGAATACAACATCCCCGAATATGTGATCTATGCGGTCATCAAGACCGAAAGCGACTTTGAGCCAACAGCAGAATCGGTCGCAGGTGCCAAGGGGCTGATGCAAATGATGCCCGATACCTTTACATGGCTGACGGGAGAGGAGCATCTAAAGGAACACCTGCCCGTGTCTGCCTTGGAGCAGCCAGAAGTCAGTATCCGATACGGCACCTACTATCTGCGGTATCTGTACCGCAAGTTCGACTACAACTGGGATCACGCCCTTGCCGCTTACAACGGAGGCGAAGGGAATGTGGCAAGCTGGCTGAAGGATCCCGACTGTGTGGACGAAGAGGGCAATCTTACATACATCCCCTTCCCCGAGACCCGTTCCTATGTGTCCAAGGTCAACTCGGCGATCGAGGTGTATCAAAAACTATATTACGAACCGAATGAAGGAGTATCCACATGACAAAATCCGAACTGATCTACGAAAAAAAGACGGTCTACGAAAAGGCGGGCAAGGAGGTCACACAGGCGGCGTTCGCCTATGCGGAGGGCTACAAGCATTATCTGGATGCGGGCAAGACCGAGCGAGAGGCACTGAAGGAATCCATTGCCATGGCAGAGGCGTGCGGCTATCAGGAATACCGACTTGGCGATCCCATCCAAGCCGGCGACAGGCTGTATTATAACAACCGAGGCAGAAATCTGTTTGTGTTCTCGGTGGGAAGCGAGCCGATCCAAAACGGAATCCGCATCACCGTGGCGCATATTGACGCCCCTCGAATCGATCTGAAGCAGTGTCCGCTGTATGAGGACGGCGGCATGGCGTTCTTCAAGACCCATTATTACGGCGGCATCCGCAAGTATCAGTGGGTGGCAACGCCCCTTTCTCTCCACGGCGTGGTGGCGACCAAAGACGGACGGCTGTTGGATATCACCATCGGAGAGGACGAAGCCGATCCCCTGTTTTATATCAACGATCTGTTGCCCCACTTGGGTCAGGAGCAAAGCAAAAAGCCCCTGTCCGAGGGGATCACGGGAGAGCAGTTGAACGTACTGGTGGGAAGCATGCCCGATGAGGAAGAAAAGTCTGTCACGCTTCATATCTTGCAGCTGCTGAATGAAAAATACGGTATCACCGAGGATGATTTTCTGTCCTCCGAGCTGTGTGTCGTCCCCGCCGCCAAGGCGAGAGATGTGGGACTGGATCGTTCGATGATCGGTGCCTACGGACATGACGACCGTGTGTGCGCTTACCCCATTCTGACGGCTCTGCTGGACGATGAGGACACCACCCACACCAAGCTCTGCATTCTTGCCGACAAAGAGGAAACGGGCAGTGACGGACCCGGAGGTATGCAGAGCGATCTGATCCTTGACATTATCAACGAAATTGCCACCGCCCTTGGTGGCAATCCCGCCGTAGTTCGGGCAAACTCCAAGTGTCTGTCTGCCGATGTTTCGGCGGCATATGACCCCAATTTTCCCGAGGTGTTTGAAAAGCGGAATACCCCCCTGCTCTCTTGCGGTGCGGTCTTTACCAAATTCACAGGCTCCCGCGGCAAATCGGGCACCAACGATGCCACTGCCGAATACATCGGCTGGCTCCGTGGCGTACTGTCCCACGATGATGTGGTATGGCAGGCGGGTGAGCTTGGCAAGGTGGATTGCGGCGGAGGCGGAACGGTTGCCAAGTACGTTTCCATGCACAACATCGACACAATTGATCTGGGCGTTCCCGTGATCTCCATGCACGCCCCTTGGGAGGTCATTGCCAAGGTCGATCTGTATGAGACCTACCGTGCCGCACGGGCATTTTACAAGTATTAAGGAGTGCTATGTTAGACAAGCTAAAGGATGCCGAAGGGCGGTATATGACCATTGAGGGTGAGCTGGCACGCCCTGACCTGTTTGCCGACCCCGAGCGATATACGTCGCTGATGAAGGAATATAAGTCGCTGACCCCCGTCATCGAAGCCTATCGGGCATACCGACGGGCGGTGAGCGACAAGGAAGAAGCCGAGCTACTCCTCTCGAAGTCGGCAGATTCCGAGCTGAAGGAATTGGCGTCGGAGGAGTTAAAGGATGCCAAAGCACGCATGGAAGCCCTGTCGGAGGAATTGAAGCTCCTGCTTCTCCCCAGAGACCCCAACGATGACAAAAATGTAATGATAGAGATCCGCAGCGGAGCGGGTGGCGAGGAGGCGGCTCTGTTTGCCGCCGTCCTGTACCGCATGTATTCCATGTATGCCCAGACCTGCGGCTACAAGCTCTCGCTGATGAACGCCAACGAGACCGAGCTGGGGGGCTTTAAGGAAGTGACCTTTATGGTGGAGGGAGACGGTGTTTATTCCCGCTTCAAGTTTGAAAGCGGCGTACATCGGGTACAGCGGGTTCCCGAAACCGAATCACAGGGGCGCATTCAGACCTCCACCGCCACCGTGGCGGTGCTTCCCGAGGCGGAGGATATTGAGGTGGAGATCAACCCTGCCGATCTCATCATCGAATCCTGCAAGTCCAGCGGAGCGGGCGGTCAGCACATCAACAAGACCGAATCGGCGGTGCGCCTGACCCACAAACCGTCGGGCATCGTCATCGAATGTCAGGAGGAGCGCAGTCAGTTCAAAAATCGCGACAAGGCGCTGAAAATGCTCAAGACCAAGCTCTATGACATCAAGATGACCGAGCAAAACGAAAGGATCGCCTCCGACCGTAAAAGTCAGGTGGGAACGGGCGACCGAAGCGAGCGCATCCGTACCTATAACTATCCCCAAGGCAGAGTGACCGATCACCGCATCGGGCTGACCCTCTATTCGCTGGAGTCCTTTCTCAACGGCAACATCGGGGGTATGATCGATGCCCTCATTACAGCAGACACGGCAGAAAAGCTCAAGGCAAGCGAAGATTAGAAAGAATAGGATTTTGGAACCTTTTTTGAAAGAAAGGTTCCAAGTCTCAAAAGAACTTCAAAAAACACAGGATGTTACATGAATACAAAAATTTTTACGATTTCCGTGGAGGATACTGCCTCTCCTGCTATTTCGGAAGCAGCAGAGCTGCTCCGCAATGGCGGTTTGGTCGCCTTCCCCACCGAGACGGTCTACGGCTTGGGCGGCAACGCCACCGATACCGAGGCGGCGCAAAAAATTTATGCCGCCAAGGGTCGTCCGTCGGACAACCCCCTCATTATTCATATCGCCTCCCCTGAGGAGGCGGAGCAATACGCCTACACCAATGAGACCTATTACCGTCTGGCAAAGGCATTTATGCCCGGTCCGCTGACGGTGATCCTCCCCAAAAAGGACAGCATTCCGCAATCGGTCACGGGTGGGCTTGACACGGTGGCGATCCGTTGCCCCTCCCATCCGCTGGCGCAGGCGTTGATCCGTGCGGCGGGCGTTGCCATTGCCGCCCCCTCAGCCAATCGGTCGGGCAGTCCCTCGCCCTCCTGCGGTGCTCATGTGATCCACGATCTGAACGGTCGGATCGACGCCATTCTGAGCGGAGGTGAGTGTGAGATCGGACTGGAATCCACCATCATTCAGCTTTGTGACAACAAAGCGACCCTTCTCCGTCCGGGGGCGGTGACGGCAGACGCATTGCGCTGTGTCTGCGAGGAGGTGGCGATCTCCCCCGCCGTCACCGAGGGCTTACAAGAAAACGAGCGTCCTCTCTCGCCCGGTATGAAATACCGCCACTATGCGCCAAGGCTTCCCTTGGTGCTCTTGGACGGTGATGAGGATTGTGTCCTTTCCTTCCTGCTTCATGCGCAAAATGCGGAAAAGTGCGTGATCCTTTGCTATCGGGAGGAAACCGAATACTTACGAAACGAACGGCTCATTGACATCGGAGGAAAGCAAGAGCTGAACGAGCAGGCGCACCGCCTGTTTGCCGCTCTGCGAGCCGCCGACGGTATGGATGCCGATATCATCTATGCGCACCTGCCCCCCAAGGACGGAATGGGCTTGGCTCTGTACAATCGCCTCATCCGTGCAGCGGCACACACGGTGTTGCAGGTATAATACGATATAGTTATGAAAGGAGAATATCATGTTTCAAAACAAAATGAAAGCCGTTACCTTCAGCTATGATGACGGAGTAACTCAGGATATTCGTTTGGCAGAATTATTCCGTAAATACGATTTAAAAGCGACCTTTAATCTGAACTCGGGTCTTTTGGGACAGTCGGGATGCCTATTGCGTGAGGGCGTAGAGGTTCGCTTTGACAAGATCGCTCCCGCCGATGTCCGATACATCTATGAAGGACATGAAGTTGCCGGGCACACCTTGACTCATCCCTTTCTCCCCGCCATCAGTGAGGATCAAACAATTATCCATCAAGTGGAGGAAGATCGGATCCGCTTATCCGATTTGTGTGGATATGAGGTGGTTGGCTTTGCCTATCCCGGCGGTGGAAAGAACTATGACCACCGTGTATCCGAATTACTCCGAGAAAAGACCGGCGTGCGCTATTGCCGCACGATCGTATCCAACGCAAGCTTTTCTTTGCAGGACGATCTGTATGAATTTCAGCCGACCGCCTATCACCACGAAAGTATCGACCGCCTCTTTACACTGGCAGAAGACTTTTTGAGAAGCACGCCCACAGAACCGCAATTATTTTACATATGGGGGCATGCCTTTGAATTTGATATTCATAAGGATTGGGATCGCTTCGAGGAATTTTGTCGTATGATATCCGGTCACAACGATGTTTTCTACGGCACAAACCGAGAAGTTCTGCTCTCCGACAAGGCATAAGCCTCTCTTACTTCATCAAGAATATACAAGGACGGTATTTTTATGGCAAAAGCAAAAAAAAGCAAGGGCACCAATGACCCTAAGGAGATCGTGCATGCCCCTGCCCGCCCACAGCTGATCACCGAGACCATCGAGACAAACTACATGCCCTACGTCATGAGTGTCATCGTGTCCCGTGCAATCCCCGAGATCGACGGCTTGAAGCCCTCTCACCGCAAGCTGCTCTATACCATGTATAAGATGGGACTGCTCAACAAGGATCATCCGAGGATCAAGAGTGCTAACATCGTGGGACGAACCATGCAGCTCAACCCCCACGGCGATATGGCGATCTATGAAACAATGGTGCGTCTGACCCGTGGCAACGAGGCACTTCTGCACCCCTTTGTGGACTCCAAGGGAAGCTTCGGTAAGCAATATTCCTCCAACATGCGCTTTGCCGCCTCCCGTTACACAGAGGCGAAGCTGGATATCTTCTGTCAGGAGCTCTTCAGCGGCATTGACAAGGATGCGGTGGACATGGTGGACAACTACGACGGCACCCAAAAGGAGCCTGTTCTGCTTCCCACCACCTTCCCCAACGTGCTGGTCACACCCAACACGGGAATTGCCGTGGGCATGGCTTCCTCCATCTGCTCCTTTAATCTGGCGGAGATCTGCGATGCCACCATTGCACTCCTGAAGAATCCAAGAATGAATGTGGAGCGGCTGTTGGATATCCTCAAGGCTCCCGATTTTCCCGGCGGCGGTGCCATCATCTACAATCGGGATGATATGCGCGCCATCTATGAGACAGGCTCGGGCTCCGTACCGATCCGCTCCCGCTACAACTACGACAAAGCCGAAAACTGCATCGAGATCACACAGATCCCCTATTCCACCACCATTGAGGTCATTCTGAAGCGGGTCGCCGAGCTGATCAAGGACGGCAAGCTGAAGGATGTAGTGGATTTTCGTGACGAGAGCGATCTGAGCGGTCTGAAGCTGACCTTGGATCTGCGCCGAGGAACCGACCCCGACAAGCTGATGAACAAGCTGTTCAAGGTCACGGCGCTGGAGGACAGCTTCAAGTGTAATTTCAATATTTTGGTAGACTCCACCCCCCGTCAGATGGGTGTTTTGGAAATTCTGACCGAATGGATCCGCTTCCGCATGAACTGTCTGCGGCGGGAGATGACCTTTGATCTGAACAAGAAAAAGGACAAGCTCCATCTGCTGTTGGGGCTTGGCAAGATTCTGCTGGACATCGACAAGGCGATCAAGATCATCCGCCACACCGAGAAGGAGGAGGATGTCATCCCCAATTTGATGAGTGGCTTTGGTATCGACCAGATTCAAGCAGAGTATATTGCTGAGATCAAGCTCCGCAATTTGAACAAGCAGTACATTTTGAATCGGATCAACGAGATCCAAGGCTTGCAGGAGGAGATCGCCCGCATTGAGGAAATTTTGGGAGACGAGCTGAAGATGAAAGCGCTGATCGCCTCTCAGCTGACCGAGATCAAGAAAAAATACGGTCAGCCCCGCAAAACACAGCTCATTCACGCCGATGACGTGACCGCCTATGTGGAGGACAAGACACCCGAAAATTACAATGCCCGTATTTATATGACCAAGGAGGGCTACTTTAAGAAAATCACCCTGCAATCCCTACGCGGCAACGATGAGCAGCGTCTGAAGGACAATGACGAGATTCTCTTTGAGGCGGATACCGATAATCTGTCCGATCTGATCTTTATTACCGACCGCTGTCAGCTCTATCGGGCAAAAACTGCCGATTTTGAATGCGTAAAGGCATCGGCACTGGGCGAATTTTTGCCCGCCAAGCTCGGCATGGATGAGGGAGAAAAACCTGTATTCATGCGCATTCAGAGCGGATATCCCGAGGGAGAGAACTTTGTGTTTATCTTCAAAAACGGCAAGGGAGTGCGTGTGCCCGTATCCAACTACGAGACCAAGGGCAACCGCCGCAAGCTGGTAAATGCCTACTCTGCCGTCTCTCCCATCTGCGGCGTTTTCTATGAGCAGGAAAAGCATCCCTTTGAGATCATGCTGATCTCGGATGCCGACCGTGCCATCATTCTCAAGACCTCCCTTATTCCCGTCAAAGCGACCCGTACCTCTGCGGGTGTGACCTTGATGACCATGAAGAAGGGACAGGAGCTTCGCAGTGCGGTGCAGAACATTGACGAAAAATACGAAAATCTCAAGGGCTATCGCAAGCTGAAGATCCCCGCATCGGGACAACTGCTCGCCGACGAGGACTTGAAGGTTCTTCAACTGAAAATTGATGGATAAGGGGTGAAGAAATTATGAAGCAACAAGACCGCTCCCGCCTGTTTGTTCGTCTGCTCTGTTGGATCCTTGCGGGGCTGATGGTGCTGGGCGGTGCCACCACCCTTATCTATGCCCTACTTGGATATCTGTAATCGTTCGCTTGCTAAGATCGGTAAGGACGCCATGAAGGTTTACCGATAACACGTTCCCGTATCATACAAAAGGAGCATATCCGAAGCCTCCGATCATGTTTTGGTGTCACATAACATGTTATCGGACGGTTTCAGATATGCTCTTCTTTTTTTACGCTTTATTCACCGTGTCTTTGATTTACTTGTTGAAATATTCCACAGCAGCTTCAAAGATCCGACTGTCATAATTTCCGGGAACGTTTTGATACAGCCCGTTGCCGATCCGCTCAGAATGTCCCATTTTTCCAAATACAAGTCCGTCAGGTGAGGTAATACCCTCCACGGCGAAGCAAGAGTTATTCGGATTATAAAGAATATCCGAGGTCGGCTTGCCGGAAAGATCGACATACTGCGTAGCGATCTGTCCGTTTTCAGCCAGCTTCAAGATCAATTCATCGGAGGCAAGGAAGCGACCCTCTCCATGGGAGATCGGAACCGAATAGATATCTCCTACCTTTGTCTTGGCAAGCCAAGGAGACATATTCGAGGCAATTCTGGTTCGCACGATCCTCGACTGGTGTCTGCCGATGGAATTGAAGGTCAAGGTGGGACAATTTTCGTCCGTATCTATAATTTCACCATACGGAACAAGACCAAGCTTAATGATTGCTTGGAATCCGTTACAAATTCCCGCCATCAAGCCCTTTCTGACCTTCAGCAACTGATGTACCTCTTCCTTGATTGCGGAGTTACGGAAGAATGCGGTAATAAATTTACCCGATCCGTCAGGCTCATCTCCGCCGGAAAATCCGCCGGGAATAAAGATGATCTGCGCATTCTTGATCTTTTCGGCAAAGGCAGAAACCGATTCGGTAATCCCTGCGGAGCTGAGATTGTTGATGACAAAGATCTCTGCATCTGCCCCCGCACGGAGAAAGGCTTTTTGAGAATCGTATTCACAGTTGGTTCCCGGGAATACGGGAATCAAAACCTTCGGCTTTTTGCAAAGAACAGCGGGAGCTACATTACTGCGTTGGGTATAAGAAAATGCGGGGATTTCCTGTTTCGCCTCAGGTGCATGGACGGGATATACGCTTTCCAGCGTGTTTTCATACGCTTGATACAGCTCAACCAAGGAAAGCTGCTCGTTGCCGTAAGAAAGCACTCGGTCTGAGGTGGTAGCACCCAAATGGATTCCGCCGTCGGCGATACAGCCCTCTTCCATTTCGACAATAAAGGAGCCGTACCGATAGCCGAATACTTCGTCCAAAGAAAGCTGATCGGCGTATGCAAAGCCAAGCTCGTTGCCAAAGCTCATTTTCATGATGGCTTCTGCTATGCCACCGTAGGTGGGCGTATATGCCGCTACGATCTTTTTGCTTTGCACCATGTCATATACTTTGCGGTACAGAGCCTTCAGCGATGCTGCCGTCGGCAAGCCTTCCTCGGTATACTCGGGCTTCAGCAAATACACCTGATGCCCTGCCGACTTAAATTCCTGCGTAATAACATGATCGGTTTTTCCCGTGGTAACAGCAAAGGAAACCAGCGTGGGAGGAACATCAATACTTTCAAAGCTTCCGCTCATGGAATCCTTTCCGCCGATGGCACCGATTCCAAGCTCCTTTTGCGCCATAAAGGCACCAAGAAGTGCAGATAACGGCTTGCCCCACCGCTTAGGATCCTTCATGGGCTTTTCAAAATACTCCTGGAAGGTCAAATACACATCTCTGAATTCCGCACCGCCCGCAATCAGCTTGGAAACAGATTCCACAACTGCCAAATAGGCGCCGTGATACGGACTCTTTTCTGAAATAAACGGATTATATCCCCATGCCATAAAGGAACAGGTATCGGTATCCGCAGCTTCCACAGAAATTTTATTGATCATCACTTGTGTCGGCGTGCTTTGTGTTTTTCCGCCAAAGGGCATGGTAACACTTCCTGCGCCAATAGTGGAGTCAAAGCGCTCGGATAAGCCTCGCCGAGAGCAAACATTCAGATCCTCTGCCAGCTTTTTCATAGCATCGGAGAAGCCGGTCTCTGTCTGCTTTGCAAAGGGCTCGGGCTTTGCGGCAACAATATCAATATGCTTTTCTGCGCCATTGGAATTTAAAAATTCTCTGGACAGGTCAACAATTTTCTGACCGTTCCAGTGCATCACCAAGCGAGGAAGCTCGGTAACCTTGGCAACAACAGTCGCTTCCAGATTTTCCTTGCCCGCAAGGGTAATAAAGCGATCCACATCCTTCGCTTCTACAACAACTGCCATTCTCTCCTGAGATTCGCTGATAGCAAGCTCGGTTCCGTCCAGACCGTCATATTTTTTGGGAACGGCATTCAAGTCGATCTCCAAGCCATCCGCCAATTCGCCGATGGCGACAGATACACCGCCCGCACCGAAATCATTACACCGCTTGATCATAGCGGATGCCTCGGGATTGCGGAACAAACGCTGTAGCTTTCTCTCTTCGGGCGCATTTCCCTTTTGAACCTCGGCACCGCAGGATTCCAAGGATTGCAGCGTGTGAGACTTGGAGGATCCGGTTGCACCTCCGCAACCGTCCCGTCCTGTACGGCCGCCTAAAAGGATCACGACATCGCCATCCTCCGGAACCTCCCGTCTGACATTTTTGGCAGGTGCCGCCGCAATGACCGCACCGATCTCCATGTGCTTCGCTACGTACCCATCATGATAGATCTCATCCACCTGTCCCGTGGCAAGACCGATCTGATTTCCGTAAGAGGAATATCCGGCGGCGGCAGTTGTTACCAGCTTCCGCTGAGGGAGCTTACCGGGCATAGTTTCGCTCACCGATTTTCTGGGATCGGATGCTCCTGTTACACGCATAGCGGCATATACATAGGAGCGTCCCGACAGCGGATCGCGAATGGCTCCGCCGATACAGGTAGCGGCTCCGCCAAAGGGCTCGATCTCGGTCGGATGGTTGTGCGTCTCGTTTTTGAACAGCAACAGCCAATCCTGCACCTCTCCGTCCACACTCACCTTGATCTTGACCGTACATGCGTTGATCTCCTCGGATTCATCCAAGTGAGGCAACATGCCGTTGGCACGCAAATGCTTCACCGCCAAGGTTGCGATATCCATCAAATTGACAGGCTTGGTTCTGCCCAACGTCTTTCTGGTTGCCATATATTCTTCGTATGCCGCCGCCAAGGTCTCGTCCTCAAAAGAGACATGGTCAATGGTCGTCAAGAAGGTTGTATGACGGCAATGATCCGACCAATAGGTATCAATCATACGAATTTCCGTGATCGTAGGATCCTTCTTTTCGCTTCGGAAATAGTCTCGGCAAAACCGAATATCATCCAAATCCATGGCAAGACCGTAGGTCTTGATAAAATCGGCAAGACCGTCATCCTCCAGCGCTGTAAAGCCAATCAAAGTTTGAACGGTTGTCGGAATGTCATACTCAACCTTTAAGGTATTGACCGCCTCCAAGGATGCCTCTCTGCTTTCAACAGGATTGATTACATATTTTTTGATAGCAGCCAACTGAGCCTCGGACAAATTTCCGTACAGCAAATACACTCTTGCGGTTCTGACCGTCGGACGCT
The DNA here is from genome assembly GCA_015063535.1 of Oscillospiraceae bacterium. Classification (GTDB taxonomy): domain Bacteria; phylum Bacillota; class Clostridia; order Oscillospirales; family CAG-272; genus HGM12713. The sequence goes on from SVTY01000013.1 coordinate 15,525, forward strand.
CGCCCTGAGAAAACAATTGAATACACTGTGCGGCAGAATCCGCTCTTTGATCAAATTGCCCCGGCAAATATTCCACGGCAAAAACCGTTGCGCCATCGTTTGGCAAGGCTTCCGTTACGATATCCAATTGCGGCTCGGAAAAGACCGTTCGAACGGCTTCGTCAAATAACGATCTTTCGATATTTTCCACATCATACCGATTCATCATCCGCAAATCTTCCAAGGTATCAATAGAAAGAAGATTTTTAATTTCATTGAAAAGATTGCGGGCTTCATTGGCAAGCTCTTTTTTCTTTTCAACATAGATTCTGTAAACCATAAGTACTCCTCAAGTAAGTTTTATTTCAATGCGTTCAAGGCTCTCTGTCCGATATCCGTCCGATAGTGCGCCTTCTCAAAATGGATCTTACCAACATTTTCGTAGGCATTGGCAATCGCTCCCGAAAGAGTCTTGGAAACAGCGGTCACCCCAAGGACCCGTCCGCCTGCTGTCACAAGCTGTCCGTTGCTTTCCTTGGCTCCCGCAAAATACACCTCTGCCGCCATTCCCGATTCTACCGTGATCTCAAATCCGCTTTGGTAGGATTTCGGATACCCGCCGGATGCCATGATCACACAGCAAGCCGCACCGTCCGAAAATTCCACCGTTGCCTCTGCCAAGGAGCCATTGGTACAAGCCATCATGATCGTGAGCAGATCACTCTTCAACAGAGGCAAAACGACCTGAGTTTCAGGATCGCCAAAGCGGCAATTGTATTCGATTACCTTCGGCCCGTTCGGGGTCAGCATCAAGCCAAAGTACAAGCACCCCTGAAAGGTTCGTCCCTCGGCATTCATGGCTTGGATCGTAGGCAGAAAAATTTCCTTCATGCACTGCTTCGCAATGGCATCGGTATAGTACGGATTGGGTGCAATGGTGCCCATTCCTCCCGTATTCAAGCCCTTATCTCCATCCAACGCACGCTTATGATCCATAGAGGAGATCATGGGAATGACACACTTGCCATCCGTGAAAGCCAAAACAGAGACCTCGGGACCGGTCAAAAACTCCTCGATGACGACCCGACTGCCGCTATCGCCGAACAGATGATCCTCCATCATCGAACGAACGGCAGAAACTGCCTCGTCTTTGGTTTCAGCGATCACAACACCCTTTCCGAGAGCCAGACCGTCCGCCTTGACAACCGTCGGATAAGAAACGGTATCTAAGTAGGCAAGTGCCGCTTGCAGCTCGGTAAACACCTCATATTGAGCTGTGGGAATCCTGTATTTTTTCATCAAATTTTTGGAAAAGATCTTGCTTCCTTCGATAATAGCGGCATTGGCACGGGGACCAAAGCAAGGAACTCCGATCTCATTCAAGCGGTCTACCGCTCCCAGCACCAACGGATCATCCGGGGCAACGATCGCATAATCGATCTGTTTCTCCTTGGCAAACGCAACGATCCCATCCAAATCCTTGGCACCGATGTCCACACATACGGCATCGTCTCGCATCCCCGCATTTCCGGGGAGCGCATAAATGATCTCTGCCAAGGGGCTTTGCTTGATTTTTTTGATAATGGCGTGTTCTCTGCCTCCGCCGCCAACGACCATAATTTTCATATCAGCAGTACTCCTTCTACCAGATCAATGGTGGAACAGTCTCATACCGGTAAAGCACATGACCATACCGTATCCGTTGCATGCCTCGATCACATTGTCATCGCGAATCGATCCACCCGGCTCAGCCACATACGACACGCCGGATTTTCTTGCCCGCTCGATATTGTCCCCAAACGGGAAAAACGCATCACTGCCAAGCGCAACGCCGGTGATAGAGGCAAGATATGCTTTCTTTTCCTCTGCGGTCAACGGCTCGGGTCTTTCGGTAAAGTAATTCTGCCATCTTCCGTCAGCCAATACGTCATCGCATTCATCCGAGATATACACATCAATGGTGTTATCCCGATCGGGGCGTCCCAAGGTATCCAAAAACGGCAACGCCAACACCTTCGGATGCTGTCTCAGATGCCAGATATCCGCCTTATTTCCTGCCAATCGGGTGCAGTGGATTCGGGATTGCTGTCCTGCGCCCACACCGATAGCCTGTCCGTCATACGCATAGCAAACCGAGTTGGATTGCGTATATTTTAATGTAATCAGAGCGATCATCAGGTCTCTTGCCGCACTTTCGGGCAAATCTTTGTTTTCGGTGACGATATTGGTCAAGAGTTCACGGTTGATCTCAAAATTATTTCTTCCCTGCTCAAAGGTAATACCGTAGACCTGCTTGCGCTCAACGGAATCGGGAACATACTTTTCATCGATTTTTACAATGTTGTAATTCCCTTTTCTCTTGCTCCGCAGGATCTCCAAGGCTTCCTCGGTATATCCGGGAGCAATGATGCCGTCGGACACCTCCCGTTTAATCAGAAGAGCCGTTGTCTTATCGCAAACATCGCTCAGGGCGATCCAGTCACCGAAGGAGGACATGCGGTCAGTTCCTCTGGCTCTGGCATAGGCGCATGCCAAGGGAGATTCATCCAAGCCCTCGATGTCATCGACAAAGCAAGCCTTTTTCAAGGTATCGGACAGCGGAAGTCCTACTGCCGCTGAGGTGGGACTTACATGCTTAAAGGAGGTAGCACAGGGCATTCCCGTTGCTTCCTTCAGCTCTTTTACCAGCTGCCAGCTATTGAAGGCATCCAAAAAATTGATATATCCCGGCTTTCCGCACAAAATTTCAATGGGAAGCTCTTTTCCGTTATCCATAAAAATTTTTGCCGGCTTTTGATTGGGATTACATCCGTATTTCAATTCAAATTCTTTCATCATACAACCTCACACATTTTTGTTTATGATAATTTCGGTGGGCTCTCCCCCATCCAGCGGAACCGTACGAACGAACAAGGAAACCTTATTGTCCGCATTCAGATTCTTCCATACCGTCTGTGCCAATTCCTCGGCGGTATCGGGCAGCTCAACCATTTCCGGCTCTCCGTAGAAGGAAGGAATGGGGTTGCCGTCACACTCATAGGTGTGGATAAAATGTCCCAACCCCGCAATCGGTGCATATTCATAAAAATATCGGTTGCACACTTCGGGATTGCCGTTGCTGCTCTTCAGAATAGAAAGCTTATACGTAAATGTACTTCTGGGGAAACAATAATAATTGATACCCGAAATCCGAGGAGTATAGTTGGGACAGTCTGGCTCAAATTCCCGACCTCTCAAGGCATCCTCAAATGTTTTTCCGTCTTTTAACGCACAAAAAACCGTGTCTGTCTGATCTCCGTTCGTGATAATATCCATCATCCCGTTTTTAGCTTGGAGATAGGGATTATAAATAATCAAACTGGGATCCTCCAGCTTAGATTCGTCAAACGCCTTGGTACGCATACCTCCGTCGAACCGCTCAAACACACGGTTACGGCTGTTTTCACTGCGTCCCATAATAAAATATGCGATCATCGCCTGTTTTCCGTCTTTGCTTTTACCGATAATAATGCCTCTTCCAGGGTACGAATTGGAGGAAAGAAGCTGCTCTATCGAATGGATTCCACTCACACTCATTGTTTTCCGTTTTCCTTTCTTTCAGATAGTATTTCCTTGGAGACAAGCTCCACGGCTCTCGGAAGAATGATCCACTCCGCCTGCCGCATCACACGTTGCTGTAAGCTTTCGGCAGATTCATCCTTCTTGACACAAACACTCTTTTGCAAAATAATTTCTCCGCCATCCGGGATCTCGTTGACAAAGTGAACCGTTGCCCCCGTTACCTTCACACCGTAAGCCAGTGCCGCCTCGTGTACCTTCAAGCCATAGAATCCCTTGCCGCAAAACGAAGGGATCAAGGACGGATGAACATTTAAGATCCGTTTCGGGTACCGAGCGGTAAAATTTTGGCTGAGTATTTTCATAAAGCCCGCCAAAACGATCAATTCAATGTCATACGCCGCTAAAATCGTATGCAATCTTGCTTCAAAGGCTTCCTGCGTGGGATATTCCTTCCCCGAAACGATCGCTACGGGAATGTCTGCATTTTCCGCACGGGTGATCGCATATGCCTCGGGGTTATTGGATATGACCAAGCTCAGCTGAGCATGCTTGATGCTCCCTGAACGAACGGCATCGATCAACGCTTGAAGATTGGTTCCCCCGCCCGAAACCAAAACGGCAACCTTTACCTTTTGATTGGATTTCATTGTTTGCTCCTTTTCTCTCGCTGTCTTAGCAAAGGATCACGCCTTCATCGGATCTCACTACTTCGCCGATGATATACGCATCCTCTCCGTTTTTCTTCAAAATCTCCACGGCACGGTCCGCATCATTGCGATCCACGACCACACTCATACCAACGCCCATATTAAAGGTATTGAACATATCCCGATTATCGATCTTGCCTGTCTTTTCAAGCAATTGGAAGATCGGCAACACACGCACACCTTTCTTTTCGATCTTTGCCGAATATCCCTTGGGAATACTTCTCGGAATATTTTCATAGAAGCCGCCGCCTGTGATATGAGAGACTGCCTTTACGGTCACCTCATCAAACAAGCTCAGCATTGACTTCACATAAATTCTTGTGGGAGTCAACAAGGTCTCACCGATCGACTTTCCGCCCAGTTCATCACAAGGACGGGTAATATCCGCCTTCTCAACATCGAACACCTTTCTCACCAACGAGAAGCCATTGGAATGTACACCGCTGGAAGGAAGTGCAATGATGATGTCGCCCTCTTTGATCGTCTTATTATTCAAAATTTTATCCTTATCAACCACGCCTGTGGAGTATCCCGCAAGGTCATACTCATCCACTGGATAAAATCCGGGCATTTCTGCAGTTTCGCCGCCGATCAGAGCGCACCCTGCCTGAACGCATCCCTCGGCAACGCCGGAAACGATAGCAGCGATCCGTTCGGGTACATTCTTACCGCAGGCAATATAGTCCAAGAAGAACAGCGGCTTTGCGCCGCAACAAATAATATCATTGACACACATTGCCACACAGTCAATACCAACCGTATCGTGCTTGTCCAAAATAAAGGCAAGCTTGAGCTTTGTTCCCACGCCGTCGGTACCGCTGACCAAAACAGGCTTGCGAATATTGGTGATATCCAATTCAAACAAGCCGCCAAAGCCGCCAATATCCGACACAACGCCGCCCGTCATCGTTCTTGCAATGTGCGATTTCATCAGCTCTACCGCCTTATAGCCGGCAGTAATATCCACGCCTGCTTCCTTGTAGCTTTCACTGTAACTTTTCATATTCAATCTCCTTTATATTAAAAATCCTTCAAATTGATTACCGATTAAATTCTTCCTCGATCTTTTGATTCTTTTCCAAAACCGTCTGCGCTCCGACACGGCGCTTTTCCTCCAGCTTCTTGGCAAGCGTATCGTCCGTGACCGCCAGAATCTGAATCGCAAGCAGAGCCGCATTGGCAGCACCGTCAACGGCGACCGTAGCAACCGGCATACCCGACGGCATCTGTACCGTAGACAAAAGCGCATCCATGCCGCCGAAATATTTGCTGCTGACGGGGATGCCAATCACGGGAAGCGTGGTGTTGGCAGCAATCGCACCTGCCAAATGCGCCGCCATTCCCGCCGCCGCAATGATCGCACCAAAGCCCTTCTCTCTCGCCGTAGCGGCAAACTCCTTGGCTTCGGCAGGCGTTCTGTGTGCCGAATATACATGCACCTCAAAGGGAACGCCAAATTCATTCAGCGTATCCATCGCCTTTCGAACAATGGGAAGATCGCTGTCGCTTCCCATAACAATACCGATTTTTTTCATAACACCCTCCGTTTTTTCGCAAATCAACAAAGAAAGGGCAAACCTATCCCATACACAAATAGGCTTGCCCAGGCGGTCGGCGATATTGCTTCTCGCTCCCCATGTGGTTGTTTCCACGTCATCCGCCGGTTGCCAAAAGCTTTATGGTTGATTCTGCATTTTTCGATATTATAATTATACCATAATATGCTTATAAAGTCAACAGAAAAAACCATGCTTTGACGTCAATTTTTTAATTTTCGGAAGAATTTTCTTTGTTTGTTTTCACGATACCGTGCCGAATGGATGTTTTTTGCTCCAAAACCGTCAATACCTTTGACAGCGGCAGGATCAGAACACCAAGGACAAAATTGCCCACGCCATGGATCACATCAAAAGGAAATCCCGCAACGATCCATGCCAGCATCTGCCGAAAAGGCAGCCCGAACATCAGTGCCTGTACCGGCGCATACAGCGTACCGAACGCAAAGCCGTGTATAGCACAAACGATCATATACATCGGTGCCGCTATTGTAGGCGAAATACGTCTCGGCAACAGCATGGTAATTCCCCACAAGATCGTCCATACGTACAAATACGGGATCCACCAAGCCTGAAAGCCATAAAACAGACCATTCAAAAACACATAGATGTAAATAGGGATCAATGCCTTGGAGCGATACACGACCGTATAAATCATGGTCAGCGTTCCGACCAGATGAATGTTCGGCAAAAACTCCATCAGCAGATCCGACAGAAACATCATACTGCCGAGCATGGCAAAGATGATCCACTGTCGCAAACGATCCGCAAAAAAATATCGCTCTGTCCTCATTCCACCTTAAAGGAATATGTTGCTCCGGCAGTTACATCGGTACTGTCTACACCCGACATTGCGTATTCGCCGTTGATATAGAACGCCCAGTATTTTCCGCCGTCCTCATATGTATGAGTTTTGCCGTCCACAGCCGAGATCATCAAGCCATACTGACTATCCTCTCCCTCGATCAAGCCAACCTCGGTCAAGGCTTCTCCCACCGTCTTTTTATCGGTATTCACTGTGAAGCTTTTCACAGTTCCGTCCAAGTGGGTAACCTCCACGGCAAATTGGGTTTGACCTACACCGAGAACCTCTCCTGTATCAGATACTTGCGGTGCTTCCACCTCTTCCTTTTTGCATGCTATGACCGACAATGCCATCGCCGCAGACAGCAGAATCAGGACAAGACATGACAGAATAGAATGCGCTTTGAATTGTTTTTTCATGATTCTTTTTCTCCTAATTTTTTTATTTTTGATGCTGTCCGCTTTTCGTTTCCGAGGTTGGTGTACGCAACACTAAAGCAGAGCAAGGGCAGGTCTTCCGACTTTGCGGTGTTCTGTCAAACAGACCCGAAGCAAAACCTTCTCAAACAAATGTTCAATGGCGGCGGCATATGCGGCTATGCCGTTTGCTCCGAGATACATCCGCTTACGGCGACGTACTCGTGCGGGAGTTTCACCCGCTTCCCTATGAAGCTCCGAGAGCACCCAAAGCATCGCTGAAATTATACCACGGCTTCGAGAAAATGTCAAGGAAAACGACCAAAAAAGAAACATAACCACAAAAAAAGCTTTGTTCCATGCAACAAAAACACAAGATTTCTGCCCATCGGCGCAACCGATGGGCAGAAATCTTTCACGCAACGTATATTTTCTCGCACTCTTACTGCGGTTTTATTCCTCCGCTGATTCCCACCGAACCAGCTTCCGAATCTGTCCCACCTCTGTTTCCGTATACGTAACACTCAGCTTGTCGCCATTCCGAATCAACATCAGTGCTTCATTTTCCGCAATGCTTTGCTTATACAAATTGCCGTCATCACCCGTGATATACATCACTGATTCACCGTCTACCGTAACGATCCGAAGCTCGGTCACGGTCAGCTCGGCGGTAAGCGTCTCTGTCGGCTGCTCCTCGGGGGCAGAATCCTCCTCTTGGATCACTCCCTCCTGCCTGAGCAACTCAATATAGGCTTGCTTCGCCTCCTGCTGGGTAGTTCCCGTAGCAACAATGCTGTAATTTTCCACATTGACCAAGGCATGTGTCTTCACGATCCCGTTGGCATCCTTCAGCACCATGATATAGGTCGCTTCTCCCGATACATTGATCAAGGACGGGAAGGAGGCAATATATCCCTTCTCCTGCACCTCTCCCTGTGCGGCGCCCATAGCGGAATATTCCTCTGCACCGATCACGGGATAAAACTTATATTCACCGGTTCTGGCATTGCTGATAATAAACCCGATATTACTCTCATCACTGCTGACAGAGGTTATGCCGGTAAAGAACCAAATATCGTCTCCCAGCACGATATAACCGAAATCATCGGTCGTTACCTTACAGTCCTTATTTCCGATCACACTGTTCCAGTATCCGTTTTTCAAGGTTCCAAACCAATCGTATTTCTGGGATGCCAAGGTGCCCGTAAATACATTGTCCACCCAGCTTGGCGTATTTTCCAAGGAATACAGCTGAGAATCTCCCGTGCAAGGATCGAAAATAACGACCTCTGATACATCCATACCGCCAAATAATCCGATCTTGGGTGCCATACATGACACAATATAGAAGGGATTGCCCGCATCGTCGATTTCAAACATGCAGGAGCCAAAAATTTTGGTGGGATAGGAAAAGCGGAGCGTGCGTTGCAGGTCATCGCCGAAATAAGCGCTGTCGGTATAGATGATGGGCGTGTTAAACCGAACATAATCCGCAGAGCTGTTTACGGGATCGACCATAACATATCCCGGAATTCCCTTATCCCGATTGTTGATCCATTTAAAGAAATCCACATATTCCAAGGTCGATACCTTTCTCGGGATTCCCTGATAGTTGATCTGTGCATAGGTTCCGTTGACCTGATACTGCGATACCACCTCGGAAAGAGCTCCCAAGGTTCGGTTTCCAATGATATTTGCCGACTCGGAATCCATCAAAGGAATGTTGGTAACGAGATCTGTTTCGGGCATATCCTCCTCAAAGACCGCCTCCTGTACCGAAATGATCTCGGAATACGCCGTTGCGTTGAAGAAGGTCGAGGAGATCAAGCTGCCGATCAACAAGACGGCAAGCGGAACTGCCGCTACGATCAGCCAGATCCGATAAAACTTCTTCGAAACGGCACTGTCGGCACCCTTGGAGGCGGCTCCCTTGAAGGTGGCAGAAATCTTCCCCTTAACGGACAGCAACAGATACGCAACGCCAAATACCGCTACCAAAAAGACCAACGATATCCAAAACATAGTGCTGTACACATTCAGCGGAGGCAACACCACATAATAGGCAATTGCTCCCACCAGAACGGTAATCACCGCCGCCAAAATCAAACGTGTTTGCTTTTTCATAAAAATTCTCCTTTTTTCAATAAATTACTGCTTTATTTGACCGAAACGCTACCGATCAGACCGGATCGCTGAAATCGAACACACATCCGTCCCCGGACAGCCTCAGGACCGCATCGAAGCTTTTCCCGTTTTTGGAGATAAAGCCCTTGATTTTTGAGGTAGAGCCGCTCTCCAGCAAACGGCGAGCATTGCCTATGGAGATCGTTCGCTGGCAAATTTGCAGACCGATGTGAAATTTACAGCCGTTTTTATATCCGCTGCAACCGTAGCTGATCTTATACCGCTTCACATCCGCACCGCACAACGGACACTTGCCGACCACATCGCCAAAGAAGCCGATATCGGTATCCTCCTCGATCGGAAGCATGGATGTATCGGAAAAATACGGAGCGATCTCGGAGATCGCCATTTCCACGCTATCCCTGACGTTCAATTCCCCTCGGTATACCCTTTTCAAGGCTTTTCCCATTTCCGAGGTCTTGAATTTATCCATAACGATATTCATTCTTGCCAAGGATTCCACCAAATAGATTCCCCCCGGAAGAATGGTATATACATCCTTTTTCAGTTGAATATATCCGCTGTTGCGGGCATTGTCAATAATTCCCGTTCTCGTTGCCTCGGTTCCCAGCTCCACCCCTTCAAGCATTGCCCGATATTCCTCTGCGTCATCCGCTCCCATGGAGTCGTCAATGGATGCCTTTTCCTCCCGAAAGGGATTTTTCAGATAATTATTCAAGGTCTCGATTGTATAATGCTTGGGCGGCGTAGTCTCCTTTTCCACAGGTGCAAAGCGAATATTCACGTGATCGCCTTTTTGCAGGGCGGGAAGAAGCTTGTCCTTTTGCGTAGAATCATCGTACTTTGTCCACCCCTTTTCCCGAATGGTCAAGCCCTTGAGAACAAAATCCTCCAGCTCGCCCACGCTCACCGTGATCTCTACTCGCTCCGCAATACAGTCCTCGGCGCAAAATACCGCCACAAAGCGACGGAACACCGTTGAATACACCTGCATTTCCCGCTCGCTCAGACGGGCTTTGTCGGGAATTTTATAGGTAGGGGTAATTGCCGAGTGAGATTCGATCTTACTGTCGTCGAAAATGGTTTTTTTATCTTTGAACACCACAGGATATCCAAGCTTTGCGCATTGCTCCAGAATGGTTTTGATCTTTCCCTTCTCGGCGCTTGCCAAATACTCGGAATTGGTTCTCGGGTAGGTCAAAAAGCCTTCCTCATACAGCTTTTGTACGATCTCCAGACTTTCCGCCATAGACATCTTATACTTCTTACCCAATACATTCTGCAATTTGGACAGCGAGTACAGCTTTCCCGGGGAAATAGTATCCTTTTTCTTTTTCACCGACGTTACGGTGGCGTCACACGCATTGTATTTTTCGCATTCCGCCAATGCCTTGTTGTATTCCTGAGACGAAAATTTCTTTTTGCTTTGAAGCTCTACTACCTCGTCCCCCGTTTTTTCACGGCTGGCAATGGAATAATATTTTTCGGGAACAAAATTTTTGATTGCCATATCCCTGTCATAGATTGCTTGCACGATGGGAACGATCACACGTCCCACACGCAACAGGGTTCCCGACCGCAGTGTAGCATAGCGGGTCAGATTCACGCCGTAAAGCCAATCAATATAGGTTCTGGCATAGCCTTCATTGGCTAATGTATCGTAACAAATCTCGTCCTTCATTTCCGCAAACGCCGCACGAACCGTCTGAGGCGTCTGATCGGGAAGCCAAAGCCTCTTTAACGGCTTGGGAGAGCGAAGCGCATGCTGAATGCAGGTCCGTACAATAATTTCTCCTTCTCTGTCGGCATCTCCCGCATTGACAATGGTCTGTACATCCTCACGGTTACAAAGCTGCTCGATGATCTTATATTGCTTGAGAACACCGCTGTCTGTTTGTTTTTCCTTATTTCGTCTCAGCTCAAACCGAAATTCCTCGGGAAAGCAAGGAAGGTTTTTCATAGACCAACGCCCCTCGGATTCGGGACACGGATTATAATATTCAATATCTGCCAAGGAAAACAGATGCCCGAATGCCCATGTGATGAGGTAGGCATCGTTTTCGAGATATCCATCCCTCCGCTGAAAACTACCGAGCCCCGCCGCAATATTTCTGCCGAGACTTGGTTTTTCGGCAATAATCAAGATCATTCGCTATACTTCCTTTCACGCTTTCCAATCGCTCCGTATTTGAATAAAGCCTTAGGTACGATCACCTAAGGCTTTACCGTGGAATTGCTCCAATCAAAGATATTTCTTTACTGTTTCGGATGCCTGCTCCGCAGGAATAGACGAGGTCATGACCACACGGACATTCAGCTTTTCCGAAAGCGTATTGATCTCCTCAGCAAATTGATCGAAAGCCGCCATATCATTGTTACAGATCTTCAGAGCAGAATCAATGAACAGATCCATCACATCATGATTGCTTGCTAAAATTCCCGCAACAAATCCATACAGTGCCTGTGCGTCAGAAATAAAATATTCATTGGTATCGATCAATCTTGCCTGATATTTTACATCATAGCGAAGCTTTACACCTTTTTCGATGCAAACCACATCACCGTGGGAATTATCCACTGCCGTGTTCACCATGTTGATAAGAGCTTTTGTTTTTCCTGTTCCTTTTACACCGATAATTAACTTTAACATTCCGGACCTCCGATAATTTTATTGAGCGTTTCCTTGCTCAATATTATTATATCGCATATGGGAGATTTTTTCAAGAGCAAATTGAAAAGTTTTTATGCAAAATGCAATTTTTTCATGCTTCACTGCAATCTTGCTTCCAATTCCTTTTTGCGATCCTCATAGCCGGGCTTGCCCAGCAAAGCAAACATATTCTTTTTGTAGGCTTCCACGCCGGGCTGGTCAAACGGATTGACACCCAAAACATAACCGGAAACACCGCAGGCAAATTCGAAGAAATAGATCAAATGTCCCAGACAGTAGGCATTCTTTTCCTCAATCTCGATCATAATATTCGGAGCACCGCCGTCAATATGCGCTAAGACAGTTCCCTTCATTGCCGTTTGATTGATGGTATTCAGATCGGTTCCGGCAAGGAAATTCAAGCCGTCTACATTTGCCTCGTCATAAGGAACAGCCAATTGACTGCTTGCGTTCTTGACAGAAACAACGGTCTCAAAGAGATTTCTGGTTCCGTCCTGTACAAACTGCCCCAAAGAATGCAGATCGGTCGAAAAGATCACCGATGCGGGGAACAAGCCCTTGCCGTCCTTTCCCTCGCTCTCCCCGTAAAGCTGCTTCCACCATTCGTTAAACATAGCGGCATACGGCTCGTAGTTTACCAAAATTTCGGTCGTCTTACCCTGACGGTACAAGCTGTTTCTGAGCAAGGCATATTTCAGGCAAGCGTTCTTCTCGGGATCGGTTTCCGCAGTGTAAAGAGCCGCCGCATCCGAAGCGCCCTCCATCAGTTGCTCGATATCCACACCCGATACGGCGATCGGAAGCAAGCCCACTGCTGTCAGCACAGAGAACCGTCCGCCCACATCATCGGGAACGACAAAGGTCTCATAGCCTGCCTCATCGGAAAATTGCTTTAAGGTTCCTTTTTCCTTATCGGTGGTCACAAAGATCCGCTCCCGTGCTCCGTCTTTTCCGTACTTCTTCTCCAACAAATTGCGGAACAGGCGGAACGCAACTGCCGGCTCGGTTGTCGTGCCCGACTTGGAAATGACATTGATGCAGACATCCCTTCCCTCACAGATAGAAAGCAGCTCATTCAGCGATTGCGCACTGATATTGCATCCCGAAAAATAAATATCGGGCGTATCCTTTTTCAAGTTGTTGTACATGGGGGAGCGCAAAAATTCGATTACCGCTCTCGCACCGAGATAAGATCCTCCAATACCGATCACAATAAACACATCGCAATTTTTCTTTATTTTCTCTGCGGCGGCTTGGATTCGGGCAAATTCGTCCTTGTCATAGTCATCGGGCAGAGTGATCCACCCCAGAAAATCATTACCCTTTCCGTTTTTGGCAAGCAAGGTCTGCTGTGCAGATCGCACCTCGCTCCCAATTACCGCAAGCTGTGCTTCGTCAAGAAACGGTCTTACATACGCATCGTTCAATTTTAATGTCATAGCAACATCCCCCAAAATATATATAATAAAAAATATCAAGAATTATATTATATAATATTTTTTCTTTTTATTTGAAAACAAACTGTTAATTTTTTGTAACTATTCATCAGCTCACCGATGCAATTTGCAAAATTCGGATCACGATTCCCCAGAACCCGATCCTATCCACGGTTTCCTCCGCAACGATCTCCTTCGTTCCTATAGTTATGCCGTCCAATGAGTAGGTCACGGTACCGACCGCACTTCCCTTTTGAATGGGCGCACTCAGGCTTTCGGGACAGTCTACCGTACAGACGATCTTAGAAATGCTTCCTTTGGGAACCACTGCCTGAAAGGCATCATAAGAGACCCTACAGGTCGCTTGAACGCCCCCCTTGACGGGAATTGGCTCCAAGCGCTCCCCTTGCTTTGCATAGATGCCGTAATTGGCAAAGCCCCAATCCAACAGTGTCTTAGCGCAGGCATTTCGGATATCTCTCGTAGGAGCCGCCATTATCACGCAGATCAGCCCCATTCCATCCCGCTCTGCCGTTGCGGAAATACAAAAGCCCGCTTTGGCGGTCGAGCCTGTTTTCAATCCCGTGGCTCCTTGATAGAATCGAATAAGCCGATTGGTATTGGTCAACCCGAATTCGCCGTTCCGCACCGTATCCATCCAGATCGAGCTGTATTCCGTAATTTTTTCATATTGGATCAGTGCCTGCGACATAATGGCAATATCCTTGGCGGATGTCACGTGATTGCTTGCCGTATCATCCAAGCCGTTGGTATTTTCAAAATTGGTATGCTCCATACCCAGTTCCTTGGCACGGCGATTCATCTGATCCACAAATGCCGCTTCGCTTCCCGCAATATGCTCTGCCAAGGCAACCGCTGCATCATTGGCAGAGGCGATCACTACGCTTTTTATCATATCCTCCACGGACATCTGCTCTCCTTCCTTTAAAAAGATCTGGGAGCCGCCCATGGAGCATGCGTGAGCACTGGCGGTAACCGTATCATCATAGTCCAAGCACCCCGCATCAATGGCTTCCATGACCAAAAGAAGCGTCATGATTTTGGTAACGGATGCGGGCGGAAGTGCTTCCTCCGCATTCTGCTCGTATAAAATTTTTCCTGTATCCGCTTCCATCAGGATGGCTGATTTGCAATCCAAGGACAACTTACTATCCGCCGATGGGAGCGCCTGCGTTTGAAACGGAACAAAACACGTGAGCATCAGTATCATCGATAGCATACACGCTCCTCCTTTGATCCCAAGCCTGCCTGTTCGTTTTCGGTCAAACCGTTGCTGCGAAGCTATATTTTCGCTCTGTTTGAACCATGGTCTCCTATTTTTCATCGTGCATCACCTCAAAACAGTATATGCCGCAGGTCTGTCACGATATGAAAAAGCAACCGTCGAATGGCGGTTGCTTTTGCTTTTTTGTTATTTCACAGAAAACCGATATTCAGTGGTATAATCATACACCTCATCGGGCATCAATACACAATTGGTAAAATTCGTATGATGAATGCTATCGGGCATACATTGGGTCTCAAGGCAAAGGAAGGTCTGAGGAACCTGCGCATAGCCGCCCTTAAACGGAAATTCCGCATTGTTCAGAAAATTTGCGGAATAAAGCTGTACGCACGGCTGATCGGTAAACATCTCCATCACCCGTCCTCGCTCGGGATCATAAAGCTCTGCCCGCTTTACGGGATTTTCGGATCCCCTGTCGGCAAATACCATACAGTGATCGTAACCGCCTGCCAAGGTCAGATCCTCGCAATCGGTGTAAATGTCCTTACCGATTGCCTTGGAAGTCTGAAAATCAAAGGGGGTATTTTTTACATTGCGAAGCTCTCCTGTAGGGATCAGCGTTTCATCGGTCGGAAGATACCGATCCGCATCCAACCAAAGCTCCTGAGAATGAATGCTTCCCGAAGCATATCCCCGCAGATTGAAATAGGTGTGGTTGGTGAGATTCACGGGCGTGGCTTGATCGGTGGTGGCAACGTAATGAATGGACAACCCGTTTTGCACCGTCAAGGTATAGGTCACCGTTACCTCCAAATTGCCGGGGTAGCCCTCTTCTCCATCGGGAGAAAGAAGATGTAGCTTGACGGAAGGCTCTTCTCCATCCTGCTCGGTCACCTCCCAAATTTTTGCGTTAAAGCCGTATTCACCGCCGTGCAGATGGTTGACACCGTTATTAACAAACAGCTTGTATTCTTTTCCGTTCAGCTCGAAGCTTCCTTTGGCAATTCGGTTACCGAACCGACCGATCAGAGCACCTTGATATCCGTCTCCCCGCACATAGGAATCCAAGCAATCATATCCGCCGACCACATCACTGACACATCCGTAACGATCCGGCACCTTGATCTGAACGATAACGCCGCCGTAATTTAAAATTTTGACCTGCATGGCAGATGCATTACACAGTGTATAGGCGTAAACCTCTTCGCCGCTCGGCAAAACACCGAACCATTCCTTTTTGATTCCCATACATTACTCCTCAATCGTCGTAGCCCTTGGGGTTTTTCATCTGCCAGTTATACGAGTCCCGACACATATCCTCTATATTGTATTCTGCCTTCCATCCCAACAGCTCTGCCGCCTTGGTGGGATTGGCATAGCATTCGTCAATATCGCCGGGACGGCGCTCGGTGATCTTGTAGTTGATCTTGATCCCCGTCGCCTTTTCATAGGCATGCACAATGTCCAAAACAGAATATCCGACACCTGTTCCAATATTGAAATACTCAATGCCGGTCAAGGTTTCTGCCCGCTCGATCGCCTTCAGATGCGCCCGTGCCAAGTCTACGACATGGATATAGTCTCTGACACCGGTTCCGTCATGGGTCTTATAGTCGTTTCCGAAGATAGACAGACATTCCCGTCTTCCTGCGGCAACCTGTGTAATATAGGGCAACAGATTATTCGGAATTCCCTGCGGATCCTCACCGATCATGCCGCTCTTGTGAGCGCCGATGGGGTTAAAGTAACGCAAAACCGAAACGCTCCACTCGGGGTCGGAGGCATACACATCCTTCAGAATGCGTTCGATCATCAGCTTGGTCTCACCGTAAGGATTGGTGGTAGACAGAGGAAAATCCTCGGTGATCGGAACGCTGGCGGGCTTTCCGTACACCGTTGCGGAGGAACTGAATACAATGCGTTTGGCATTGTACTTGGAGAGCACCTCACAGAGGTTAAGGGTTCCCGTAATGTTATTGTGGTAATACCAAAGAGGCTTTGCACAGGATTCTCCGACCGCCTTCAGTCCCGCAAAATGGATACAGCTGTCGATCTCATTTTCCCGCACCACCTTCTCCAGTGCCTCTTTATCCAACAGATCGACCTCATAAAATTTAAAATCCTTGCCTGTGATCTGCTTGACCCGCTCCAAGGAACAGGGCTTGCTGTTGATAAAATTATCCACGACCACCAACTCACGCCCCGCATTCAAAAGCTCTACCATCGTATGGGAGCCGATATACCCCGCTCCGCCGGTAATTAAAATTGCCATTTTGATTCTCCTTCTTATGTATGATCCGATCTATCGTTGCTCAGCGATTCAATCCGTCGGGATATACGCCGCTTTGCGTTAATGTACGAATGCTGTTTTTCACCTTTTCCTTATCCTCGTGGTAGGTTACGCCATACCAAGCATCCTTGGAGGAATAAACCTTTACGGTACACTTTCCCGCCGCCATCAGCTCCCGAACAGCAAAGGGCAGATAGTATTCGCATTTCAGGGGATTGTTGCCGAGATCACTCAAAAAGGTCTTGAAGCCTTCCATGACTCCCTCAAAGATATCGGGAGTAAAGCCCCAGCAGTTCATGGATGCGATCGCATCCAGAGCGATCTTGGTTTTCTCGCCATTTTCTTCATATACAGCCGAATCGCCCTCCTTGCTGATGGCAGTTCGCTCGGTCACATCCCGCAAATAGCCGTCCTCGCCCACTTCACAGATTCCTCGGGAAACCGTTCCGTTTTCGGTAAGGGTATTTTCAAGAACATAGCCAACCATGCAATACGCCGCTTTTTTGCTGTTTTCCTCATGGGAAAAATGGGAAGCCAAAAGCGAATAGGCACTTTTTCCGTAAAAGTCATCGGCATTGATTACCGCAAATGGCTCTTTGACCACCGATCTTGCCGCCAGCAACGCCTGTGCGGTTCCCCACGGCTTGGTGCGACCTTCGGGAACGGAAAATCCTGCGGGAATATCGTTGATGTCCTGGAAGGCATATTCCACCTTGACCTTAGACTCAAAGCGTTTTCCGATCGTAGCCCGAAATTCCTCCAAATTTTCCTTCTTAATTACAAACACGACCTTATCAAAGCCGCTCCGTACCGCATCGAACACAGAAAAGTCGATGATAAATTCACCGTGGTCTGTGATAGGGTCGATTTGCTTCAAGCCACCGTAGCGGGAACCCATACCCGCAGCAAGAATTACAAGTGTCATGATTTTCTCCTCTTTTAAATAAATGATTTATTTTGAATCTTAATTATATCATATTCTTTTTAAAAAGAAAATACCTTTTTTTGTTTTTTACAATTTGTTAATATTTTTTTCCAAAAATCCCTTGACTTTCTTTTTGAACGATGATATACTATAAATGTCTCATATGAGACACGGAGGTAATATATGACCATATATGAGCTATTCCCCCCGATTCGATCTGTTTCTCTTTTTTTTCAAGCATCCGAGGAGACCGTCAATCGGTATATAAACGACACTTCTATGAAGGTCTCGGAGTTTTTTGCCGGAGAGATCATCCACTCCCCAAGCTCCGAGAACACCGAAATCGGTATTGTTTTGAGCGGGATTGCCCGAGCACATACAGGAGATTCAGCCGATCATGCGCTTTTAAAAAAAATGAATGCGGGCGATATGTTCGGCATCGCCAATCTGTATGCTCCCGATCAACCATTTCCCAGCTTGATCCTTGCCGAGGAGTTCTGCCGCATCCTGTTCATCAAGGCAACGGCTCTCAGAGCCTTAATTGAGAATGAGCCGACCGTTCTTCGCAATTATCTGACCCTGCAAAGCCAAAAGATCGTTTATTTAAACCGCAAGATCATGACCCTGACCGCCGGCGCCGCAGAGAAAAAATTGGCAGTTTTTCTCCTGGAGAAAGAGTCTGCTCTTCAAAAAGCCGCTCCCTTCTCTATGAGTGAGCTGGCAAAGCTTCTCGGCATAGGTCGGGCATCTCTCTACCGTGCGATCGATGCCTTAGTGGCACACGGAATGATCGAAAAGAAAGAAAAATGCTTGATCGTTCGGGATAAGCTCCTGCTGGAACAATATGTTAACCAATAAAAAACAAACAAAAAGAAAGAAGGAAAATACGATGAAAAACAAATTATTCAAGCTTTTGACTCTCACCCTTGCCTTACTGATGCTGCTCCCCTTTGCCGCCGCTTGCAAAAAGCAAGAGGAAACGCCCTCTCAGACAAGCGATGACACCGAATCCACCCAAGCTTCCGAAACAACCGCTCCCCCTAAAGCAGGCGTTTCGCTGGATCTGACCAAGGAATGGGAAGCACTCAACGGTGCCAACACCTTGGTACAGGGCTGTTTGGTTATCAACACAAAATTTGCGCAGGAGCATCCCAACGAGGTCGCAAAATTTTTGGAGGATTATAAAGCATCGGTCGAAACCGTAAAGAGTGGCTCAGAGGAGGCGATCAACATGATCGTCAATGCCGGCATTCTCCCCAAAGCGGCCATTGCCAAGAAAGCGCTTCCCGGCTGTAATATCTGCTATATTGCGGGAAATGACATGAAATCGGTCATGAATACGTTCTGCGAAAAGATCTTCAATTACGACAAGACCTCTATCGGCGGAGCCATGCCCACAGATGCCTTCTATTATACGGCAAGCGGAGATGCGTCCAAAGCGGACAGTGCCTTGGAAATGAAGGTCTATGCACTGAACGGAACCACCGCACTCGGCATGGCGCAAATGATCGACAATGTCAAAAATGACAAAGCCACGATGAACTATAACATTTCTCTGCACACCGCCGCCGATGAAATTACAGGCGCTATCGTAAAGGGAGAGTGCGCCATTGCCGCACTTCCCACCAACGTAGCCGTAAAGCTGTTCAACAAATCCGAAGGAAAGCTTCAGCTTCTCGCCTTGAACACACTCGGTGTCCTGTATCTGTTGGAGAACGGAGACGAAACCATTGATTCCTTGGACGATCTGAAGGGTAAGACCATTTATCTGCCAGGAGCAGGCTCCAATCCCGAATATATCACTGCCGCTTTGTTGACCTCTGCCGGCTTGAAGATCGGTGAGGATGTCACACTCGATACGACCACCTATAACAGTCCCGATGCCCTGCAAACTGCTTTTGCCGCCGGTAAGGCACCTCTTGCCGTTCTGCCCGAGCCCAAGGTAACGGTCGCTTTGACTGCCGCCAATACGCAGTAACAGCTTGATAAAAAATTGCGAAAGGAGACATTTATGACGCTCAAAAAAGCATGGCTCACCGTTGCCAAAATTGCAGTTGCACTTGTATTCTGGCTGGCTATATGGGTATTGGTCTCCTTTCGCATTAACAGCGAGCTGCTGTTTCCTCCCCCGCCTCGGTCGGGAGGACGCTGATCGACTTGGTTCAAAGCAAGGATTTTTGGCTTATTACCCTACTGTCCCTGATTCGTGTCATATGGGGAATTTTGGTATCCCTGTTACTGGGCTCTGTGCTTGCCTATCTGACCACACAAGTCAAGCTTCTGCATATCCTCGTCAGCCCTGCCCTTTCGGCGATCAAATCGACCCCTGTCGCCTCCTTTATTATTCTTGCCCTTTTATGGCTGGAACGGGACAGTCTCCCCGTGTTGATCACGGCACTGATCGTGATCCCCATCATTTGGGCAAATGTTTCGGAGGGGATCGAACGTGTCGATAACGAGCTGTTGGAGGTAGCAACGATCTACCGATTTTCTCTGTGGACAAAATTTCATCGCTTATATCTCCCTTCTGTTGCTCCCTATTTTATGGCGGCATGCAAATCGTCGCTTGGAATGGCATGGAAGGCGGGGATCGCAGCAGAGGTTTTGGCAACGCCGCAGCATTCCATCGGAACCGAGCTTTATTTTTCCAAGACCTATTTGGAAACTCCCACCTTATTCGCTTGGACCTTGGTCGTCATCCTACTTAGTCTGATAATTGAAAAGCTGTTTGTGTTCGGTTTGGAACGAATTGGACATCATTGGAAGCTTCTTCCGAAAGGAGGTCACCATGCTGAAGGTTCATAATCTTTCGGTCAAATACGGCGATCATACGGTGCTGCAAGATCTCTCTGCCTCGTTTCCCGAGCAAGGGGTAACCGCACTGATAGGGCCCTCCGGAGTTGGGAAAACCACATTGTTTCGGGTATTGTCGGGTTTGTTGAAGCCAACGGAAGGAAGCGTCACCTCAACATATCAAAAACCTGCCTATCTCTTCCAAGAGCCGAGGCTGTTTCCGTGGATGAATGCACTGGAAAACGTCTCGGTGGTCTGCGGAGATAAGCAAAAGGCGCAGGCTCTGTTGACCGAGCTGTTGCCGCAGGAGGATGCTCTGCTGAAATATCCCCACGAATTGTCGGGGGGAATGAAGCAACGGGTCTCGATTGCCAGAGCACTTGCCTACGATCCCGATATTCTGTTTATGGACGAACCCTTCAAAGGACTTGACGAAGCAACCAAGGCATCTGCGGCACGATTTATTTTTGAAAAAACAAAAGACATACCTGTTTTTTTCATCACCCATGACAAAGAGGATCTACCATACTGCGATACCGTTTATCGGATCTGCGCTGCCCCCGTTACGACACTGATTTTGGAAAAAAGTAGCAAGTCGCCTGTTGAATAATTCAAGCTATGATCGGTCAATACTCCTGACAGAAGTAAAAACTTGTGTCGGGAGTATTTTATGTACTATAACAAAGTTGAGATCTGCGGTGTCAACACCGCCAAATTAAAGGTACTGACCGATGAAGAAAAAAAGACACTGTTAAAAAAAGCAAAGGAAGGAGATACCGCCGCAAGGCAAGAGCTGATCTATGGCAATCTTCGTTTGGTTTTAAGCATCATTCAGCGATTTACCAACCGAAAGGAAAATATGGACGACCTGTTCCAGGTCGGATGTATCGGATTGGTCAAAGCCGTCGATAATTTCAACACCGATCTGGAGGTAAAATTTTCCACCTACGCCGTTCCCATGATCATCGGCGAGATCCGTCGTTATCTGCGGGACAACAACAGCATTCGGATCAGCCGATCCGTGCGGGATCTTGCCTATCGGGCACTGCAAGCCAGAGAGGAGCTGATCCGAGAAAAAGAGTGCGAGCCCTGCGCCGAGGAGATCGCCCAGAGGTTGGGAGAAAGTAAGGAGGCTGTAGTTCGGGCAATGGAAGCCATCGTGGAGCCGATCTCGCTGTATGAGCCGGTCTACAGCGAAAACGGAGACTCGATCTACGTGATGGATCAGCTCAGCGATTCCAACAGCTCTGATGAAATCTGGCTTGAAAACATTGTCCTTCGGGAAGCCATGCAAAAGCTGAGCGAACGGGAACGAACCATTATCAAGCTTCGCTATTACAAAAACAAAACGCAAATGGAGATCGCCGACGAGATCGGCATTTCTCAAGCTCAGGTCTCCCGATTAGAAAAAGGAGCGCTGGAGCATATGAGGAAACAGATATAAAATAAAAGCCGCATTGTCATGCACATGAAAATGCGGCTTTTTTTGTTTGTCAAATAAAAATTTTTTGATATTGCCTGCCCTTTTTTGCCCATTCCAGCGTGGGCAGGACAAGAGAAAAATCCGCAATCAGGGAATGAGGCTTTTTTTCGGGATCATCTTGGGTCATAGGAACAAAGAACACACATTTCCTGGTGAGAAGATGTCCGATGTTTTTCAAATTGGCAGACAGTGCATCATTCGATGCCAAAGCGATTACCAACGGTCTGTCACTTCTCAAATGTGCTTTTGCTGCCATCGTAACTGCGGTATCGGTGATTCCTGCCGCAATTTTGGCAAGAGTATTACCCGTACAGGGGCAAATGACCAATACCTCCAACGGCGTTCGCGGGCCCAACGGCTCCGCTCCCACGATCGTATGAATGATCGGACGTCCGCAGATCGAAAGCACCTCGTTCTTCAGAGCCTCGCATGTACCGAAATGCGTATCGGTAGAAAAGACCGCCTCACTGAAAATAGGCTGAAGCTCCGCCCCGTCCTGCGCCAAACGGCGCATTTGCTCCAATGCTTTTTGGTGGGTACAGTACGAGCCGCACATGGCAAAGCCGATCATTCCACTCTTACCTCCTCACGCAAAATACCGTCCACGCAGGATGCGATCAGGTTGCCTGCACTCAGAGGCGCATATTTGCCGGGAAGCGAGGTTGCCCACAGCACATTGGAGCCAAGCTCTTTTGCCGCACAAATATCCACGCCGCCGGGAACCGAAGCAAGATCAATAATAAAGGTAGATTTGTCCGTCGCCTCCAAGAAGGCACGGTCAAACAACCAATGGGGTACCGTATTATAGATCACATCATATCCATGGCTCAGCCAAGACAGGCCGCTTCCCTTTGCATCCAGCTTCAATACATGACATCCGGTGGAAAACGCCCATGCAAGGTCACTTTCCTTGCGTGCCGCCACCGTAACCTCCGCACCCAAGCTCTTTAACAACCGAACCAAATGCTTGGCGATCCGTCCATAGCCTGTAATGGCAAATTTGGCACCGCAAACATTTTTATCCAAGCTATTCATCGCAATACTGATCGCCGCCTCTGCCGTTGTGTAAGCATTTTGTATCTGAAATTCCTCGGATTCAAAATAATCCCGTACCTTCATTCCCTTTGCTTCCGCATTTGCCGTAAATTCCAACGGGATCCTGCCTCCCACGATCACCGTACCGGGAGATATCATTTCGGAAAGCTCACAAAGACGAAGTCGGCTCCCCGTGGTATCAAACGGACAGTTCAAAAACACGCCGTCCGTGGAAGCCGGCAACGGCAAGATCACGCCTGCGCTATCGACAAGTGCCTCCTCACAGCTTTGACAAAAAACGATCTCCGTTTCTTCTCCTCCCGATTTATCCAATCCCCACATCATGATCTTCCACGGTCCGTTGCTCAACGCCACCGCCGCTGTATATTGCCTGAGATCCCCTCCAAGCAAAGCTATTTTGGTTTTGCTCTTCATCATCACATTGTCCTTTCCGTAGCAGGAGTTATGGCTCTCGCTTATTACAATACCATCATATGCGATTCAAAGAGCGTTTGACAGAAAATCCGTCACTCCAACAAAAAGCTGAACCTATATGCCTCACCTGAGGTGGAAGAAAAAATGACTGTTTCGAGGTTGTCAAGGAAGCCGGCACCACAAAAAATCTCCTTTTCCTCGCTCTGTCCATGACAACCGATCAAAACCCTTTTGCTTTGACACATAGAGCGTTTGGCAAAATCCTCCATCGACGAGTCGTTGATCTGCGGCGAAGCATAGGTAAGCTCCGCTCGCCTTCCCGCCACATTCAAAACGATCGCAGTTTGACCGTCATCGGTATCCCTGCATGCCTGAACACCGACCGAATCCAGCAAGGAAAGAACCTCCCCTTCTTCGTAAAAGATAACCGAAACGCCGTACTGCCCACAGATATCCCACAGCTCCTTTGCGATCTCCGCCTCCTCCCTGTCGGCGGGACTTGGCAAGCATACCTGCCGCACGATCAGATTTTGCAAAGAGATATCCAGCATAACGGTATGTCCTCTGTGATAATGCGTGAAGAAAAGACTGTAAAGCTCGGTAGCCACCGACCGATCCCTTGCCTCATCGATCGCCGCATAGCCTCGCCAGCCTCCGTCGGAAATATCGCAAACGGAAAGCTCATCCTTTTCCTCTAATACGATCCATTCGTTTTGGGAGCCATCATTCAGATACGTCAGCTCGGGCGCATCATATACGGACAAATACCACCCAAGACAAGCAAGAAATGCGACCCCCGCCAAAGCAGGAGGCAGCGCCAACAGCCATGTTCGGCGTAGCCGAACCAACAGCAACACCCCCATACCTACCGTAAAGCCCAATACGATCCATCCCGCAAAGGGGTACCGCAAGGAAAGGGTTGCGTGAGGAACGCTCGCAAAGAAAGCGATCAGATCAAGGAGCCATTCCGCCAAAATCCGCACCCCCATCAATACCCCGTCTCCCAAAATCGGGATCGCACCTACAAGCAACAGGATCGGAATACTGACCAAAAACAGATTTGACAGAGGAAATAAAACAATATTACTCAAAAGCGAGATCAACGAGATCTCCTTGAAAAACAGCTGATAGATCGGGAGCAAGAACAAATTGGCAACCAAGGTCATTTCGAAAAGCAAGGCAACGGTTCTCAAAACAAGAAGTGCCTTTTTTCGTATCCCCTTTTGTTTGCTCGGATACGGAACATGCGCTTCCCACAGGGAATATACGGTCAGAAGCCCCAAGGTTGCCAAAAAGGACATCCAGAGTCCCAGATCGGTCACCGCCCACGGAGAGATCAGAAGGATCAACACCATCGAGACAAACAGCGCAGTAACCGAATCGTGATCCTCATAAAACAGATAGCTCAAATACACCGCATATAGCATAAGCACCGAGCGGCATGCGGATAAAGAAAAGCCTGTCAAGCACAAAAAAGCAAACGCCAATACGGATAGCAGAGCGCACCGTATCTTCTTGGGAACATACAGCTTTTGCAAAAGAAGTCCAAGACTCCCCAAAAGCAAGGAAATATGCATCCCGCTGACTGCCATCATATGAGAGGTACCTGACCGCCGAAAGTCTCTTGTGATCGAAGAAGATAGATCGGAACGGTCGCCCAAAAGAAAGCCGTTTGCCAAAGCTCCCTTTTCGTCTCCGAGATAAATTTGTAGCTGCTCTCCGATCCTGTCTCTCACACGGTTGGATACGATCCGCAGACCCGAATCCGAGAACAGTGTCTCTATCCATCCCATATCCGACGGTGCCCGCTGTATATATGCGGCAGACGGCTCTGCAAGCTCCAACGTCAGCAAAGCACTGTTGCCTCCCGCATTCTGCAACGCCGCTCCCTCCGAAATTACAAACCGAGCGGCGACCCGATCCTGCGGCGACAGGATAATCCCCTTGGGACACAAAAGGGCTGCCCGAATCTCTGTACTGTTCTGTTCGATTTGCTCCACCTTTACCAGATAACAGGAGGAATATTCGGTCATGCGATCCTCTTCTATAACGTAGCAGACCGCTCTTTGCTCTCCCACATACTCCGCCGCTTTTCGTTGCGGCTGAACGATCGTACAGAACGAATACAAGCAAGAAAAAAGAACGGTAATACAGCAAAGCAATACCGTTAACAGAAGAATGCGGCACGAACGAAAGACAATCAGCCCAGCGGTCAGAAGTAGGGCGATTCCCGCAACCGAAAAAAAGAGGATCGGTGACCATTGGTCGTCGTACGCAAGCCAATTCAAGAGGAGCACAAGCATGAAGATACAACAAAACAAACACAGAGGACGTCTGCCAAACAGGTTCATTGCTTGTATTCTCCTTTCCAATTCTTGAATAATTTATAAATTTTTTTATTTTTTTCAATTCTTGTGAGGATTTGTCTTGACAAGTTCAAAAATATATTATATAATATGAGTTGTTAAGATCAACAATCGGAACAAACCGATCACAGAACTGAATAGGAGGAAAAAACATGTACGAAAAGTTTGCTGACCTGCTTGTAGAAGAATTACAAATCGATCGCAACGACATTACCATGGAGGCTGAGCTTTCCAATGATCTTGGAATCAATTCCATTGAGCTTGCCGATTTGGTTATGCTGTGCGAAGATAAGTTTGGCATTGAGATCAATGACGAGGACATCCGCAAATTCACCACTGTTGGCGATGTTGTGACTTACCTCGAGACCTTGAACGGCTGATATCATCCATATACGGAAAATCCTGCTTTTTGACTAAGCTCACAAAAGCAGGATTTTTCATTATGCGGCGAGACCTTACCAATCCCAATTCTCTCCCCCGCTCTTTTCCACCACGGTTAATTCCGAGGAAGGCTCTAACGATAGATTCAGAATATCCTCCGCACAAAGCAGGCACCAATTACAAAGAGGTCGCTCATATACTTTTTTCATTTTGCCTCCTCCTTTGCCGTTCCCAGTATATCGGTATTCAGATCAAACAAGATTTTCTCCCCGTCCGGCACCGTTTGACCGCCCGAAACATGATAGCTTTGCAAGGTAAAGTGAATGATACCGCAGCCCACGGGAATATGGTTGATATTCAAGGCAAAAATATAAGCACCACCCAGATCCTGTGCCGTATAATCCACTCTCGTTTCCTCTGAGCCGTAGCCCGTAATGCTTCTGTACACACTCTCGAATTGCCGATCTTGTTCTTTGGTTCCAATCTTTTCATGCGCCCCATACGCCATCACCTTCAAACCGACCGCCTCATAAGAAAGCGAATCCACCACGCCGACAATGCGAAGGCTGAATTGATCGGTAATCTCGTGCGAAAGCTGATACCCTACCAGCTTGGTTCCAAATTGCATAGGCTCTTCCGTGGGAATATCCGACAGCCGCATGGAAGCGACCGTGCTTGGCAAGGCGTATCCGTTCCGATCGGCTTTCCAATGCGTCAAGCCGTATTGCGCCAAGGTCAGCATCGCATCCAATCCCGTCAGATCATCTTCCTTCACCGAAGCATACTGCCCCAAAAGGGTTTCGGCAACGCCGATCCCGGGGATCGGCGACGATCCGTTTGCCGTGTATAGATTGTTCTGCAACGTCACTTCTGCCGAGGCAGAGCCGTAAAGTGCCCCCTGCTTCCCTGCCGAGGAAACAATAGCAGCATCCGCAACCGAACAGGAAACCGTGCCTGCCACATCTGCCGCTCCAAGCAATCCGCCCACGGCACCCGTCGAACCATTCAATACGCCGTAGGAAGCGCAATCCTTGACAAAAAACGAACCGTAATTTGCTATACCGATCAAGCCGCCCAAATTTTTTGCGGAACTTGCGGTGATCGTTCCCGCAAACACACAGGAATCGGCATCCAACAAAAATGCCTGACAGCGACCGATCAAACCGCCCACATTCGCATTGCTCGCAGTACACCGAATATCCACATCCACATAGAGATTTTCCAAAGTGGCGGTTTGCGTGGTGTACATTTGCCCAAAGATCGCTCCCACATAGGTGGCTGTGTTGCTTACGATCAAGGAATTGACGATCGACAAATTTCGCACGCATGCAGAGGTTCCCTGGGGCTTGCCGAATATCCCCACATAGGTTTTCGTGGATGGATAGTAAAGCCCCGAAACGGTATGCTCATTTCCCTCGAAGATTCCCGCAAAATTTTCTGTTCCCGTGTTATACCAAGGAATCAATGTGTTGGTTTGAAGATCATCGGCAGACAGATCGCCGTCATTGATCGTCACATCGCACAATAGCTCAATTGTTTTTCCGGAAAAATTGTTTTTTGTTGCAAGCAAATACCCAAATCCGAGAAAATCCTCGCTATCTCGAAGATACAATACCTCATCGGACGCATGATACCATGAGATATCGTAATTCATAGTAGCCGCAGAACAAACCGAAAAAATCGACAATACAGAAAGCAGCAGTACGACTGAAAGAATAAATGTGATACACCGTTTCATAATAGCCTCTTTTCTATGCTTTTATTGGTTGTAACATGTATCAATATACCATTTTTGTCGTATTTTGTCAAGCTATATGCGGTAATTTTTCCCAAAATATCAAATAGAATTTTTTGTTTTCTTCAAAAATATAATTTTTTCAAGAAAAAAACAAAAAAGCCCTTGCTTTTTTGGGGCGCATATGGTATAATATGTGTTGGTCGATTTTTTCAGTGAAGGTTGCGGTCGATAGGTTTCTATCAAAATTCCAACAATAAGATTTCATATGGAGAGTTATCTCGCCTATAGCGAGAATACCCACACCCTGCGCCTGACAAGCGAGCTTGTCGATCTTCGGGTGGGGTATGCGAAGTGGATTCGGACAACAAGTTGTCCGAGCCAGTCGATATCTGCCCCGTATGAAATTGAAAATTT
>SVTY01000014.1 GCA_015063535.1 Oscillospiraceae bacterium
CTCCAAATATGTTTTCTTAGTTTTGACTGGCAGGTCGAACTAATTATATCATATTTGGAGGATTTCCTCTCACCGGTTAACCTTTTTTGAACCCCGCCACTATGGCGGGGTTTTCGTTTACAAAAAAGAGGCTGTTGCAAGCGCAACAGCCCTTTTTTTATTTTTCAAAGCCGTGAATAAATCCCGTCACATCGGCAGAGCAGACATCGCCGCCGATCACCTTGTTCCGATACACCAGAATGTTGGCATAGACCGTGCCGTTCGCCCCCTCATAATTGGTGACCTCATATGTATACCGCATGACCTTTTTCTTTTTGTAGTCCGACAGATCCAGCCCCTGCCGCTTTTGAATTTCATTGTACCCCGTAAAGATCTTGTCAAATTCGGCGGGGATGGTCACCTCCACGCTTTCCTTCGGCTCGGTCTGCACCTCCCAACCGAATTGGCGAAGAAATGCGATCCTGTCCTCATTGGTCTTGACTCCGTCGTATTTGATCTTCAAATCCCCCGACACAGCCGTACTTCCCTCTCCGTAAGCGGGAACAAAGGCGATCAGCGTAATGAGCGTTGCCAGTGCCACACAGATCACCGCAAAGAACTTCAGCGTACTCGCCCGCAACGAATAAATAAACATAAAGAAATCCTCCCGACCCGTAGTAATTGGTTTCTACTCCCAGTATATTGGGTCGGAAGGATTTTTATGATACCGTTCTCTTAAAATAAAATCTCTTTTCACGGGCATGCACGCTGTGCGCCAAGCCCATCAGAACATACAGGGCAAACACCGAAGAACCGCCACAGCTCATGAAGGGGAGCGTGATGCCCACCACGGGAACCATGGCAAGGCACATCCAAAGGTTTTCCGCCGTCTGAACCAAGATGATCGCCGCAATGCCGCTGCAAATGAGCCGCCCCACCGTATCCCGACAGTGATAGCCAAGCCACAGCAGGCGCAAAGCCAGCACAACCAAGGCGGCAACGACCAAAGCCCCCCCCACAAATCCGAATTTCTCGCAGACCGTGGCAAAGATAAAGTCCGTGTGGGATGCTGCCAGCTCCTCATACAGTCCCCCCTCAAACAGTCCGATCCCGAACAGCCCGCCTGCCGCAATGGTACGGCGGCTCATCAGGGGCTGAAGCCCCACATCATTGGGATCCAGCTCGGGCTGAAAGCCGAAAATGATCCGATTCTGCTGATAGGGAGCCAGCAGATCCCATAAGAACGGAAACGCCAACGCCAACAGCACCAGCACTCCCACGAAATACCACGGTGACAAGCCTGCGCAAAACAGCATCACGGCAATGATCCCGAAATACACCAGCGCCACGCCAAGGTCGCCCGACAGCAGGATCAGCCCCACGATGACCCCCGCATGGAGCATAAGCCCCAACAGAGGGAGCGGACGGTTGATCCGATCCTTCACCAGCTCGATGTGCTTGGAAAAGGTACAAAGAAAGGTGATCTTCACAAATTCCGAGGGCTGAATGGCAATCCCGATCCCGGGGATAGTCAGCCAGCTCTTGTTCGCCGTTTCAATATTCTCTCCCGTGCTTCCGAACAGCAGAGTGACCGCCAAAAGGAGCGCAGAGCCGATAAAAAAGGCGATGGAGAGACGGTCAACAAAGAAGCGATAGTCCACATTCGCTAAAATAAAGACGGCAAGCATGCCCGCCAATGTCATGGCGATCTGCATGACCAGCTTGCTTCGCCCGAAATTCTCCACTGCGCCAAGCACCGTCAAAATGCTCATCAGCGACAAAAACGACGTTGCGCCGAACAGGATCGGATCGACCCGAAGCAGCCATGTTTTCAACGAACCGAAAACGCCCTTCATTCTGCCTCCTTTCCGCCCTTTTCAAGGGCTTTTTGTCAAAAAGGGGAACCTGCCGCGGTTCCCCTTTCCCTGTTTCTCAGTACTGTCTGCCAAATACCACCATATGCTTGGCGGGCTTTCCGCAGCATACACAGGTGTCGGCAATATGCTCCTCCACAAAGGGAATGCAACGGGATTTGACGCCGCCCGTCTCCTCCTTCAGCTGCTCCTCACAGGCAGAATCGCCGCACCACATCGCTTTGATAAATCCGGGACGGTTCTCGGCGATCTCCAAAAACTCCTCGTGAGAGGCGGCAACGCTCATCTTCTCCGCCAGATTCTTCTCGGCTCTCGCATACAGCTCATCGTGTACCGCCTGCAGCGCCTTTGCCACCTCCTCGCAGAGGTTATCCAAGGAAACGACCTTCTTCTCCCGGCTGACACGGCTGACGAGAACACAGCAGTTGTTCTCGATATCTCTCGGACCGATCTCCAAACGGAGCGGAACACCCTTCATCTCATACTGACTGTACTTCCAGCCCGTGGAATTGTCGCTGTCGTCCAGCTTCACACGGAACTGCTCGGCAAGCATCTCCTTCAGGGCATTCGCCTTCTCCAGTACGCCCTCCTTGTGCTGTGCCACGGGGATGATCGCCACCTGAATGGGTGCCACCTTGGGCGGCAGGATCAAGCCGTTGTCGTCGCCGTGAGTCATGATAATGGCTCCGATCATACGGGTCGATACGCCCCAAGAGGTCTGATGCGGATATTGCACCTTGTTGTCACGGTCGGTATAGGTGATATCAAAGGCTTTGGCAAAGCCGTCTCCGAAGTAGTGGGAGGTTCCGCCCTGCAACGCCACGCCGTTGTGCATCATCGGCTCGATGGTGTAGGTCTCCCTGGCTCCCGCAAACTTCTCCTTCTCGGTCTTTCGTCCCGTCACAGCGGGGATCGCCAAGGTCTCCCGATAGAAGTCCTCATAGCACTTCAGCATCCGAAGGGTCTCTTCTCTTGCCTGCTCCTCATTTTCGTGCATGGTGTGACCCTCCTGCCACAAAAATTCCGAGGTACGCAGGAAGGGGCGGGTGGTCTTTTCCCACCGAACCACGTTACACCACTGATTGTACAGCTTGGGCAGGTCACGGTAGGAATGGATGATATTCTTATAGTGATCGCAGAACAACGTCTCCGATGTGGGGCGCACCACCAGCCGCTCGGACAGATGGTTCTGCCCACCGATGGTCACGATGGCACATTCGGGCGCAAAGCCCTCCACGTGATCCTTTTCCTTCTGCAACAGGCTTTCGGGAATGAACATGGGCATATATACATTTTCATGTCCCAGCTTCTTAAAGCGGGCATCCAGATCGTGCTGGATATTTTCCCAGATCGCATATCCGTAGGGACGGATGATCATACATCCCTTTACGCCGGAATAATCGACCAGCTCCGCCTTTTTCACCACATCGGTATACCACTGGGCAAAATCGGTCTCCATGGAGGTGATCTGCTCCACCATCTTCTTTTCGTTTGCCATAATCAAAAATCCTTTCGGGTCGGTACAATATAATCTATTCTTATATTATAAAGCATTTTCCCTCAAATGTCAAGACACGGGAGGTTATAATTTTTACCGAATCGGGAAAAATATAGGATATCCTGTAAAAAAGGGGGGATTTTATGCAAAAGCCCGACGATACGGTACGCCTGCTCGGCGTTCCGTTTGAAAACCTATCCGAAAAGGAGGCAAAAGCACGAATCATCCGTCTCCTGAATGACAAAACGGGGGCAAGGATCTTTACCCCCAACCCCGATATACTTTGGCAGGCACACCGCCATCCCGACTACAAGCTTTTGCTTCGGCATGCCGATCTGCTTTTGCCCGATGGCGTTGGCATCGTGCTTGCCGCCCGTCTCTGCGGTAAGCCCCTGAAAGCCCGCCTCACGGGCATTGACACGGCGGAATGGATCCTGCAATACGCCTCGGAGCATTCCCTCTCTCTCTACCTGTTGGGGGGGAAGCCGAGTGTAGCGGACAAGGCGGCAGACCGCTTGCGGGATCGGTTTCCGACCCTTACGGTCTGCGGCATGCACCACGGCTATTTCGATCACACCGCCGCCTCTGCCGAAAACCAAGCCGTCTTGGCAGACATTCAAAGCAAGGCACCCCATATCCTGTTTGTCTGTCTCGGCTTCCCCTGTCAGGAGCGGTGGATCGTCGAAAACACCCCACAGCTTCCCTCCCTGTCGCTTGCCATGGGGCTGGGCGGCAGTCTCGATGTCTGGTCAGGCAATCTCCGCCGCGCACCAAAGCTCTTACGCAGCTGCGGCTTGGAGTGGCTGTGGCGTGCCATCCGCCAGCCTCGCCGTTTTTTTCGCCTCATTCGTCTGCCTGCCTTCCTTGCGACCGCTGTATACAAGAATCTCCACAGAAAAAAGCCTGCCCTTCACACACGGTCATTCCGTCAAAAAAGAAAGAATTTTTGAAAAAATGGGCTGTCCAAACGGCAAAAGTGCGCTGCCGTCTTGATTTTTTTGCCGTATCGTGGTATAATGATCGTATCGAACGGCGCCTCTGTGGGCTGTTCGGCTCGGATATCAAGCAAACGAAGGAGGACCCCGTGAGTTATTTCAAGCGTTTTGGCGATTTTTGTGCCGGCTTTGCGGCGTTTTCCGCCATTCTGTATGTATTTCGGGAATTTATGGAGTTCACGCCCAAGGAAACGGTACCGCTTCTCGAAAAGCTGAAGCTCTTTTTTTCCGATGAGCCAAGGCGGGAATACCGCACCTATTTGATCCTCATCGGACTTCTGTTGCTCTCTCTGCTGATCTCCTTGCTCCTACACCGTTTTCCCTACCTCTCCTTTGCTACCTCGGTACCGCCTCTGCTTCACATCATGCTGATGTATGACGCCGGCTTGCTGTATGAACGTCCGATGCTGTACTTTGTACTGGGAGGCGTACACGCCTGCGGATGTCTTGCGGAATGCATACGGCGGGACAGAGAGGATCGGCGGCGCAGAGCTGCCATTGCCGCCGATCTGTGCGGTCTTGTGGGAATGGGGCTGTGCGGATACGTGCTTCGGATCACGCCAACGATCCCCGATGTCCCCTACGGAGAGTTGAATTTTTTTGAGAGACAGATGTACTTTTCGGCGGCACAAGCCGATCTGACGCTCTTTCGGCGGCTCCTGATCCTCTTGGCGGTGACGGTCGCCCTTCGCTGGCTGTTGCGTGACCTATATTATCTGGATGCGGCGTTGGCGGTAGGGCTGTTTGGATATACACTCTATCATTTTTACGCAAAAGCCTTCCCGTTTTTCGGAAGCATGCTGTTGATGCTAACGGCGGTCTACGCCCTGTCTCGGGTGGTCATTATGCTTTCCTGTAAACCGAAAAGAGCTTATGGCTCGGATGATCCGTCCAAGCCATAAGCTCTCTTTTTTTATTGTGCCACCGAGTAGCAGTAGCTTCCGCCACCGACCGTTTCGGTCTGTCCGTTCGGCAGAACGATCTCTGCCTCGCACCCGTTCGGTACGGTGAACTCAAAGCAGATGCGACCGTCCGCATAGTACCAATGGCTCTCCAGCCGTCCCTGCACCGTGTCAATACCGCACTTGGCAAAGCCCAGCCGCTCGCAAGGAGCAGGCGACAGGCGAACCCGACGGTAACCGGGCTCCAGCACGGTCACGCCGCAGATCTTGCCATACATCCAATCGGCAACGGCACCGTAGGCGTAGTGGTTGAAGGAGTTCATAGAGGTGCTCCAGAAGCTTCCGTCCTCCTTGACACTGTTCCAATGCTCCCACATGGTGGTGGCTCCGTGGTTGACCGAGTAGAGCCATGAGGGATTATCCTCGTTGAAGAAAAGCTTGTAGGCAAGCTCGCTCCTTCCGTTTTCGGACAGCACATGGAGAATGTAGGGCGTTCCCAAGAAGCCCGTGGACATTTTGTCTCCGAAGGCGTGGATCAGCTCCTCCAGCTTATCGACAAGCGCCTTGCGCTCCTCGGGCAGGCACAGATTGAAGTGCAGGATCAGCACGATCGCCGTCTGAGTCATGCCCTTTTTGACGGGAATGTCATATTTATCCTTCGCCCGCTCCGCATCGGACACGGCGGCTATGGTTTCCTTGGGCATGCCGTTTTCCATGAAATAGGAGCGGAATGCCTTGACGATGTTGGCATAAAGGGTCTTATACTCGGTCATATCCTTGCCGAGAACCTCGCCGGAACGGATCAGCAGATCCACCGAGTTGGCAAAGAAGGCACTGGCAATGAGATCGGTAGAGGTCGCTCCCGCACAGGAATCCTGATCGGCATCCATGGCAAGCCAGTCACCGTAATGCGTCCCGCCGAGCCACAGAAATTCCTCGGGACCCGCACCGTGCATGTATTCCACCCAACGCCGCATCATCTCAAAATTTTCGGACAGGAAGGAATCGTCTCCGTACATTTCATACAGAGTCCACGGAACGATGGTACACACGTCGCCCCACCCTGTGGCAATACGAGTGTGATAGTCCGAAGCGAATTTTTCGGGGCAGGTTCCCCAAATGGCACCGTTCGGCTCCTGCTCTGCCCGCAGGTCGCCCAGCCATTTTTTGAAGAAGGGTCGCACATCGTAGTTGATGGCGGCGGTACGGCAGAATACCTGCGTGTCTCCTGTCCAGCCCAGCCGCTCATCCCGCTGAGGGCAGTCGGTGGGGATATCGAGATAATTGCTCTTATGTCCCCAGATAATGTTGTGATAGAGCTGATTGATCTTGGCGTCACCGCAGGCAAAGCGTCCCGTGCGTGTCAGATCGGAATGCACGACGATGGCACGGAAGGCATTCGGATCGATCGCTTGCTCGGGATATTCGTCGATGCGAACGTAACGGAAGCCCTGGAAGGAGTAGCCCGGCTTGAAGAAGTCCTCGTCGCCCGACAGCACAAAGGTCAGGCGATTTTGTGCCGTGCGGTAGTTGGCGTTATAGAAGTTTCCGTCCTTGTCCAGCACCTCGGCATGGGTCAGCACGACCCGCTCGCCTCTCTTTCCTTTGATCCGCAAGGACACATAGCCCGTCATGTTCTGTCCGAAATCCAGCACCCGCTCTCCCTTGGGAGTGACGATCAGCTTCACGGGAGCGATATATTCTTGCTCGGTAATATCGGCTCCCTGTTGGGGGACCAGGGGATATTGGTCGTCATCGGGCAAGGCATTGCCCAACAGCTCGGGTATGTAGGTCTTATCAATCGTCTCGCCGTGGTAGATATCGGCAAAGGTGACCTCATGCGTCCAGACCTCGAAGGAGCTGTCACCTTCGACCGTCTGTACCGTTCCGTCGGTGTATGTCAGCTCCAGTCGGCAAGCCGCGCGCATATGGTCTGCCCACGCCTTCTTTCCGCCGTCGTAGCCGATATGTCCCACCGCCCAACCGGGGGCGACCGTCAGCTCCAAGCGGTTCTCTGCTTGCAGAGAAGCCGTGACATCCAAGGTCTCGTATTGCACACGGCTGGTGTAGGAGGTAAAGCCGGGAGTCAGCACCTGTCTGCCCTGCTTTTTGCCGTTCAGAAACACCCGATACACGCCGACGGCGGAGACATACAGGGTCGCCTGTGCGATCGGCTTTGACAGAGAGAATTCCTTTCGGAAGGTGATCGCCGCACCCTCTGCGGGCGCAATGGGCGATTTGATCCAATGCAACTGTTTCATGTTCGTCTCCTTCTGTATGATCCTTCAAAATTCTCCGATACGGAGTTCGGGATTATTATATCATATTTTGCTTTTCTTGGCAATAGGAGGTTAAAAATAGACACAAAAAATCATAAAAAAGGTTGGTAATTTACGAGTTTCAATAACATAAAAAGCCCCTTGATCTCGAAAAAGACTTCAGTCCATCGAAAAATATTATGTTCGCACTCACATTGTAAGCCTTCCCCAGCGGGGAAGGCTTTTTTAGTTCATTTGCGTAAAAAAGCGTGCCGATATCTCTATCGACACGCTCTTAAAAATTACTTAGTCAGCCTTTTTATATTCGATGATGCCGATCTTGATATCGCCGTCATCCTGCTCCTCAAAATCAAGAGCCTTGTTGAACTTCTTGGCTTCCTCATCGTCACTGTCGAAGTCAAAGGTGATCTTGTCATCCTCGATCTTGTAGGTTCCTTCAATGGGATCGCCCGAAACGCCCAACACCTTGACAGTCAGCGTGACCTTGCTGCCCTTGAATTCAAGAGTAGTGCCCGTTCCCACTGCTTCTGCGCTGTATTTACCCGACAGCTTCTTTCCACAAGCAGCAAAGGACAGGCAGACCATCACAAGAACCAAGGCAACGGCAAGAATTTTTACGGATTTTTTCATGATTCAGTTCCTCCTTTGATTGTTTAAAATCCATTTATATCGTATCACAAAATCCTCGGTTTGTCAAGAGGTTTTCTTTCTTTTGTCACCGAATTTTCGCAAAACCGTCACAGACGCCCGTCGAATCCCGTCATAGAGCAGAATCGCCCCGAAGGCAAGCAGGAGCAAATACACAAAGGAATTTCCGATGGCGGTGTACAGGGTCGTCTCCTGTCGCAGCTCGACCTCCTCCACCAGCATTCCGTCGGTCAGGGGAGCAAGCTCCGAGAGCACCTCGCCTCGATGGGAGATGACGGTAGAAATGCCCGTATTGGCAGAGCGAACCACATACCGTCCGCTCTCGATGGCACGCAGCTGGGCTTGGGCGTTATGCATATACAGCGCCGCCGAATCGGTAAACCAAGAGTCGTTGGTGGACAGGCAAAGGAGCTCGGCACCGTCCAGCACGCTTTCTCTGGTCAGATCCTCGTAAATCGAATCAAAGCAGATGAGGGAGCCTACATTGCCCTCCTCCAGCGCTACGATCTGTGAGCCCTCTCCCCACAGCACGTCCTCGCCGCTCATAACAAGCTCGGCAAGCGGCGGAATGACCGTTTCGATCAAGCGGCGGAAGGGGACAAATTCCCCGAAGGGAACCAGCCGCCGTTTGGAATAGACAGTGTCGTGCATGCTTCCATCGGGAAGGAAGTATAGGATGGAGTTATACTCTCCTCCGCCCTCCTCGATGCTGAATGCCCCTACAAGAATGGTCGTCTGCGATTCTACTGCTAACGCAGACACGTATTTGTACAAAGCGCTTCCCTCATAAACGGGATACGGCAGTGCCGTTTCGGGCCAGACCACGATCTTTGCTCCCTCTGCCGCCGCACGAAGGGTATACTCCCGATAGACCTCCTTGGTACGCTTGGTGCTGTCAAAGCTCCACTTTTCGTTGGAGGAAAAATTGCCTTGGATCGCCGCCGCTGTGACCGTGCGGGCTTCGAGGTCTTGCTTGCTTTGCGACAGCCAAAGTGCCGTTCCCGCTCCGTACTGAAATACGAGGATCGCCGCAATGGCAAGGCAGGAGCGTTTGAGCACAGGCATCCATGCGGTCTTGGGAGAGGTCAGATAGGCACACAGAGCGAACGCCGCACAGAAATTGACCGCCACCAACAGGAAGGTGACAAAATAAGAGCCGAACCAAGAGGCGGTTTGAAGTCCGATGAGGTACTTCGCTTGGCCGAGGGGGAGCCGTCCCCAAGGAACGCCCCACCAGCCGAGGGTCTGTGTCCATTCATAGATCGCCCAAAGCCCTGCCCCGAAAAAGGGGCGCAGAAAAGGGACACGGCGGGAAAGAGAGGATCGGAACACAAGCCCTGCCGCCACAAACAGCAGTCCGCCGAACAGGGCTTGCAACAGAGACAGCCCCAGCCACGCCACCAGCACCACCGAAAGGGCTGCCCCCTTGGTCATGCCGTCGATGAAGTCCAGCGGATACAGGTTGACGAACCAGTGGAATACCACGATATAATAGCAAAGGAAGAAGAAAAGCCCATAGCCGTACAGGCTCCGCAGACGTACTGTGGGGCGGACGGCATGCTCCAAAAGAAAGAGCCCGACGGGGATCAACGTCAGCCATTGGAAAAAGCCGACCGCGGGAAAAACCAGGGTCAGCCCCGTCAGCACGCCGCCGAGTGCCAGCAGAAGAAATCGCATATATCGTTTTTCGGTCAATACCATTGGTCGTCTCCTTTCTGTATTTTTTGTTTTATGTAGGGCGTTGCCCTACGACCCACCAAAGAAACTTTTTAAAAAAAGTTTCTTTGGAATCTTCAAAAATTTTCAAGAAATTGATTTGCCGTGTTCGTACATAATTTACTTCCGCATGTCATCCTGAGCGGAGTGAAACGGAGCCGAAGTTTTGCGAGGCGCAACGAAGTAAGCGAGCAAAACCGAGGGGCGACAGCGACGAAGGGATCTACAAACACGGTTTGCCGGCTTTCTTTCCGCAAAGAATCATTTCTGACTGAGAAAGGGTCTGGCAAAATTCCATCCGAGATCCCTGCGAGCCTTCGGCTCTTGCGTTTGGACGAACACGTCCGTCCAAACGTTCGACTTCGGGCTTCGCCCTCCGCTCAGGATGACACAAAACATTTTTTGCAAAGTTTTCTTTTGGTTCCTTTTCTTTTTCAAAAGAAAAGGAACACGCATCCCCACACCCCTATACAAACCAAATGTCTTTTTTATTCAATTCAAAGGTTTTGCCGTTGAGGTAGGAGAGGGCATTGGGGGTATCGTCGGGCAGGAAGCGGAGGTGATAGGCATAGAGGGCTTGGTATTTAAAGCCCTTTTGCTTATCCTCCCGATTGACGCCGTATTTTCCGTCTCCCACGAGGGGATGACCGATGGCAGCCATTTGGGCACGGATCTGGTGGGTACGGCCCGTGACGAGTTCGATCTCCAGCAAGGAGGTTTGTCCCCGTATTTCCAAGACCCGATAGCCTGTAATGATGGGCTTGGCTCCCGCAAAGGGAGTGGGACGCACCTCAACGGTATTGTCGCTGCTGTTCTTTCGCAGATAGGCACGGAGGGTATCCTCTTTTTTGGGCGGCACGCCGTGAACGAGGCACAGATAGCGTTTCTCCATGCGGTTCTCTCGAATCTTTTCGTTGACAAGGCGCAGGGTCTCGGCATTCTTGGCGGCAATGACGATGCCGCCCGTATTACGGTCGATCCGATTGCAGAGAGCGGGGGCGAAGGACTGCTCCGAGGCAGGGTCGTACTCCCCTTTTTGGCAGAGATACGCCTTGACGTGCATAATGAGAGTATTGTCCGATGCGGCGGTATCCTCATGCACCAGCACACCGGGGCGTTTATTCAAAAGAAGGATATTGTCGTCCTCATAGAGGATGGACAGCTTGGGGGTGATGCGTGTCAGGGCACTGTCGTCCCGTTCGGGGGAATCGAAAAATTCCTCCCGAATGAAGAGTTGGATCTCGTCTCCCTCCTGCAAGATCAGGCTCTGCTCTGCCCGCTTGCGGTTGACCTTGATCTTTTTTTGTCGGATCAGCTTATACATCATGGAGGTCGGCAGACCCTTGACCGCCTTGGTCAGAAATTTGTCCAGCCGCTGTCCCGCATCGTTTCGTTTGATTTCTATGATTCTCATGTTGCTTCCCCATTCAAGTTCTCCTCTATATTATAAAGCATTTTCGGGCGGTTTGCAAGAGGGTTTGGGAAATTCGGCAGAAAAATTCCCCGTTCGCTCTTTACAAAATCCGAAAAACATGGTACAATGATAGCATATCAAGTCACAGGAGAATCGTATGTCCGAACATCAGTACAGCGCAGGGATCTATACCCTTGGCTGTAAGGTCAATCAATATGAATCCGAAGCGATGGCGGAGGAGCTGGAGCGGCAGGGGGTGAGAGTTCTTTCGCCCTCTTGCCGCTGCGATGCCTATATCATCAACACCTGCACCGTCACCGCCGAATCCGACCGCAAGGCAAAGCAATTCATTCGCCGTGCCATGGCGCAAAATCCTGCCGCCTACATTGTGGTGACAGGGTGCTTGGCGCAGACGGCGGCTGATGCGCTTGCTTCCATGAAGGGCGTGGATGCCGTGGTGGGCAACAGCGAAAAAATGCGGGCGGCGGCGGAGGTCGTGCGGCTTTTGCGTGAAGGCAAAAAAGCACCCTCTCCCGCTGTGTGGGTGGATGACATTGAGCAAGCTCCCTTTGAGCCGATGCGGATCGACAAATTTGAACGAACCCGTGCCTATGTGAAGATCGAGGATGGGTGCGAGAATCGCTGTACCTACTGCATTATCCCCAACGCCCGCGGCTCGGTACGCTCGAAAGCCCCCGACGACGTGGTAGCGGAGGTGCAGGCACTGACCGACGGAGGCTGTCGGGAGGTGGTGCTGACGGGCATTGAGACCGCCTCCTACGGCAAAGATCGGCGAGACGTTGATCTGATCTCGCTGTTGGAGCGGATCGACCGACTGCCTTCCCTCGGCAGAGTGCGGCTCGGCTCCCTTGACCCGTCTCTCATTCGCCCCGAATTTGTCCGCCGTCTGACGGCACTTTCCTCGGTCGCCCCCCATTTTCATCTGTCTCTGCAAAGCGGAAGCAGCTCGGTTCTGGCTCGGATGAGGCGAAAATACAACGCCCGTCAAGCCATGGATGCCATACAGCTGCTACGAAACGCTCTGCCCGATGTGCAATTCACCACCGACGTGATCGTGGGCTTCCCGGGAGAGACGGAGGAGGAGTTTGCCGAAACGGTGGCGTTTGTCAAGCAGGCACGGTTTCTGACCGTTCACATCTTCCCCTACTCCCCCCGCAAGGGAACGCCTGCCGCCACCATGACGGGACAGCTTCCCATGGAGGTCAAGCGACGTCGGCTCCATGAGCTGGAGGCGGTAGCGGTAGCGCTTCGCCGCACACTGTTGGAGGACGCCGTGGCAAGTGCCCCCCTCGCAGAGGTCTTGTTTGAGACCTATGAGAACGGCATGGCGGTGGGTCACACCAAGTCGTTTTTGGAGGTAGCGATCCCCTCACCCGTCTCTCTGCACGGAGAGCTTGTGACGGTACGGCTGACCCATACCGACGGTGTTCTTTGCTTCGGGGAACGGGCGAGCCTGTCACCGAATGATTCAAAATCCCTTTCCGAAAGGAGTACATGATGCAAGAGCCTTCTATGGAATATAACGAACACAATTCCGAATATGGACCCGCAGAGAAATCGGAGGAGCTTCTCGCCGACGAGCGTCTGCTGGCGGGCTTTTCCGCTCTTTCCCACGCAGAGCTTTGCGCTCTGATCGAGTCGGGCAGACCTGCTATGAATCGGGATGATCTGCGTTTTTGCCAAACCTATTATCAGTCCGAAAAGCGGTTTCCCTCCTTGGGAGAGCTTCGCTTTCTTGACCGTTGGATCGCCCTGCGCTCCGCTTCGGCGCAAAGCGCCGTTTTGGGTACGGTGACCGCAGAGGATACCGCCTTGGCACAGACATATGAGGATCTGTGCGCCAAGATCAAGGCGCTGCTGCCCGACCGCAGGCTTCCGTTTGGTCTTTCGGAGCTTGCCAAGATCGGCGGCTCATATCTGCGGATGATCGGCAGAGAGGCGGATGCACAGGAGCTGTCCGCTCCCACCTGCGACATGCCCCGTGCCGAGCAGGTCTTGCGGTCTGCCTCGGGCGTCCCATTGCTCTGCATAAACGCAGACGAACCGACACGCACATGCGGCGGTGAGCGGAGCGAGACTGCCTTTTTGCTTCTGACCTTGGGGGAGGATGCCGAAGTGGACTATGAGGAGGCGATCTCTGCCTTTTGCGCCGATCCCGAGCTGACTCCGCTGTACAGCAATACTCTCCGTGTGGGACGGTATGGGCTGATCGGAACGCTGACATGGCAGTGCGGCGGCGTGCTTGCCGACCTCTCTCGCCTTCCCGATACTGCGGAGGAACCGATGCCGCTGTCCCGTCTTGCCGACGGGTATGAGGGCTGTCTGCTTTTGTCTGCCCCCCGTGCCAACACGCCCTTTCTTTCGGAGCTTGCTCCACGGCACGGCTTGCGTGCCACCTACTTTGCCAAGGCGACCGACAGCGGTCGGTTTTGTACCCTTTCCGAGACCCGTCCCTCGGTGAACTGGCGGCTCTCCTTTCTGCGCACGCTCTTGGAGGGCAAGACCCGTCGGGACTGTCTGCTCCCCAAGGAAGAGCTGCGGTCTGTCTGCCGTCACCGTCCCCTGCTTCTGCAGGACAGGACGGGCGAGTGCCGTCCGCTGATGGCGGCAACGGCTTGGCAGGCGGGAAGGCTGACACTTTCCTGTGCTTACGGTGAGGTAGAGCAAAACGGATTTTCCGTCGGAATCAATACCGCCCTTGATGCTCTGCTGGGCGTGATCGCCAGCGGTGCCGATCGACGGTGTG
The DNA here is from genome assembly GCA_015063535.1 of Oscillospiraceae bacterium. GTDB lineage: Bacteria > Bacillota > Clostridia > Oscillospirales > CAG-272 > HGM12713. The sequence continues at coordinate 14,073 of SVTY01000014.1, forward strand.
TGGGGCTGTCCTTCTCCTATTCCTTCCCTGCGGAGCAGGCGGGAGACGATTCGCTTGCGAACAGCCTTGCTTTGCTGTTGGGGGCATATCGGGTGATGATCGAGCTGGCGTGTCCCGAGGAGGCCTCGCAGGTGCGGTTTGCTGCGGGAGTGCCGAGCCTTGCCTGCACTGCCTTTTCTCCGCTGAACCATCCTCCCATTTCGTCCTTGGCTTCGGCACGGGAGAGCCGACTGGTCTTTCTGTCGGTCATACGAACGGCGGACGGATTGCCCGATTTTGAGCAATTCCGTCGGCTGTGCGATCGGTTTTATACGCTGTGTCGGGAGGGCAAGGTGCTTGCCGCCCGTGCGGTTCTGGGCGATCTGTCCGATGCCGTCGGTACCATGACAAAGGACTGCGGTATGCGGTGTCTGTCTCGGACGGAGGCGTATGACGGTGCTTTCTGTCAGGGCATTCTTTGTCAGGTGGCGGGAGCGGTCGATCTGCCTGTTGTGGGAGAGCTTCTGCCGTTAAGTAAGGATACGGCAGAATAAATATGTTTTTTTCAAAAAAACTTTTCAAAAGCTCTTGCAATTTGAAAAGGAATATGATATAATAGGTGGTACGAATGCCGCCCGCACTGTTGGCGGCGGGCAAAACAGGTCGTTTGGAGGGCTTTTCGGCTCTTCCCCAGCTTGTTTGTAAATTTTCATTTCAGATAGATGTACCCCGGTGCATGTAAGGAGGTGTCATTATGGCAAAATGCAGTATCTGCGGAAAGGGCGTTGTTTTCGGACAGGCAGTTTCCCACTCTCATCGTAAAACCAACAGAACTTGGAAGCCCAATATCCGCAAGGTAAAAGCAATCGTGGACGGTACTCCTAAGACCGTTGCTGTTTGCTCCCGTTGTCTGCGTTCCGGCAAGATCAACAGAGCGTAAGCGACCGTGATCTTCTGCATCGGATCAGGGCAGAGAAATAAAAAAACAGGTTTCGTTCGAAGCCTGTTTTTTTATTTTCTTCTCTTTCAATCATAATTTTTCCCTTATGATTTTAAAAGCTATGCCTTGTCCCATTTTACAGGTCAAGCAACTCGGAAAAATCATAAATATAGTGATCGGATACCCGTTGGATCTCTTCGGTATATTCGTCCGAGGACGCATCGTAAACTCCGCAAACCTTCATATTGGCACTTGCTGCGGTCTTATCCGCTGCATCAAAAACCTTCGTCAGATCAATAATTTCCTCTCCGCTGTTTACGCAATGCAAATGATCTCTTCCGCGCTGTATGTTAAAAGTACCTATTTTTTAATCCATATATTTTTCCTGTTTCACTTCATTTTTTTAATTTGTTTAACCTATCTTTGTAATCTTTCATGGTTACAACGGTACCTAACAATCTTGATTCCTCAGCCGCAAAAGCGGTAAGATGGTTATCGATAGATGTTGATATATCCGTAATGGAATTACCGCTATATGTTCCGACAAGAAATTGACAAAAAGAACGTATAATGCCCCTGTCACCGCCGCCGTGACCACCCGATATTTCTTCGTCCTGAATAGCATCAGCAATCATTATTTTCTCTGTTTCTCTTGTTTCGAAATCAAAAACGGTAATATGATCTGATCTCATTTCGGCTGTTATCTCGCCCTTAGTACCCATTATGCGGATCTTTCGTCCGCCTTTGTTAAATGCGCTCATAGTGAAGGAAACTGTCGCACCCGAGGCATACTCAAGGTTTACGATCTGATGGTCTACCACGTCATTGTCGCATCTGAATACGCATTTTCCGTAATCAGTCTCGGTAATTGCCTTCCATATATCCTCGTCGGTTGGATTGTGCTTTTTGGTAGCGGTGCCGACAAAGGGTGGAAAAGTACGTTGCTGATATATTTTCAGAGCACTATATGGGCAATCCTTTTCGGCGGGGCACCCCTGATAGCAATATTCGGGAGCACCCTCGGGCATATTTTCTTTACGGAAGTATGTAAGAGAACCGAAGCTCTGAACTCTTGTGCATTCCTCGTCCAAAAGCCACTGAAGGATGTCGATGTCGTGACAGCTCTTTGCGAGTATCATAGGCGAGCTGTCCGCAGCCTTGTGCCAGTTTCCGCGCACGTAGCTGTGACTTTGGTGTACGTTTCCGACACACTCAATGTGTATCATATTCATAACCTTACCGATACGTCCGCTGTCTATGGTATTCTTCAAAAGACGGAAGAAGGGTGTAAATCTCAGAACGTGGCAGACGATAACGTGAACGCCCTTTGCGTTAGCCGCCTCGGCTATTGCAAGACACTCCTCGGGTGTAGGTGCGGCAGGCTTTTCAAGGAGCAGGTGATATCCCTTCTCAATTGCCGCCAAAGCTAAATGATAATGCTGCTTGTCCTGTGTTGCAATAATTACGGCATCAGCCATTTTGGGGAGCTTCAGCAGATTTTCTCCATGCTCAAAGCACATATTCTCAGAAAGTCCAAACTTATCTTGTATATAATTTCGTCTTGTTGGATCGATATCTGCAACAGCAACAATCTCCATCTCGGGGCAAAACTCTGCCCCGAGATCAACATAAGATGTGCCTCTGTCCCCAGCTCCGATAAGTATAAGTTTTACTTTTTTCATATTATATATCCTCTTTTTCGATTTTTTATTGAATCGCTCATCGACAATATACTATTAAAAATTAAGAACTCTGCGCTTTGTCACCTTGGGCTTCTCATAATAAACCAATCTGTATTCGCTTCCCTTGCCGTCGGGAGACGTAAGGGTAAGCGTCATTTCGGTCTCTCCGATAGCATCGGGGAGTACACAGCAGACCTGAGCCCCCTGAAGATTTTCTCCTGCGGGAGTGGATACATTCTTCCAATCAAGGAGCGAGAATGTATGCTCACCTACCCTAAGGCTTACACTTACCTCTCCGGAAGCCGCTTCGGGGCTGTCGTTCAGAAACCATATCTCAGCCTTGAATACCTCTCCGGCCTTCCAGTCGAACTTGGGAATACGTGCACTAAAAAGAACGGGTCTGAGGGCCTCCTTAATGGCGTAATATGCAGGCTTGGGATTTGCGGGATACATAATTACCGAAAGATTTGCCGCAGTTTTCCAAGGTTCGTTAAAACACCAGTTAAGAGCCGCAGAACAATGTGGCTCTTGCTTTCTCATTTCCTCATAGCACGCCTTATATCCCTCGCATTGCAGGAAATTTGAGCGGTCGATAAGCTGACCAAGACTTTCGGATGGTCCAAAATAGCTCTCTATTATCGGTACGCATGCGTGAGACTGTGGTCTCCATGCTTTTACGGCGTGATGTAGCAGATAAGACTTGGTCTCGCCTATTGGGAATAGCTCGTCCTCGGGAATGATGGAGCGAAGAACCTCCTCGCTTGAAATAGATGGGACCCCGAACTCGGTATAGGCTACGCAGTTTGCCTGTTGGAAGCTTTTGTAAACGTCTCCGCCCATTATTCCGGCACGATCTCCCCTACTGTCTGCAAAAATGTAACAGCCATGACCCATCCCCACAAGAGGAGAGGTTTTTATAAAGGGCTTGCCATAGTCAAGTTCATAACAAAGCTTATCAAGAAGACGAAGGGGGAGAGACTGATCGTCCATTCCCGACCAACCGTTGAACAGCTCATTTCCTCCGCACCAGAGAATCAGGCAGGGATACCGGCGGTGGTCGGTGATGATAGCTCTCGCCTCTTTTTCCAAAACCGTCAGGTAGTCTGCATCGTCGGGGTAGCGGTTGCAGGCAAGCATAAATTCCTGCCATACCATAATTCCATATTTATCGCAAAGTTCATAAAAATCACGCTTTGCAACAGCAGCACCGCCCCACATACGGAGGATATTCATATTGGCATCACGGACAAGGGTCAAAAGACTATCATAAGTGTCTCTGTTGATGTCACCCCAGAATATGTCGGGGTTTACCCAGTTAGAACCCTTCATAAATACCCGTCTGCCGTTGAGCATCAAGGTAAAAGGTGCATCGTAGCGAGATTTTGGAAAAAGCGAGGGGTCGATGGCGTTAAAATTGCGGACTATACGCACGCTACGGAAGCCCACGGTACCGAATACCGAATATTCCGAGTTACTTGCCTTGTAAGTATAGAGGTAGGGATCACCCTGACCGTTACACCACCAAAGGATAGGGTTATTCACGGTGAAGCTTGTGTCCGAGCCACTGTAAACGATATTACCGTCAGCATCGAAGAGTTCAAAGGAGCAGGAAAGATCACAGTCGATAGATACCGTTACGTCAGCGACTGAAAAATCCTCGGAGAGCGTGTAGAACACCTCGCAGTTTCTTATATATGCGGAGGTTCTCGTTTCGATATACGCCTCCTGCCAGAGCCCCGAAATAAGTAGACGGGGGTTCCAGTCCCAGCCGTAGCAAACAGGAGGCTTGCAGGAATGATCGGCTTCAAGGATTGAACCAACGGGCGAGCCCGCTCTCTTGGGATGGGGGTATATTTTCACTGATAGCTCGTTGCCGCTCTCTAAAAGAGCATCTGTAAGGTCAAGCTCTATTTTGTGAAACATCCCCTCATCGGAGTGAATGACCTTTTCGTTTAATGATATATCGTATTTATAATCTATGCCTTGGCTCACAAAGAAAACTCGCTCACCCTCGTTTGCCGTATAGTCAAGGTGAGCTCTGTATTCCCAGAAATCGTCCTCAAGCTCACGGAATTTTTCACAGTTTTCGGCGTAATGAACGTCCCCAAAGTTGTGAGAGCGCGCCCAGTCCTTTTGAATGTTTCCGGGGACCGAAGCGGGAAATGGGTCGCTGTATACTCCATTTTGTATGCGGTAGCCCTGCCATTTTTGATTAAATATCATAGTAATGACTCCTTTTAAGTGAAAACTATATTTTTGTTACACACAGCGGGGCATTAGATGCCCCGCTGTGTCAAATTATTTACGCTTCTGCGACCCATGCAGAGGGCGTGATCGTTTTCACGATACTACCCTCAACCACGGAGCCGTCTGTCAGCGTCCAAACGGTGGAAACGGAAAGTGTATAGGTCTGCTCGGAATCCAGACCGTCAAGGATGAACGCATACATCTTGTTGCCTGTGCCATCCAAAACGTCTTCATTGAAGTCATCAGCCGTCAGCACTGCTCCACCTGCGTTGATGGTATTATACACCACCTTGGCAGTCTCGTAATCCGTTGCGCCGTAGCCGTACGTCGTGGAAACGCCCTCGGAATCCGTCAAGGTAACCTTGAAGTCCACACTCTTGTAATCCAATGAAGCGACCTCACCGATCACACGCACCGAGTACTTCCCTTCATTGGCAACTGTTGCCTGACAGTAATATTTGGTCAACATATCAGCAACTGCCACGGGCATCACGCCCTCGGTAGTCTCAATGAATCTGCCCACACAGTCTTCGGCGATCGACTGGGTCTTGCCGTTACCAAAGTTATAGCAACGAGTCTGACTGCCGGAGAACGTCGAAGTTGATGTCTGCACGCTGTACGTGCCGAGCACGATGCAATCGGTCATTTGGATGGTATAGCGTCCGCCGTTTTGGTTCGTTCTCCACAAACAAGAGAAAATACCGTCGAGGTCATACTTTTTTGTTTCGGAATCGGTCATGGATTCAAAATGTCCGGCAAACACCACGTTGTCGTAAACGACCGTCATGGCTCCTGCCAAATTATTTTCATTCCACCAGCTACCGGCAACGCCAGCCACGCTTCCGCCCGTTTTTGCCGAACCGTCAACCGTATAGTTCTTTCCAAAATAGATGTTTTGCATTGTATAGGTGTCGCCGTCTGCGCGAAGCTTGATGCAACCTGTCAGTCCCGCAACGCCTTTGTCGTTCGTACTTTTTACATAACCGTTATCCAAAATAACATTTTTGATAGCGTTGGTTCCCGTTTTGCTGGCGGGATAGTTTTGACCGCCCAAAACGCCCCAGTCGGTCGTCTGCGAGGATTTTCCGTCGGATGCGGCAGGCGTGTAGACACCGCTGATGGTGTGTCCCTGTCCGTCGATCGTACCGTAGAATTTATCCAAGGACAACCATATATTCGCAGGAAGCGTGCCCGTATATTCGACACCGTTGAGCATGAATGCCCGATACGCCGCCCAATCCACGCCGGGGTTCAGGTCAATATCCGCCGTCAGAACAAAGGTCTTGTTGTCAGTCCACTCCATATCCTTGTTGTTGTTCTCCATGGCCAAAGACAAGCCAAGAAGCTGCTCTGCGGTAGCAATCTCGTACACATCAGCCTCAGCATTGGCAATAAACTGTCCGTTCGTTGCGTCCGTCCAGTATGCCTCTGCAACTACAACGTCGATCTTTTTTGCGACTACAGTTTGTTGATACGTCAATCCAAACTTGTCGGCAACTGCCTTGGGCACAACACCTTCGGACGATCGTACCCATTCGTTTGCCGCACTACCGGGAACCGATTGTACAGCACCGTTTCCGAAGTCGTAGCAATCGATAGCGGTAAATTTGTTCGTATTGTTGCCCTTATTTGCCTTAAATGTGCCGGCAGCAGTCGATCCGTCCACTTGTGTGTCAGTATAGGTGCCCAAGACCACACAATCGGTCATCAACGTGTAGTTACAGATTTTCTTGGTGTCATACAGCCAGTTGGCATAGATCTGACCCATGATACAACCGTCATACTGCACGGTTTTTGATCCAACGAACGTACCGGCAAAGACAACATTGTTTAAGACAACATCAAGTGCAAGATCATCGCTGGCTCCGGCATAGTTCTTAGAAAGAGCGCAGCCGATCACGCCGCCACAAGCATTCGTTGCTCTCATATTCGAAGCATCTACAACAAAATTCTTTCCAATGTAAACCGTGTCGATCAAAACACCGTCTTCTCTTGTAGTCTTATCATCGGTAGCACCGATATTTTCAGCAGCACCGAAGATACCACCAAATTGATCCATTTCTGACGAATTCTGAACATATCCGTTATCCAACTTCACGTTCTTTACAGCCGTTCCGGTGGTAGCTTTGCCGCCAAAGACGCCCCAGAGTTTTCCGGCATCATTACCTGCTCCCGCCTGTGCGCCGAGCGCCCAAACACCGCTGATGGTCTTGCCGTTTCCGTCAAAGATGCCATAGAAGTAGTCCAAGGACTTCCATTCGTTGACGGGAGCGGTACCGGTATATTCGGTGCCGTTCAGCTTTGCTGCCTTGTAAGCCGCCCAGTCCACACCGGGATTCAGGTCGATGTCTGCTGTCAGCTTAAAGGTCTTACCTTGTGTCCAAGTTTTGTCGTTTGCATTGTTCTCCATGGCGAGAGACAAGCCGAGAAGCTGCTCTGCGGTGGAAATTTCATACACCTCAGCATCTGCATTTACAATAAACTGTCCGTTCGTCGCATCCGTCCAGTATGCCTCTGCTGCTGCCGTGTCGATGGCAGTGGGAACCGTTGCTCCTCCGTCAGCATATACACTCAGAGGCAGTGCGACGCTCAGAAGCATACACAGAATAAGTGCCAAAGAAACAATCTTTTTCATTGTTATTCCAACCTTTCTTTTGATTTCATTATAGTTTGCATCGTATCAGAACTCAACGGTAGGTCCAAAGTCATTCCGATCAAAACTCGGTCACAGGACCAAAATCATTGCGATAGTCTTCTCTAACGGGAATTTCATGCTGTTTTGCCTTGATCTCCTCATAGATTGCCTCGTAGTCGGGCAAGCGCTCGGCTCTCGGCGTATACGGCAAAATAAACTCTTGAGTTCCCGTTCCCTCGGCATTAATGATGATCGTTTTGACATACTCTGCTTCATAGGCTATGTAGTGATTAACCTCATAGAAGTACGCCCAATCCACTTGGGTAATCAACCGATGGAAGATATTTTCCCCTTCGGCACCCTCCTGCCACGAATAGATCGCATTGGGCCACATGACCGTAGGTGCCTCAATGAGGTCGTACAGTTCTTTTTCGGGACCATCCCAGCCGTGGTGCGCATACTGTACGATATCGCTCTTCATCTCGGACTTAGGCATGGTATCAAGCATAACTTGACCGCCCTCCACCATAACATCTCCAAGGAACATGATCCGCTGACCGCCAAAGGTAAGGCGCAAAACGGTTGTTGCTTCATTGAGAGAATCCTCACCGGTTACAACGGGATACAGATCCTCATGCGTGTACATCACATCAAAGCGAGCATCCGCTACGTAGAAGGTCATACCCGTGTGCAATTTACGGTAGATCGTAGCGCCGCTGTACTGCTTCATCAAAGAAATCATGTTTGCATCACCGGTTCCCCCTTCTGCCATACCAAATCCGTTTGCGGGGAAATTGTGGTAAAATGCTTTGACAACGACTTCATCCTTGTAACGACTCGTGAACTGCTGGAAGCCTCCCGTATGATCGGCATGATTGTGAGAAAAGAACCATGCGGAGATCACGGGCTTTTCCTCTCCGGAATGTCGCTTCAAATGCTCGTAGATGATCTCTCCCTGCCGCTTCGAGTTCATGCCACTGTCGATGATGACAAAGCTGCCGTCCGCCACACGAAGGATATAGCACATACCCGCATTGGAGCCCTTGAAGCCTTCAGGCGCTGAGGTATCCCATTCCACTGCCGTTTTCCAGTCGCACTCGACCTGCCACAGCGTTGGCTGATAGCCTTCGACGGTTTCATACGTTGTAGGAGTAGCCGATGGATACAGAGTGCCCTTCTCCTTGTTCTCTACGAACAAACGAACCATCTCCTTACCCGGAACGTAGTACGCATAAGCATTGGCAAGAGTACTTTCGAGAAGCATATAGCGATTCTCACCCAAGGTGTAGGTCTGCTTCTCGGCAAAACCGCTATTCTTCAAAGTCGAAAGATAGGCATCATAGTTACTCTCGGTTACGTTCTCCCAAACAAACACAATAGAATCATCTCCCACATCATCAGCACCGAGGTAAGAGCCTTGCGCCATTTTGGGAACGCTTGCCATCCAATCATATGCCTTAAACTGTACGCTATAACCGTTTGGCAACATATACTTTCCGTCATACGTTCCCTTCACTACTTCGGTCAAGTCATTGAAGAAAGCAATCATTGCTTCATCCAAGCTTGTTGTGATATCGGCTCCGATCGCAAGCCTATTGCCCTCTACCTTCCACCGAATATCACTCAGCCCCATAGCATTATACAGGTTTGTGCTTTCGGTATAGTTTGTCTTTCCGACAAGCAGAGCATTTTCTTTCTGCCCCCACAAGCTTAGGATTGGATCGGATGAAGGATCATTCACCGTGCAATTCAAGAGCGAGGCGATCGCCGCCTTCAACTGCTCTGCCATTTCTTTTTCATAGTTGGCATTCGCTCTGGGATAAACGATGTCATATTTGAATGTTCCGTTATTCACCAAAGCGAACATATCGCCTGAACCGTCGTACGTGACGTTCAATGCCCCGTTAACGATTGCACGCTGATTCGGGAAGAGCAATCGACTCTCCAAATCACTTACTGCTTTTTCAAGCATAAAGTCATTCGAAGCTACCACAACGAGCTTTTCATCGCTGAATGTGATAGAATACCCCGTCTTATTCAAGCTCGCAAGAGCGGTCTGTGTCTGCGGTCGATTCGAAACACTCAGCAAGATTTCCTTTTCAGTCACAGGAGTCTTTGCGGTGTTGTCGGTCACTCGGTCGAGCTTCACCTGCGTTTTTTCCTCAATACTGTTCACCAAATCACTCGCTAACTGCTTTACGGCATTGGTTGCCGTTTGACCGATAACCACCTTGTAGCCATCTGCCAGGTTGATACCATCCACCTCAATCCAAGCTTCGGGGGTTACGGTCTTTACCGCCCCTCCTTTGATCACCGTACCGTCAAGCAATGTCCAAACCGTGCTCACATCGATGGTATAAGTCTCATCGACAACCAAATCATTCAGCGTCAAAACATATAGCTTATTGGTCTCGCCGTCAAGGAATCCTTGGTTCAAAGCAGAGGCGCTCACCGATATGCCATTTGCCATTACGGAGTTGAACACGGTCTCGGCATTGGTATAGCCATCAACCCCGTATCCCCAAACGGCACTGGTTCCGTCCGCTTTGGTGATCTTCACCGCAAAGTCAACGCTGTCATACGCCATCGAAGCAACCTCTCCGACAATACGAATCGAATATTTACCTGATTCGTCGGCAGTTGTCGATTGATATGCATACTGCATCAGCATATCGGCAACAGACACGGGCATGATGCCCTCGGAGGTCTCAATATACTTTCCCTCCAAGCCTTCGGGGATCGCCTGCTCCTTGCCGTTGGCGAAATCGTAGCAGTTTGTCTGCGTTCCGCCAAACATAGCGGCATTCAGAGTTCCACCGTACGTGCCCGTAACGATACAATCCGTCATGGTGACGACATAGCCGTTCAAATTCCAATCGCCGGTAAAGATTCCGTCTTTCCAGGAATGTTCCGAGGTTTGCAAATGTCCGCCAAACACAAGGTTGTCATAGAAAACTGTGATTTTATTGCTATCATACCATCCGCAAACGAAAGCACCGATCTGCGCTCCGCTTGCTTTTGCCGAAGCATCCACCGTATAGTTTTCACCGATATCGATATTCTGCAAGGCATACGTGTCAGCTTGACCGTTGGGATTCTTTCTGATAACGCCCACGACGCCGGCAAACTGGTTGGCGGTGGCATCGCCCTTGAGGTATCCATTATCCAGAACAAGATTTTTTATAGCATTACCGCCATAGACCTGTCCGCCAAACACACCCCAGTACGCCGTATCGCTTGCTATCCCATTGGATTGCTCCGGTGTCCACAGACCGTTGACAGTATGTCCCTGTCCGTCGATCGAGCCGTAAAAATTATCCAACGACAGCCATTCATTGGTCGGTGTCTGCTCGGCAATATAGTGCTCACAGACATTGCCCAACGGATCAAGCTGCTGCTTGCGATACAGTTTCCAATCCACACCCGGGTTCAAATCGACATCCTCGATCAGCTTGAATGTTTTCCCCTTGGTCCATATCTCATCGTTGCTGTTGTTCTCCATAGCCAGCGACAAGCCAAGCAGCTGCTCTGCGGTGGCGATCTCATACTCGGTCGCATCGGCGTTTACGATAAACTGTCCGTTCGCTACATCCGTCCAATAGTTTTCTGCCGCCACCACATCGATCTTTTTGGGCGTGATCGCCGCTTCCACCGCATTCGGCTCGGCTCTGAGCGTGATCGGATCAAGACCCGTTCCCTCCGAGCTGTTTGCAAAAGCACTCAGATGCGTACCGCCCGCAAAGCCCATGCCAAGCTTGATCCCCAAGGCATCCACGAGATCCTCGGTCGCATCGGCACCGGGAGCGTTCATGCCGAGATAGTCCCAAGAGAGGAAGGTCTCCATCACGTACGCATTTTCCGCTGTCTTAGCAAAGTAGCTTGTCACGCCGTCAATGCTCGTCGGCGTGTAATAAGAGCCGCTCACCGCACCGGGCGCACTCGTATAGGTCAGATTCCTCTGTGTTACCACAGCCCGAACGGGCGTGTTGATCGCAAGTGCCGTTCCTGCCGTATCTGAGGTCGAGGTCTCCCATACGAACACTCCCCGAACGTAAGAGCTGTTCGAAACGAAAGCAGTATTGGGAGAAATGTATATCTGCGTTCCCCACGCTCGGTTTGCCTCAGTGGTTCGCCAAGGTCTTTGGCTTCCCGTGGCAACCTGCGCATACGTATTCACGTAGGAGCGCCACTGCCGCTGTACCTCCATCACATAAAGACCGTTCTCGTCCCACAGCAAATAAAAATCGCCGTCATAGGTATCCGCCATACCGCAATCCCTAATCAATTCCTTCGTCGTGGCATTTAAGGTCAGCGGGAGCGCATTGTCCCACTCATCGTTTTCATCCCACAGACCGTCCACCTTGGCGCTTCCGGGATAGGCATCGAGCCCTGTGTTGGATTGCTTGTTATAAAATCTGCTCGTGTTGCCGTCACTTCCGTCAACAGACGGTGCTGCGTAAATGCTTAAAGGCAGAGCCACACTTAGAAGTATGCAAGCAATGAGTACAAAAGAAATAATCCTTTTTGCCATATGTTTCATCCTTTTCGATTGTGTAAAATGCATCACGCACATCAGAATTCAGTGGTCGGGCCAAAATCGTTGCGGTCGTCATCCTTATTTTCCATCTCATCGGACGGCTGGGGGGTTCCGCCTCCGCTTCCGCCCTCGTTACCGCTTCCGCCCTCGTTACCGCTTCCGCCCTCGTTGCCGCTTCCGCCCTCGTTGCCGCTTCCGCCGATATTACCGGGAGCCTGTGTCTCCTCTTCGGTCTCGGATTCGGTTTCGGTTACGAGCGTCGTCTCGGTAGCCGCCTTAGTAGCTTCTGCTTCCGAATCGTTTGTGTCGGTCGTGTCCTTGCTACATGCCACTGAAAAAACAGCTATGCCAAGAATCAATATCAACGCCAGAAGTAATGCAAAATATTTTTTCATAATCATTCTCCTTTTTGATTGAAATGTATTATTCCACAGCACCTTTGCGATTTCCCATGCTCTCCTCTACCGCCTTAATTGCCTCGTAGATTCCATCATAATCGGGTAACCGATAAGGTCTGGGGGTGTACGGCAAAGAAAGCTTGGTCGTTCCCTCACCGTTGATGATGATTGTTTTCACATAGGGCGCTTCAAATGCCATATAGCTATTGGTCGAATGGCTGGGTTTGGTGAGACGCTTGATCACGTTTCCGCCGAACCAATCATACTGCCAGGAATAGAAGCAATTCGTCCACAACGCAGTGGGTGCTGCGATCAGATCGTACAATTCCCGTGTACCGCCCTCCCAACCATGGTGTGCCATCTGCACAATGTCGCTTTTCAGCTCGGAAGCATCGATCTGCTTTTCTATGATCCGACTTCCCTCCTCCTCCACATCTCCGAGAAGCATGATTCTCTGTCCGCCGTGTGTGATTCGGGTCACCATCGTATTATTGTTAGCATCACCGGCAATATCGCAAAGAGGTCGTTGACCGCCCCATCTGCCACATTGCTCGGTGATCTCCACCTCGGCAAAATAGCGATCCATATACGAATAGATGACGTCAAGCTGCGCATCGGCAATGTAATACCGCATGCCCGCCTGCATGTTTTTGTAAACAACAGCATCGGGAAAAAACGGGGTAATATCATTCTCCTCAAATGTCGCACGTCCTGTAAAGTTGAAATAAAATGCCTTTACGGTCACCTCGTCGGCATATCGGCGAACGAACTTGCGGTAGCCTCCTGTATGGTCGCCATGGGCGTGGGTAAACAGCCACGCAGAAATCACGGGCTTTTCGTGGGGCGAATTTTTCTTCAAAAAATGGTAAAGAATATCCGCCTGTCCGTCCGAATGCACTCCGCCGTCGATCAGAATAAAGCTACCGTCCGCAACCTGCAACGCATCCAGCTGCCCTGCCATAGCACCGCGCCTTCCCTCGGGACGTTCCAAACGGAATTCCTCAGCATGACGGTGGTCAATGTTCAACTGCCAGAATGCAGGCTCGTAGCCCTTCACCGTCTTGTACGGCTTCTGTTCTGCCGACGGATACTTCGATACTCCCTTCGGCTCGGCATAAACACGGATCGTGCCCATCGGAGCGATATAGGAAACATAGACTGTCTTTTCCCCACTCTCCATCAATGCATATCGGTTGTTACCAAGCGCATACTCGGAAACGGTGTCAAAGCCGTTCTCGGTCAGCTGTGTCACATAGGCGGCAAAGTCCTCTGCCGTCACTTTTTCGCACAGCGAGATCGTCGAGCCCTCGATCGTCGCAGGAAGGGTGCGAGCCCCTCCTGCAACGGTCGGCATAGGCACGCCATTCTGCCCAACATTCTTGCAAATGCTTGTATTGTGTTCCATTGCGTGTCTCCTATTCTTCCCCCGGGTTCTGTTTCAGGGCATCCTCTGCTGCCTTGATCTCCTCATAAATTGCCTCGTAGTCGGGCAGTCGCTCGGCTCTGGGCGTATACGGCAGAATGAATTCCTGCGTTCCTGTTCCCTCAGCATTCACGATGATGGTCTTGACGTACTCTGCCTCGTGAGCAATGTAGTAGTTCACAGCATAGAAATAGGTAGCATTCTTTGTGTTGATGAGTCGGTTAAAGATATTCTCCTCCTCAGCATCCTCCTGCCACGAATAGATGGCGTTGGGCCACATCACCGTAGGCGCTTCGATGAGATCATACAGATTTCGATTCGGGCCGTCCCAGCCGTGGTGCGAATACTGCACGATGTCGCTCTTCATTTCGGATTTCGGCATCGTCTTGACCATAATATCACCGCCGAGGTCCTGCACGTCGCCAAGGAACATAATACGCTGACCGCCAAATGTCAGGCGAAGCACCGTGGAGGTCTCATTGAAATCCTCCCACGGCGTGGGATACAGATCCTCGTGCGTGTACATCACGTCAAAGCGAGCATCCGCCACGTAGAAGGTCATACCCGTGTGAAGCTTGCTGTACTTTGTCGCATTGGGATACTGATTTGGCAGTGCAAAATCAGAGCGGAAGTTATGGTAGAACGCCTTGACATCCACCTGATCCTTATACAGCTTGGTAATCTGTTCCAAACCGCCCGTGTGGTCAGCGTGAGCATGGGAGTGAAACCACATCGAAATCACGGGCTTCTGTCCCTCCGGCGTATGCTCTTTCAGATGTTTCATAATGATCTCTGCCTGTGCCTTGGAGTTCATGCCGCTATCGATGATGACAAAGCTGCCGTCTGCCACACGCAGAATATAGCACATACCCGCATTGGCGCCCTTGAAGCCCTCAGGGGCTGAGGTATCCCATTCCACTGCCGTTTTCCAGTCGCAGGCAACCTGCCACATAGTCGGCTGATAGCCGTCTACCGTCGTATAGGTAGCTTGGGTAGCGGAGGGGTACGCCGTTCCCTTCGCCTTGTCCTCAACGAACAAACGGAGCATTTCCCGTTCGGGAACATAATACGCATAGGCATTGGCAAGGTTGTCTTCAAGAAGCACATAGCGATTCTCGCCCAAGGCATAGGTCTGCTTTTCGGCAAAGCCATTGTTCTTCAAGGTAGTGCAGTACGCATTGTAATCGCTCTCGGTCACGTCCTCCCAAACGAACACCATGGATCCGTCTTGCATCGCATCAACGCCCATGTAAGTGCCCGCATCAAGCATGGAAACGTTCTCCATCCACTCGTAGGATGTATTTGTCAGATTGAATCCGTTATCCAGCATCTGCTTGCCGTCATACACACCCTTGGCAGACTCCGAAAGGTAAGAGTAGAATGTTGAAATTGCATCGTCCAATGCCGAGCCGATGCCTGCGCCGACCACGAGCTTATTGCCGTCGAGCACCGCCTTGGTCTCGCTCAGGCCCATACCCTCGTACAGCTTTTGGCTCTGCGGACGGTTGGTCTTGCCGAGCAACAGCTCAAAGGAAGCATCGTCAACGGGGATACTCAGGTCGGTGCGGATCAAGCTCACCTTACAGCCGAGCGATTTTTGCAGATCAAGCCGTAGCTTGTCGGCAAGATCGCGCTCCCCGTTGGTATTGGCATCGGGATAAATGATCTGATATTTGAAATTGCCGTTCTCATCCACCAAAGCGGACATATCGGCAGAACCGTCATAAATCGTATTTACATTTTTGGCAATTGCGGCACTCTTTCCCTCAAATTTCAGCAAAGAGTTTTTCAGCTCCGCCGCCGCCTTTTCGAGCATAAAGTCATTCGTTGCGACCACTACCAGTTTCTCGCCGCTGAACGAGATCGAATATCCCGTCGTCGTCAGCGCCGCCAAAGCGGTCGTTGTCGCCTCACGCTTCGAAACGCCAAACAGGATCTCCTTTGTGCTCGCCTTATTTTTCTTGGTGTTGTCGCTCACACGGTTGAGCTTCACCTCGGTCTTTTCCTCAATGGCGTTCACCAGCTCGTTCGAGAGCCGCTTGACAGCATTCGTTGCCGTCTCGCTGATCACGACCGTGTATCCGTCGGCAAGGTTGACCATTTCTATGGGGGTCTCGCCGCTATCGGACGGAGCCCCTGTCGTTTCGTCAGTCGTACCGTCCTTCTTGACGCATGCGGCAAATGACAAAAGCATCACCGCCGCCAATAGCAAACATAAAATTTTCTTCATTGGTTTTTACCCTTTCTAAAACACAGCGGAGCGCCGAAGCGCCCCGCTGCCTTTTCCCTTTTTCGGGGACGTTATCAGTTGAAATCGAGATCGCTGATACTCTTACCGATCCAGTCGTTTGCGCTATCGCCAAGCGTTCTGTTACCCTCGGAAGAGAAGGTGATGATATCAGCCGTCAGAAGCAACGTCGTTTCAACACTGGGGGCAATATACAGTTTCTTCATGTTCATTTCCCCCTTTCTTATGCCTCTACCCAAGCGGCAGGTGTTACAGTCTTGACCGATACACCCTCGACAGTCGTGCCGTCAAGCAGTGTCCATACGGTCGTTACGGACAGCGTGTAGGTCTCGTCGGTATCCAGTCCGTTGAGGGTCATGACGTAGAGCTTGTTGTTCTCCCCGTTCAGGAAGTCGTTCATGGTTGCGGCGGTCTTTTCCTCGCCGTTTGCCATCACGGAAGCATAGACCTTCTCGGCATTCTCGTAGCCCTCGACATTGTGGCCCCAAACGGCAGATTTACCATCGGAGGCACGGGTGATGGTGACCTTGAAGTCAACACTCTCGTAAGCCATCGAAGCGACCTCACCGATCAGACGGATCGAGTACGTACCGTTGTCTGCCTTGGTTGCCTGATAAGCGTAATTGCTCATCATGTCGGCAACTGCTACGGGCATAACGCCCTCGGCAGTATTGATGTACTTACCTGCAAGCTCTTCGGGAATCGACTGCTCTGCACCGTTTCCGAAGTCGTAGCAGTCGGTTTTCTCACCCTCACTGCCAAATTCCGAATATCTCTTTTCTCCCAGTGCGCCCAAATCGGTATTGGTGCCTTCATAAGTGCCGGTAATCAAGCAATCCGTCAGATTGAGATTTACTTTGTAGGTGGTTCTGAAATAATACGTCGTCTGTCCCAAGAAAGCGCCGGCATAATAGTTAGCGCCCGTGAAATGTCCTGCAAATACCACGTTGCGGAACGTCAGGTCAAGCAAACCAACGTCGCCCGTATTGGCATGAGCAGTTCTGTCGCCTGATGCCATAATTCCACCGGCTTGCTTCGATGTGTTTTTGCTTGCATCAACGGTGAAGTTTTCGCCTACGTAAATATTTTCCAACAGAACGCCGTCATCCACAGTTGTTGTGTCATTCGTTCCCAACGAATGATAGAAGTTTCCGATAATACCGCCGAAGCAGCCGCTTCCGGAAGAAGAAACGTAACCGTTATCCAGTACTACGTTTTTGATAGCGGTACCGCGATAAACCCATCCACCGAACACACCCCAGTTTGCAGTGGCGCTTGCCGTACCGTTGGGTGCATCAATCGCCCAAACACCGCTGATGGTGTGTCCTTGTCCGTCAAACACACCGTAGAAAGCGTCGAACGACAGCCACTTGTTATAGTTGAGGGAGGTCACATCTGTTTTTCCTTCTGCCACTGCGGTTTTGTACGCCGCCCAGTCTACACCGGGGTTGAGGTCGATGTCAGCCGTCAGCTTAAAGGTCTTGCCTTCTGTCCAAGTATTGTCATTTGCATTGTTCTCCATGGCGAGAGACAAGCCAAGAAGCTGCTCTGCGGTGGAAATCTCATACTCGGTTGCAGTTGCATTCTTAACAAACTGTCCGTTCGTTTCGTCCGTCCAATATGCCTCTGCCTTCGCCGTATCGATCTTGTTGAAAGCCTCTGCCTTCAAGGTAATGGGGTCGAAGCCGGTAAACTCGCCGCTATTCATACTGGTATTACCTTGCAGGTGTGAACCACCGTTTGCGCCCATGCCCAGTTTGACGCCCAACGCATCGACGATATCGGTCGTCGTATTGGCATTAGGAGCAGACATACCCAGATAATCCCAAGAAATACTGGTCTCCATTACGTACGCACTACCACCGGTCTTACCAAAAACAGCATTTACGCCGTCGATGTTCGAAGAGATTGTGCCGTAACCACCGCCCGATACCGCTCCCGGCCAGGAGGAATAGGTTGCATATCTTTCGGTGATTAGCGCAGAACAAGTATCGCCCGCATTCAGCGTCACGCCATCTGCTCCCGAAGAAGTTTCCCAAATAAACATACCGTAAACCTTACAAGTGTTCAAACTAAACGTTCTGGTCGGCAACACGTAAATAGCGGTACCCCACGAGTTCCACGGTCTGTCTTTACCGCTTGCTTGTACGCCCGCGTAGGTTTGAACCTTGGTCCACCAGTTTCTCTGAACTTCCATGATATAGAGGTTGTTTTCATCCCACAAAAGATAGAATTCACCATTGTAGGCAGAAGAGATTCCACAATTATCAATCAAAGCTTTGGTAGTAGAATTCATCGTCAAAGGAAGCGCATTGCTCCAATCCTCGCCGTCTGTCCACTTACCGTCAATGGTAGGCGTTCCGGGATAGGCATCCAGTCCCGTATTTGACTGCTTGTAGAAGAAACGACTGGTTTTGCCATCCGAACCATCGGTTGAATATGCCGCCGAAACGCTCAAAGGCAATGCGATGCTCAACAGCATGCACACAATGAGCGCCAAAGAAATAATCTTTTTCATTGTTGTTTTTACCTTTCTTTATAATAATGTATTATTTTTCTCCGTCGGAGAAAGGGGAAAGGGATTTCGTCAAAGGTTGTTGTCAGGTTATGACGCCGTATGCCTTGTAAACCTTTGCCAGGTTAGCGGCATATTGCGGCTGACAGTTCGCATAATACGTACCGTATTTCGAGGTGCTTGCTCTGTTGGCAATGATCGTGTCGGTACAAGAGACGACGTGGGGAGTTCCCATAGCGGTGCCGTATGCCTCAAAGAAGGTAACCGTTGCCGTTGCACGGATCGTGTTCATCATATCGTTCAGATCCGCATCCGACAGATAACGACCTGCCAGTACCGTGTCGAGATACGCAGGACGGATCTCCTGATAGCTGTACATGCAAAGTGCCTCGATGATGACAGCTGTCATCTCGGTGTTCTCGACGTTTCTCGGAACGGTTACGCAGGATGCACCGCCGAAGATCGACGTGTGGTAATCCAACTGGTCGGTGTCATACTTGGGATAGGGCAGAATGCCGTACTCCATACCGGTCGCCATCGATTCGGCAATATTCGTAATCTCCCCAAGACGTCCTATCATGAACAGCGCACGTCCCTCGGCAAAGACCGAATTCTTCGTGGCGTCCGTCGTGTCAAGCTCGGTGCTGTTCACCGCTTCACCCTTGAAGAATTCTCCCATCGAGTCGAGAATCGTTACCGTTCTCTCGGGGGAGTTCTGCGGGAACGAATAAATGAGGTAGCCGTTCTTTTCCGCACTCTCGGCATAGTCCAGCTCAAACGCAGAACCGAATGCACGCACAGCACCTCTTGCCGAGATCAGCGTGAAGCGCTTGTCTGCTTCGGCAACGCCGACGTCGTTGATCAGCGTGCTGTAGGTCTTGAGCTTTTCCCACGTCCATTCGCCGTCCCGTACCATATCGTACAGGTCAACCGGCTCGCCTGCTTCGTCCTTTAAGACTTCAGCCGCCAGCGTTTCGTTGAGGAAGAATACGAAGAAATTTTCGTACATACTGTAATTGATGTCACCGATAGCGACCCAGTACTTGCCTTTGATATTACACTGATTGTAATATTCCTCAGCCCACCATTCCTTCATCGGGTCGATCTCCTCCAGGGTGCTCAGATCCATGCACCAGCCCTGCACCGATGCACACTGGGTGACATCGAAACGAGTCGTTGCCATTTGGTACTCCGACCAACCGGACTGTACCACCTTCTGGTACTTAGCGTACCAGGGGTTCTTGGTCATGTCATTATTTGTCGGCCACCAGGAACCGACCTCATCCCACGAAAGTTCCACATTGAAACGGCTCTTGACTTGCTCGTTTCTCGTGTAAACGGCATTGTTGACTGTCGCTTGCTTCGTGGCGTTGTCGGAATCCCACTCGTAAAGCGTGGGAGAACCTACCAGGATGTTGAATTTCGCCCCACCGAAATCATAGTCTCCCAAGGTGTCTGCATCGTTGAGCGTTTCCTCAGGCTCAACGTCAGGTGCATTTGTCTGTGCGCCCCCTGCCGCCTGCGTTTCCGCCGCTGTTGTTTCTGCGCTCTCGTCAGTGCTCTTCTTACAGCCTACCATCGCAGACAGGCAGAAGGTCGTCACCAACAGCACGCACAAAATGCTTTTGAAAATTCTGTTCATGTGTTTTCTCCTTTGTACATAGGTTGATTTGCGTATCGCATTCGTTCCAAGCGGGTCACGTTTCCTTACGTCCGATGTGGGGATCGTCTGCTCGTTCACACGACCGAAGCTCTTTTTGCTTCTTCTCTCCTTTCTTGGTTCTTTTTGATTCTTCGAATCCATTATGGATTTTATCCAAGCAGATTCGAACCGAAATCTGCTTTCTTGTTTGGTTTATGCAATGCAAAAAATCCGTTTTACGGCTTTATTATACCATAATCCCGAGCCGTATTCAATAAACAAGTTTCGCTTGTTTATAAACAAGTTTCGCTTTTCTCTTTTTTAAAAAAATTGTGGTTTTCCGCTCTTTTTTATAAAGTTTGTTATAAATGATTGACAAACGCCTTCTTTGTATGGTATAATTTTATATAAGATACTGCAAAGAAGACTAATTTGTTTCTACACAAAAGGAGCTATTATGTACGGCAAAAATTTGTATTATTCTGTATACTATTATACCCCCTCCTTCATTGCGATCCCCCAAAGAAAGGCAGACGATCTTTCCCTTCAACTGCATTATGACGGAAAGCCCGTTGTTGTTCCGGAGATCACCAATGATTATTGCTGTCAAAAGCTCATGTACTGGAACGAGGACAATTCCGATTTTCAGATTGTGAACCTTGGCATCGACCGTGTTTATCCGGGATATATTATAAAAAACCGTTGTAACAGCTCCTTGACGCTCAATTTTATTTTGTCGGGTAAGGGCACGTTTAACGGAGAACCCTTTGAGGCGGGTCAGTGCTACTACGTCCGTCCCCGTCAGCTTCAATATATTGAAGCCGACAAGGATGATCCGTGGCATAGCGTGTGGCTGACCGTTAACGGCAATTTGGCAAAGACTCTTACCGAACGCCTCGACAAGCTGACCAATAATCAACGGCTTCCCCTGCAAAGCCCCGAAAGCATTCTGCGGCTTGCCAATATCTATCTGCGGGATATCGGCTTGGTGCACAATATCGCCGAATTGATGGAGCAGGTCGTGCGGCAATTTCTGACCTTCATCCTCCCCGAAGAGGAAGAAAACAGTACCATTTCTCCCCGCTTGCGCATGATAATCGATCAATCAATCGATTATATCAGGGATAACATCAACACGGTAAATGTCCAAACGCTGGCATATCGAGCACATTTGGATACCAGATATTTTACGAAGGTGTTTACCTCTGTCACCAATCTCTCTCCGCAGGAATTTATCATGAAAACAAAAATGAAGATTGCCGCACAGTATCTCATTTCCACCGATTATTCCATTGAACAGATCGCCGAAATTCTCGGCTATAATCATCGGAATTGCCTCTCGATCCCCTTCAAAAAACGCTTTGGTCTGACCCCACCGGATTATCGGATCAAATACGGACAGGTCAAATAAAAGCAAAGAGCAGTAAGGCTATGATATTGGTTTATAGTACAACCATGCAACGCAAACAAATTGCCGCATATTTGCACATATCATCACGCCACCCCAAAAAATTTATCCTGTCACCTTCGTTTTTTCGCTCTTTTGGTATTGTGATAAAAGCCAATACTCGGCAGTTTTTATATCGAATTCGTGCCCCCCGTCAAAAATATCCAAGTACACCGTCGCTTGCGGATGCTTTTCAAGCAAACTGTTATAAAACATAAGGCTATGCGAGACCGAAACAACTCTATCACGCTTACCATGAAAAATTTTAAGATTTGATTTTGCAACAGTATCAATATAACTGATCGGTGACCGTATCAGCATTTCATCAACACTTCCGCTGCAACACGAAAAAACATGATTGCTATATCCGGCGTTTTCTTCTACCCATTTGGCAAGGTTGGTAATAGGCACATAGGCACCTATTGCCTTGAAATATTGCGGGCACATACCTGCCATGAGAAGGGCCATATGTCCGCCCCCACTGGCTCCTAACAAAAAAATATTATCTTTATCGATATCTTCTTTCGCTAAAAGATAATCAATTGCGTCTTTTATGTCTCGTTTGGCATATTCCGAACCGCAAGCCATCGTGCAATTTGGATTGCTTTTTAGATTCGCTCCGCGAAATTCCGGAAGAAGCAAATGAAATCCATTTCGTTCAGCCAATGGTAACATATTTTGTATTTGATTGAATCGATCAAAGCTCCATGTGTGAAGTCCAACCAATAAGGGACGTTTTCCTTCGACATCTGACCTGTAAAATAATGACGGTTGCATAGTTTCATCCATCGAAGATTTGATCCATATTTCTCTTTGCTCCATATATTCATCTCCATTTGTGTTCAGTAAAGTAGTACAGATGGTCTTAATTTAAAAGACGGTCAATAACAGGATAGATGCAATACCCAAAAGAAGAACGGCGAGGTCCTTTTTGCGAAACCGTTCCTTAAAAAGGAGCATTCCGCATCCCATGGACAGCAAGATGACGCCAATGTTCAGCGTCGGGAAGAAAACAGCGCTGTCCAGCTTGCCTGCAAGATATGTATTCAGCAAATTACAGCATCCAAAGAACAGACCGACGCATGCCGCAACGACAAGGCTTACTTTGCGCATACGAATGGACGGGGATGGCGTTCGGGACACCAATGCAAACAGAAGAGAGCTTCCCGTAGCGATCAGGAAGGCGATCAGTAAAAAGGCAGAACGTTGCTCAGCGTACGGTGAGCGTTGCTGAAGCTTTTGTATGATCCCCAAGCCGCCTGAGGCAAGCATTGCAATAATCAACGGAGCGAGGTATCCCATACCCCTGTTAGCGGATGTACTTGATTTTTTGCCGATTCCGGAAACGACCACCGCCGACACGGCGCACAGAACGCCGATCACACCCGCTACACGAAGTGATTCCGACCAAAAGATAGCTCCCGATAGCGTGGGCAAGATAAAGCCCATAGAATATACGGTGGAGCATAATGCCGTGTTGCCGACTGCCAACGCCGCTGTGTAAAACCACTGGGCGAGGATCAGCAGTATCCCGTAAATTAGCGCATAGATCCAAGTGTACAGGGATATCCCGCTTTTCGGGATTCCACCGAACAGAAGCAATGCGACAGCACCGCCCAAAAACAAAACGCTCTGACACCAAAAAAAGGGCTTTGTGCCGAATCGCAGATCGGACAGCTTTTTGGAAAGGATATTCCGTCCGGTGGACAGCACGATGCTGAGGGAGAGAAGTAAGATGACCATTATACCTCTCCGAGAATGATTCTGTGTAGCTCTTCGCTCAGGATCGTTCGGGTATCATCGTCCACTAAGCTGAAGCGGTTCCCGTCGTTGGGCGTGCTCAGGTAATTCCAGACGCAATAGGGAATGTCCCACTCCTTCAGTAGGGTGATCATGTCCCGCATCCAGTTCTCCCGCCATTCCAGCTTGGCATGACGGATGGTTCCAAATTCGCCGCACCAAAGGAATTTATCGGGATGATTGCGGATAAAATCCTGTACCGGCGCCATATAGTCCCGCAAATATTGGATGTCCATTCGGTCATAGTCTTCGTAGGCGCTCTTGCCGGAATCGAGTCTGTGGAATTCCCGATAACGCTCAATATCCTCGCAAGGATACGGCATTTTTCGATTGTAATAGAGCTGTCTTGGATTCAAAACGCCCTGCTGATGGGTAAATTCGTGTGGGGAGTAACAATGGAAGGTGTACAGAATGTTTTCATCCTCGTATATGCGGAGATGAGGGAGTCCCGGAGGGTTGTTTGCTTGTGTTCCGCCCACCACGATGAGTCGGGTCGGATTTTTTTCTCGGATGGCGGCGACGGTTTGCTCCGCTAACCCATTCCATTCCTCAGCGGTACCGTCCACGACCTCGTTCAACAGCTCAAAAACCACATCCGGATCTCGAGAAAAAATCTCCTCGAGTTTCACCCACAGTGCAACAAACCGAGCCCGAAGCTCCTCGTTTTGCATTAAGCCCCGTTGCTCTTTGATGTCGCAGTAATTGCCTAAAGCCTTATGTAGGTTTAGGACGGGGCGCAGATTATATTTGCGGCACCAGCTCACAAAATCTTGAAGAATGGAGAGGATGTTGCTCCGATATACATAAGGACTTTCCTCCAACACGATTTGATCAAAGCCCACACGGATGTGATCCAGCCCTAGGGAGGCGATATACGCCACATCACGCTCGGTGATGTAGGACTCAAAATGTTCCATGTCTCCTATTGTGATATGCAGTCTTTTTTCAACGGGAAGGACATTAAAGCGCTTATAGTTGGTCAGCCACCCGCCAATGCCCATACCTCTTTGCATACCTTGAATTTTTTTCATGCTTCTATCTCCTTTTTTGGATGGATTATATATGGTTAGTATACCACATTTTTTTTAGATCAGGTAGAACTTTGTATAGAACAACTTGTACAAAAGATAGAATTATGATATAATATGTGCAGAAAAGCTTGCGCTATGGATGCATGATGCCAAAATGCCATTGCAAGCGTTTTTAATCATAACATAAGGAAAGAGGGAGACAACAGTATGGATCTGCAAATTAACTGTACAGCGGATGGGGTACGGAGCTATCCTTTGCATACGCACGAAAACCAAGAGGTCATGCTGTATTTAGAAGGAGATGGAACGATGCGAACCGATGTTGGCGAATTTCCGTTCCAACCGGGAACGATCATTCTGATGCCGCCTATGGTTAGGCATGGCTCTTGCTCAAAAACAGGATTTAAAAACATTTCAGTATGTGGTAATTTGGGACGGTATCTGCATTTTGATAAGGTGACGGTCTTGTTAGATAATGAAGCGCAGCATGGAAAATCACTTGCCAAAATGATCTTTGACAATCGGTACGGAAATCCTGGTTATTTGAATGCCTTGTGTGATTCGTATCTTTATTTTTTGATGCAACGAATGGAGATTGAAAATACGATCCATCACAGTGTGGAAACAATCATATTTGAACTGTCAGAGCGTGCGTTTGATTCTGAACTCAAGCCGGCGCAAGTTCTTGCAAAAAGCGGATATTCCGAGGATTATATCCGTTCCCATTTTAAAAAAATTACAAAAAAAACGCCTACGGAGTTTTTGACTGACATCCGTATTCGCCATGCGTGCTTTTTAATTGATATTTATGGACAAGCGCTGTCCTTGTCGGAAATCGCCAATTGCTGCGGATATTTGGATTATGTTTATTTTTCCAAACAGTTTAAGAAGGTGGTGGGGGTGTCGCCCAGCGAGTATCGAAGGTAAAAAGGGACAGTCGGATATCCAATTCCTACAATTTCTCATTATGTCGGTAGGAGTCTGAACTCACAGCGACCCATTTACCCCACCAATCTCCCATTTGAACGAGTATGTTTCCTAAAAAACGTCGTATCCCGTAGGTGTGGTCGTTGCTTGTGCGTTAGCACCATATGCAATTCCCCAAATTGTAAGTGCGTTGATTGGATTATTTTCTGCTTCCCCCACATTGGCTAGATAAATTTATAAAACCCAGATAAAATTATAAAAGTATATAAGGAGTATAAGTATGAAACCGAAAAAAGCTTTACTTGTTTTTGCCATAATTTTTAATATAATAGCAATACTCTTTTTTGTCGCTTTTGCTTTAATTTATTTTGACAACGATACATCTGGATTTACGGATAATCTCACATATTCAGAGGGAATCGTAAAAGAAGTAAACCCGAATACAAATGACAATAATAAGATTATTGCATATTCAATTGTGTTGGAAAATAATGTCATTATGACGATAGATACAGATACTATTGAAAGCGAAGGTATATTTTCCTATGTGAATAAGGGAGATACAGTTACTTTTGCTTTTAATGGTTCAGCTGAAAAGGTAGCGAATACAAATGAGAGGATTTTTGTTACCCCCGCATTCTTATCATGTGATGATAAAATTATTGTTTCCATTGAAAGTTACGAGCAAAGTTTATTGAACAACAAAAACGAGGAGTCTTTTATAGGTTTAATTGCGGCAATCATTTTTTTAATTGTAAGTGCAATGCTTTATTTCCTATGGTTTTATAAAATAAAAAAATGAAACAATATAGATAATTTTTCTCCGCACTTGGAATCAGGTGCGGAGTTTTTATAAAAACATTGACAATATGTGATAAAAATGGTATAATTACATAGACGGAAAACTCATTCGTCAGACCGGCGGTAGTGGAACTATTGACTTCATCTACGGCTCAGGTGGTGTGATAGGCTTCAAGTTTGCTGGAACTACCTATATTTACCGTTGTAACCTTATGGGCGACGTAACTCACATCTACACAACAGACGGAACACTCGTTGCTCACTACGTATACGACGCTTGGGGTAATCATAAAATATATGATGTAAACGGCGGCGAAGTTACTAAGAGTATGTCCGCTCATATCGGTAATATAAACCCGATAAGATACCGTGGCTACTACTACGATATCGAAATAGAACTCTATTACCTCGAAGCAAGATATTACGACCCTGATACAGGAAGATTTATTTCGCAGGATAGCATTGACTTTATAGTTCCTAATCACCTTACGGGACTTAATCTGTATGCTTATTGTAATAATAATCCTGTAATGTATATTGACAGCACAGGACATTTTCCTTTGATAGCGTTGGCTGCGTTGTTATTGTTTACTCCGATTGGCGGTTTAGCGGTTCAAGCGACAACTTCTATTGTAAGTTATGCAGGAATGGCAGTGGCTTCAATTTGGAACGAAGATATTAGGGCTGATATGAATGCGATTGGCTGGAATCCGTTTAACAATGATGCTAATGCAGTTGCTAATTCGAATTTTGTATCCTTCTACAAAGGGGTTCCTGTTTTTAGAAATGATGGCTCATCGGGATCCTTCGGTGTCATATTGTTAACGAGAAATGGATTTAAATGGTCGTCGGAACATTATTGGAGTCCGGAAGATATTTTAATGCATGAATGGGGACATAGTGTTCAACAAATGACATTTGGACCTATTCCTTATCTAATTGACATAGGGATTCCCTCGGCTTTTATAGATAACAATGACAATGCTCCTTGGGAGATTACTGCAGATATATTAGGTGGTGTTAATAGAAGTTATAATCAGGATGACGTAAAACAAGGTTGGAATTACTTTTGGTGGGGACGAATTATAGGACCGTTTTGGTGGTGGTAAATTTAGGAGGATTTTATGAAAAAACTATTGTGTTTAGTTATAATATTAACTTTTGTCTTTATGTCAGGGTGTCAAACAGCCCTTGAGAGAGATAAAAGAGTGATGTTGGAAATATACGGTAATGATGACAATTATATTACACTAATAGGTGAAGTAACTGAAATAGATAGTGAAAGTAGTTATAATGTAATGCTATCAATTAAATGCGAAGAAGTAAAACAATATAATCTTAATGCCGATGATGAGTGTAAATATTCAGTTTTCTCTTCTTCTAACGTAAATATAGGTGTTGGCGATACAATTGTTTATAAAACTATTCCAAATCCTTTTGATTATATGGAGTTCCTACCAATTGTCGCAATTGATAAAAACGATGAAACAATTTTAGATTTTGAAGAAGGGAAAGAAAATTTAATCAGTTGGGTAAAACAGATACAATTTAAATAACTAACACCGCCTCACAAAAAACACAGGGGACTATGTCTTGAAACAAAAAACCAAATAAGTTTTACCGCATTGGTGATGGATTTCCGTTGCCAATGCGGTTTTTATTATAAAAACATAGGATGATTCCTTGTTTCCTACTTTGTCAAGGCAGACGCCAAGGAGCTTGCGGACAAGGGTTGCAGAGTAACTCGCTACTACTACAATTCCAAGAACTCTGTCATTATGGTAGGCTTCTCATAACAAACCAATTTATATTCGCTACCTTTGCCGTCGGGAAACGTAAGGGTAAGCATCATTTCGGTCTCTCCGATAGCATCGGGAAGTACACAGCAGACCTGAGCCCCCTGAAAATTTTCTTCTGCGGGAGTAGATACGCTCTTCCAATCAAGGAGCGAGAATATATTCTCCCCTACCCTAAGGCTTACACTTACCTCTCCGGAAGCCGCTTCGGGGCTGTCGTTAAGGAACCAGATTTCAGCCTTGAATACCGCTCCGGCTTTCCCATCGAACTTGGGAATACGTACACTAAAAAGAACGGGGCTGAGGGTCTCCTTAATGGCGTACTAAGAAGGGCAAACAAAAAAAGAAAAAAGCCCCGAAACCCTTGTAATTACTAAGGTTCCGGAACATTTTTTGGCTCGTCTTGACAAAAAAGATGCCAAGGTATATTTCTACATATAACGAACAACAGAGCTTTACACAAAAACTCTTTTTAGTTGCGATATTTTTTCTTCGCTTGGCACGGAAAATGTCTGCGCTTGCTTGCCAATCGCGGCATATTTATGTTCTCCCATAGCGTGATACGGAAGGAGCTCGATCTTTTCGGGTGAGCCACACGAAATAATGAATTTTTTAATATTC
>SVTY01000015.1 GCA_015063535.1 Oscillospiraceae bacterium
TTTCTAAACGAAAAGAATCTTTTAAATCAAAATAAACGGTTCGTTTCTATATTAGATTCTGTACGTCAGGCGATCTCCTCATCCGTCACTCGCAAGGCTCGTGCCACCTTCCCCGCTGGGGAAGGCTAACAGAGTGTGTGCGAACATGATGGGATTTACTACAAACTTGTAGGGACAGGCGTCCCCGACTGTCCGAGTAGATTGAAATTTGAATCGGCTTGAATTATCCCACAAACCCATCGCCCGCCAAAAAAACGAACACCGCAGAAACATCTGCGGTGTTCGTTTTGCTATGTATGATGGCATTATTTGTTGCCTTTTGCACGGTTGTGGGTCTTGCAGAGCATTTGGCAGTTTTGGATATCGGTCGCCCCGCCCTTACTCCAAGCGGTGACATGGTCGGCATCCATTTCGGCAAGCTTCCACATGCGGTTTTTGTTGTTGTCCGCTCCTATCGCACACAGCGGGCAATTCGACACGCCCTTCGCCTTTGCCTGTTCGGTCTGCCGTGTGTAGACCGTCTTTTTGGTCGGCTCGTCAAACATGCGGATCGTCAGGAGCTTCGGCTCCACGCAACCGCCGAGAATGTACTCATACACGCCCTTTTTGTCCTTGACATAAAAATCGGAGTACAGCTCCTTGAGCTTTGCCGATACCTCATCGGGAGCGTAGGCGTTCGTGTGATACTTCTCGTAAAACTCGCCCCACGGCAGTCCCCGCATTTCGCTTTCCACGTCGGTAAAGACACTCGATACCCAGTCGATGACACTGGTAAAATAGGCTTTCAGCTCATGGATATTGTCGTCATAGCGGTGCTTGCTCATGTAGTCGTCGATATTGCCCTTGCTGACCCAAGACAGAGCGGTGCGGAGATAATCCTGTCGGATGACACTGCCCGACAGATAGGCACTCCATTTTTGGATATTGGCGTTTTGGCTGTTGGAAAATTCCTCTTTTGCCCGTGTGACGAAGGGACCCGAATGGATGGCGTTGGAAAGCTCCTGCTCGTTGAGGGGGATCCCCGCAATGTTGATGGTCTTAAACCACTCCTTGATCTCGCTTTCGGTTCCTTCGCAGATATAGACGGTGAGCTTGGTCTGCATGATCTTGTCCTGCAAATCCTTGGCAAGCCCCGAAAAATACCGTGGGATACCGTTTGTGTCATGGATGGCGAATTTGCCCGTTACATACCGTCCGAAGCTGGTAATACGCTGTTGTCCGTCCAGCACCTCATACGCATCCGCTCCCACCTTGGTGAAATAGAGCAGACCGAGAGGATAGCCCTTGAGGATGGACTCGATGACCGCCACATCCCGTTTTCCGTCGGCATAGATATAGTTTCGTTGGTATTCGGGCTGAATGGTGAGCTTGCCCGACAGACCGAACAGCCCCTTGCCCTCATATTCGTTATAGACAAACCCTTTGCAGATGTCCGCAACGGTGATGTCGGTTCGTAAAGTGGAGATCATGCTTGTACTCTCTTTCTTATCAAAATTCTTTGATAAACCTTGTTGCCGTTCACAACGCCAGAAGCATTGAGGTCATATGTTCCTTTTTTGCCAAACAACTCAAAATAACGCTTTTGACATTCTTGGGTTGTGTAAACTTTTGTTTTTAATCCGTACAAATCAAGATTTTCACACATTCCTAAAATTTCGAATTGTTCGGGGCTGTATTTAGGCAAAAAAGAAATCGGAACACCCATGATTCCATCATAGTCACTCGGGATAGCGTCCGTATAAGGGATTTCTATGGCGTCATAATTGTCGTATGTTTGATAACCAAATTCTCTAATCTCTTTATGTTTGCTGAATTTCAAATTGTCAGCCATAGTCATAAGGCTTAAAGGTTGATGTCGTCTGCCGTGGTCAATGTTGGTAAACCAGTTTGAATTACCAAGCCTTGTGTAATTTCCTATATATCCAAGTTTGGTCGCTTTTTCTCTGTCCTTTGGTGCAATGTCAGTCCCTTCCGGAACGCTAAATACCATATCTTCACTATTACAAGTCGCTCCAAGCCATAACTTATTGTCTTTAATCAAGGGGAAAATTTCTTTATAAGTAATGGCGTTCTGGTTTCCGATTATCAAAAAATTCTTATCAGCCTCAACAATCCAAGAGACAAATTCTCTGAATAACGAGAAAGGCGGGTTGGTGATGATAAAATCTGCCTCGTCTCTTAGAGCTTGGATTTCATCACTTCTAAAATCTCCGTCGCCCTCTAAATACTGCCATTGTAAATCGTGAATGTCAATTGCATTCGATTTGTTGTTGTCTCTTGTGAGGGTAAATATTTTGCCGTTTGCCTTTGATTTTCTCTCGTCATATCCCGTTTGATTTAGATCGAAAATTGAAAATTGATAGCCGACAGGATACATTTTCTCTTTCTTTTCCTTGGAGAAGCTCGTGCTGATGAGCTTTTTCAGACCCAAGCTCTCGAAGTTCTGTGCAAAAAACTTTGTGAAATTGCTCCATTCGGGGTCGTCGCATGGAAGCAGAACCGTCTTGCCTCGGAATACATCGGGGTTGTACTCCAAATAGGCGTTGACTTCTTTTTGGATAAAATCATATACGGTATAAAATTCGTCGTTTTTTGCATTTTTCGCTTTGGATAAATTTTCGTTAGCCATGGTTCTCTCCCAAAATACAATTCTTTTCTCTATTATACCATATTTTTCCGCCTTTTGCAACCATTCCTGCGGATTTTGGCGAAGGAGAGGGGATTTTTTGTTATGTTCGCACGCACTTCGTAAGCCTTCCCCAGCGGGGAAGGTGGATTGCCGACAGGCAAGACGGATGAGGAGATCGCCGTTTGCAGGGCAGATTAAGGTGTGGGTATGCTTGTTTTTAACCGCAAAGAATCTTTTGAATCAAAATAAACGGTTCGTTTCTATATTTGATTTGTACATCAGGCGATCTCCTCATCCGTCACTCGCAAGGCTCGTGCCACCTTCCCCGCTGGGGAAGGCTTACGAAGTGTGTGCGAATATGGAACGGACAGTCGGGGACGCCTGTCCCTACAACAAAATAAAAGCGAAGCCGTTTTGTTGGTACAACGGGCGAGCTTGCTATGTTTTTACAAACCCGTAGGGACAGGCGTCCTCGACTGTCCGAAAAACAATGAAATTCGAATCGGCTTGGAACACCCCGCAAACCGTAGGGCATTTCCGCCATTTACGCCGCAGGCGTAACATCATTTGCCCACAGGGCAAACATCATTACCGAAGGGTTCATCATTTTGCGAAGCAAAACATCATTTGCCGAAGGCAACCACGTCCTCCTGTATGTTCGCACGCACTTTGTAAGCCTTCCCCAGCGGGGAAGGGGGACCACGAAGTGGTGGATGAGGAGATCGCCGTTTGCAGGGTAGATTAAGGTGTGGGTATGCTTGTTTCTAAACGAAAAGAATCTTTTAAATCAAAATAAACGGTTCGTTTCTATATTTGATTTGTACATCAGGCGATCTCCTCATCCGTCACTCGCAAGGCTCGTGCCACCTTCCCCGCTGGGGAAGGCTAACAGAGTGTGTGCGAACATGATGGGATTTATTACAAACTTGTAGGGACAGGCGTCCCCGACTGTCCGAAAAACAATGAAATTCGAATCGGCTCAAACGGGCGAACACAGTTCGCCCCTACGGAGAGGAAGGAAAATCCTCCATACCCGTAGGGGCGTTCTGCGAACGCCCGCCGAACGAATAAAATTTGAAAAGGTTTAAACGGGCGAACACAGTTCGCCCCTACGGAGAGGGAGAAAGCCCCTCCATACCCGTAGGGGCGTTCTGCGAACGCCCGCCTAAAAAACCCGTTGCGGTTTCAACCGCAACGGGTCAAATAAATATTTCTCAATGCACAAATTGCCAATTGTGAAAGCCTTCCTTTTCCACCGCCTCGATCAACGCCGCTTGCGTGGCGTCATCCGATACGGGAAGAAGCAATCGCATGTGATACCGAAGCAAATGATACCGCAGATCGTGGATGGTCTGTGCCGTTTGCGCAACGGGATCCCCCTCGTTACTCGGCACCGCCTCTATCGCCAAAAAGTCGAAGCTTTCATATAAACGGTCGATCACAGCGGCGGCATTCTCGGAGGAATAGATCGTCTCGGACAGCGTAAGCCCCAACTCAAGCTCGGGAGCCAAATGCCGAACTTGCTCTGCAAAGTAGATCGCCTCCTGTACCTGTTCTTCGGTCATGTCGGGAACGGTCAGTAAAGCCTCATCCAATCCTCCCTCCGCCGCCTCCGCTAACATGGCGGCGCTTTGCGACAGCCGCACCGAGCGGAGCAGGGCATCCTCCTCCGAAAGAGCCGTCAGATAAAACACTCCCGAGGTGTAGCGCTCCCCAATGGATGACAGAGCGGATGCCACCGTGACCGTGTATGCCCCCTCTGATTGCAACCCAAGCCGAAGGGCAATGGGCGAACGGTACAGAGGCGTACCCTCCCTGTCGGTCAGCGGAATGCTCACCGCAGAGTCGCCGTCAGGCAGAGCCGCCACACGGTCGGCAAAGGAGCCTTCATCCAAGGTTTCTAACAAGACCGAATAAGCAACGATCTCCCTGTGGGGCGTCCGCTCCTCCGAAATAGGCGGGAGGGTCTGTTCCTTCGTGTCTGTTTCCGCTCTCTCCTCACTTTTATTTTGGAGCAGATTACCGATCACAAGAAAAGCGACCAGCAGAACGACCAACAGCACCCCTACCGTTATCAGGATCGTGCGAAGCTTTCTCCGTCGATATACACTTTTTCGATACTGTAAATGGCGGTTTCGTCCATTCATGAACGTTTTCCGTGTCCCTTTCTGTCTTGCTTGCAAGACGCATCTGCATTTTTCTTTTTATGCTTGCTCTTGATGAGCAGAATCGTAACGATCAAGCCCGCAACGATCAGCGTGCCTCCTCCGATACCGACCCACATCCATACCGTCCGTGCGCCCGAGGTCTCATCGGGCGGAAGCAGAGAGGTAAGGTCTAAGGAATCGTAAAACTCGTTCGGCGTAAAGCTCAGCTCCTGCCGCACGTCATTCATATCCGAATAGATCACACTGCCGTAATATTCATTTTGAAGCTCGATAAAGTGCGTGTTGATATAGCTGTCCTCAAGAGGGAACCTCTGAAGGATATAGAATGCGTCCACCAGCTGTCCCCCGTTGCTTTCTCCTTTTGCCTCCACAATATCGCTGATCTCATTCATGCTCAACGCAAAGGCGGCATCCTCATAGGGGGCATCCATGGTTCCCTTGGTGATGTAGTAGCCGTTTCCCGCAGGATCGAAAAAATCCTCTGTATATCCCGCCTTGATCAGATCATACATCGACCTCTCTCCCGAGCGAAGCAGGGAAAGGGCTTCTTCCGCCCGCTCCCGATTGGCTTCGGTCTCCTCCTCGGTGTCGTTGAACAGAACCAAATGGTACACATGCACAAAATTTTCTTCGATGTATTTCCGCACCGTCGCCTCGTCTCCCTTGACCAGTCCCTCTTCGGGATACCGCACCATTAACTCGGCATACAACAGATCCAATCCAAGGGTAAAACGCAGATACCGCTCGGTCAGCCCATGCTCCGCCATGCTCTTGGCAAGCTCCACTTCGTCTCCGCCGAAATCCTCATTCAACAGCTCCTCCAGCTCCTCATCCACCGAATCCGAAAGCTTTCGTTCGCTGTATTCCAGCCCCACCGATTCGCACAGTGCGAGAATGGCATAGTTGGATACGATATTTTCCTTTACCAATCGATCCAGCTCCGCACCCAATTCATCGGGACGGTCGGCACAGCTCTGCTTTGCCGTCTCCATGTAGTTTTGCACCAAAAAATACAGCTCATCATAGTATACGTCCTTGCCGTCTACCGTTCCCACCACGGTCTTTTCATACACCGAGGTCTTTTCCGCCTGCGAGCAACCAACAAGACACAGCCCTGCCATAAGCAAAGCCACCAAACAGGCAACCGCTCTGAAAAATAACGTTCGTTTCATAGAATCCATCCTTATGTTAGAGTATCAACTTCTAATTATACAGGAATTTTGTGACCGCAATATGAATAAATCGATTTTTGAAAGTTTTTTGAAAAAAAATCATGAAAAATCAAAAAAGTTCTTCCATTTGGAGGAAGAGTATGGTATAATGATTCTATCAACCGTAGAAAAGGAGAAGACTATGCAATCTCAATACAGCATTCCCCTTGGAAATTTAATCTCGGAATTTCAATTGGAGACTTTGGTTCTGCCCGAAGGTGGGGAAGCCATACACATCGAAAGTCCCGAGATCAGCCGTCCGGGGCTTACTCTGTCGGGCTTTGTCGAGGTGTTCGAGCCCTTCCGAATTCAGGTGATCGGCAAAGCGGAGCATATGTATCTTTCCAAGCTTTCTCCCACCCAAAGAAGCATCCGTTTGGAAAATTTCTTCAAGCTGAAGCCGGTGGCAGTGGTG
This sequence comes from Oscillospiraceae bacterium, assembly GCA_015063535.1. Taxonomy (GTDB): domain Bacteria; phylum Bacillota; class Clostridia; order Oscillospirales; family CAG-272; genus HGM12713. The sequence continues at coordinate 6,424 of SVTY01000015.1, forward strand.
CTTACCACCGACCTTTCGGCGTTTGATGAAATGATATCGGGAGCCGAGACCTACGGGATCCCCCTGTTGCGAACCGCCGAGCGTACCAGTGCCTTTGTCGCCGCCGTTATTGCGTTTCTCAACACCAGCCTTGCCCCTCGCATCACCCGCCACGGTGTCCTTGTGGAGGTGCACGGAGAGGGTATGCTGATCCTTGGTGACAGCGGCATCGGAAAGAGCGAGACAGCCATCGAGCTGGTCAAGCGTGGACACCGCCTCATTGCCGACGACGCCGTGGAGATCAAACGGGTCTCCGCCAAAACTCTGGTCGGCTCCGCCCCCGAGCTGATCCGCTATTACATCGAGCTGAGGGGAATCGGTATCGTCGATGTCCGCCGTCTGTTCGGTGCGGAATCGGTCAAGGATACCGAACGGATCGACCTTGTGATCAATCTGGAGCCGTGGGATTCCGAAAAGATGTACGACCGCTTCGGTCTTGACGAGGAGCATGTCAATATTTTGGGAATTGATATTCCGTCCATCACCATTCCCGTCCACCCCGGCAGAAACCTTGCCGTGGTCTTGGAGGTTGCCGCTATCAACAACCGCCAGAAAAAAATGGGCTACAACACAGCGGAGGAATTTAACCGTCGCCTGATGGAGCAGGAGTTTGACGAATAATCGAAAAAATTATAAATTTTATATACAGAACAGAAAGGAAATTTTATCATGAAACTGAGTGTACTTGCTAATTTGTACGGAGCAAAATCCCTTGACGAAACCCTAAAGATCCTGACGGGTCTGGGCGTTCACACTGTGGAGATCGGTGCGGGCGGCTACCCCGGAAAGGCGCACTGCAACCCCGCCGAGCTGCTTGCCGACAGCAAAAAGCTGGACGAATTCGTCGCTACCTTCAAGAAGTACGATGTGGAGATCTGCGCATTGGCTTGCCACGGCAACCCTTTGCACCCCAACCGTGAGATTGCCGAGTCCTACGACCGTGACTTCAAGGATGCGGTTCTGCTTGCCGAGAAGCTGGGCATCGACACGGTCATCACCTTCTCGGGATGTCCCGGCGATCATGAGGGAGCCAAGCTGCCCAACTGGGTCACCTGCGCATGGCCCGACGACTATGTGGAGATCCTCAACTGGCAGTGGGAGCAGAAGGTCATTCCGTACTGGAAAAAGACAGGAGCCTTCGCACTGGAGCATGGCGTGAGCCATATTGCCTTTGAAATGCACCCTGGCTTCTGTGTCTACAATCCCGAAACCCTCCTGAAGCTCCGTGCCGCCGTCGGTGACGTCATCGGTGCCAACTTCGACCCCTCCCACCTCATCTGGCAGGGCATCGATCCCGTGGCAGCCATTCGTGCGCTGAAGGGAGCCATCTATCACGTCCACGCCAAGGATACCAAGATCGACAAATACAACACCGCCATCAACGGTGTGCTGGATACCAAGCATTACGGAAAGGAGCTGGAACGCTCTTGGGTGTTCCGTACCGTTGGCTACGGCAACAACGAAAGCTACTGGAGAGATCTGGTCTCCAACCTGCGTCTCTGCGGCTATGATAAGGTTCTTTCCATCGAGCATGAGGACAGCGTCATGTCCATTGATGAGGGGCTCTGCAAGGCAGTATCCTTCCTGAAGGATATCGTCATTTACGAGGAAAAGCCCACCACCATGAGCTGGGCATAAGCCAATATTCCCAAAGGGTCGGAAAACTCCGACCCTTTTTGAATTTTTTTGAAAGCCTTCGGGGAATTGCTTGACAAAATACGAAATTTGTAGTATAATATTATAATTGGTATAATTCTGCTTATTGTGAGCAAAACAGAGGATGAAGGAAGTGAAGCAAGGATGGCTGCAACCCCCAAAAGTCGGCAGATTTCTGAGGAAGACAAGAAGCGGCAAAAGGAATGTACGGCACAGATCCGCAGTGCCAATGAAGCCTATACAAAAGCAAACGGAAGGGCGCCCCGTGCCTTCGTGCTGACCCTTGGCTGTCAGCAAAATGAAGCGGACAGCGAAAAGCTGTGCGGCATGGCGGAGGCATGCGGATACGAGATCACCGACAAGGCGGAGGAAGCGGCTCTCATTATGGTCAATACCTGTGCCATTCGGGAGCATGCCGAGCAACGTGCGCTATCTCTTGTGGGACAGTATAAGCACCTGAAGGCAAGAAATCCCGAGCTTGTTATCGGTATTTGCGGCTGTATGGTGGTACAGGAGCATCGGATCGAGGATATCAAACGCCGATACCCCTATGTGGATCTTCTGTTCGGCACATCCTCTCTCCATCGCTTTCCCGAGCTTCTTTTGGAAAAGCTGACCCACAAAAAACGGGTGTTGCGAGGGGATGAGACCGAATATGCCGTTGCGGAGGATATTCCCATCCGACGGGAAAGCACCTATCGGGCATGGGTCTCGGTCATGTACGGCTGTAACAATTTCTGCTCCTATTGCATCGTGCCGTATGTGCGGGGCAGAGAACGGAGCCGAGAGAAGGAAGCCGTCATCCGTGAGGTAAGAGAGCTGGTGGAGGCGGGATATCGGGATATCACGCTTCTCGGACAAAATGTCAATTCTTACGGAAAGGACGGAGACCGAAGCGACGATTTTGCCGACCTGCTTGCCGAGCTGGATACCATAGAGGGCGACTATTGGCTGCATTTTATGACCAGTCACCCCAAGGATGCCACAAGAAAGCTGATCGACGTCATGGCGAACGCCCGCCATGTGGCAAGACACTTCCATTTGCCCATGCAGTCGGGAAGCGACCGCATCTTGCAGGCAATGAACCGTCGGTATACCTTTGAAAAATATAGGGATATCCTGACCTATATCCGAAAAAAGATGCCCGACATCACCGTGACCTCCGATCTCATCGTGGGCTTTCCGGGCGAGACCGAGGAGGATTTTGCGGCAACACTTGATGCGCTGAGACAGTGTCGCTTCGACATGATCTATTCCTTTATCTACTCCCCCCGCAAGGGTACTCCTGCGGCGGAAATGGCAGAGCAGATCCCGCAAGCCGTCAAGAGCGAACGCTATGAGAGACTGCTGGCAGTGCAGAATGAGATCGCCCTTGCCGTGGGTGAGGCGCTTATCGGAAAGACCGTGCGTGTACTGTGCGACGGCATCAGCAAGAATAACGAGAAGGTATACAGCGGACGGACCGAGGGCGGCAAGATCGTCTTTTTCGACACCACTCCCGAGAATACGGGGAAATTCCTTTCCGTTTTCGTCGAGCGTGCAGAGCCATTCGCCCTGTACGGAACGGTGGTAAAGGATTGAATCCGATGGGGACGGACAGTCGAGGACGCCTGTCCCTACAAAAAATTGAGTGCAAAACCATTTTGTCTGTACAACAGGCGAGCTTGCTATGTTTCTGCAAACCCGTAGGGACAGGCGTCCTCGACTGTCCGAGAAAAATAAAATTAAAAGAGAAATCAATCACAGGAAGGTAAAAACCATGGAAACCAACAATATTTTTGAGCTTGCCGCCAACCTTGGCAAGGCATTGAAGGAAGATGAAAAGCTGATCCGTTTGGAGAACGCCAAGAAGGCATACGAGGGCGACGGCGATCTGCAAAAAATGATGGTCGAGTACGAGGTTCAGCAAAAGGCGCTTCAGGGCGAGCTGACCAGAGACGAGAGAGATACCCTCTTTATCGACACCATTCAGAACCGCATTGATCTTTTGTACCGAAAGATCATGGAGCATCCCGTTTTTATTGAGCTGAACGAGGCGCAGGCAGAGGTCAACGAGCTGATGAATGCCGTCAATAATACCATCACCTTCCACATCACAGGGGAGCAGCCCTCCTCCTGTACCCATAACTGTTCGACCTGCGGCGGAGGCTGTCACTGATTTTTAAGGTTTTACGGAGGAACTCGCTATGACTCCGATGATGGAGCAATATTTCGAGATCAAAAATCAATATAAGGATTACCTGCTGTTTTATCGACTTGGCGACTTTTATGAACTGTTTTTCGATGATGCCATTCTTGCCTCCCGTGAGCTGGAGCTGACACTGACGGGACGGGATTGCGGCGAGGAGGAGCGTGCCCCCATGTGCGGTGTTCCGTTCCACAGCTCCGAGGGATATATCGGCAGACTCATCGAAAAGGGCTATAAGGTCGCTATTTGTGAGCAGACCGAGGATCCCGCACAGGCAAAGGGACTGGTACGGCGGGAGGTCATCCGTGTGGTGACCCCGGGAACGCTGATTGAGACGGGTCTGTTGTCCGAGCAGAAGAATAACTATCTCTGTGCTGTATATCGGCAGGAGTTCGAGTGCGGCGTAGCCTTTGCCGATGTTTCCACGGGGCAGGTCTATGCCACCGCCTTTTGCGGCGATGAGATCGACAGCCGCTTGAAAAACGAATTGGGAACCTATTGCCCCAGAGAGGTGATCGCCAATCTCGGCGCAGGGAAGATGGGAGATATCGCAGAGTTTGTGCGAGGAAGACTCGGAGCCATGCTGACCGATAACCGTCCCACCGATTTTGAATACGGCAACGCCCTTGCGGCAGTGAAGGAGCAATTTTCCGAGGAGCTGCGGGAGGGAATGGAGGAGAACCGTCCTCTTGTGTGCGTGTTGGGCGGTCTGCTTTCCTATATTCGCCAAACCCAAAAAAGCGACATTTCGTATATCAAGGACCTTACGGTGTACGCCGAAGGGCAGTTCATGGAGCTGGATATCAACACACGTCGCAATCTCGAGCTTACCGAGACCATGCGCACGAAGGAGAAAAAAGGCTCTCTTTTGTGGGTGCTGGATAAGACCCGCACGGCGGCGGGGGCGCGCCTTCTGCGCCAATGGGTGGAGCATCCCCTCCTGAGCGTGGGGGGCATCACTCGCCGTCAGAACGCCGTGGAGGAGCTGGTCGGCAATTATATTTTGCGGGAGGAAGCGGGTGCGCTTCTGGAGCATGTGCTGGACTTGGAACGCCTTGTGGCAAAGATCGTCTACGGAACGGCAAACGGAAAGGATCTCCGTGCCGTTGCGGCGACCGTTTCGGTTCTTCCCGAATTAAAGACCATGCTTGCGGCTTGCCGTTCCGATGAGCTGTCCGAGCTTTGTCGGGACATCGACCCCTTGACGGATATTTTCGAAAGGATCGACACGGCACTTTGCGAGGTACCTCCGTTTTCGGTCAGAGAGGGCGGCATGATCGCCGATGGCTATCATCACGACGTGGATGAGCTTCGCTCCATCATGCACGACGGTAAGGGCTGGATCGAACGGGTCGCCGCTGAGGAAAAGGAAAAGACGGGCATCAAGACGCTGAAGATCGGCTATAATAAGGTGTTCGGATACTATATCGAGGTGTCCAAATCCTTTATGTCGCAGGTGCCCGAGACCTATATCCGCAAGCAGACGCTTGCCAATTGCGAGCGGTACATTACCCAAGAGCTAAAAAATATGGAAGCCACGATCCTTGGTGCCGAGGACAAGCTCTGCGCCTTGGAATATGAGCTGTTCTGCGAGCTGAGAAGCTTTGCGGCGGACAACAGCGCCCGCATTCAAAAGGCGGCGGCGCTGATGGCAAGACTGGATGTCTATCTGAGCCTTGCTTCGGTAGCGGCAAAGAATCACTATGTCCGTCCCGAGGTGGATACCTCCGACGGCATCCGTATCAAGGACGGACGGCATCCCGTGGTGGAGCAGTTTGTCAAGGATACATATTTTGTGCCAAACGACACCGAGCTGGATACGGGACGGAACCGCCTTATGCTCATTACGGGACCGAATATGGCGGGAAAATCTACCTATATGCGGCAGATTGCCGTGATCTGCGTCATGGCGCAGATCGGCTCCTTTGTTCCCGCCGCCGATGCCCGTATCGGCATCATCGACAAGCTCTTTACCCGTGTGGGAGCCTCCGACGATCTGGCATCGGGACAGTCCACCTTTATGCTGGAAATGAATGAGGTGGCGTATATCCTGCGAAATGCTACACGGCAAAGCCTCATTATTTACGATGAGGTGGGACGGGGAACCTCTACCTTTGACGGCATGAGCATCGCACGGGCGATCATCGAATATACGGCAAGCCGAAAGATCGGTGCCAAGACCCTGTTCGCTACCCACTACCATGAGCTGACGGTTATGGAGGAGGAGCTGGAGGGTGTGGTCAATTATAACATCGCCGCCAAAAAGAGAGGGGATAGCATCACCTTTTTGCGGAAGATCGTGCGAGGCTCCACCGATGACAGCTACGGCATCGAGGTGGCGAAGCTGGCGGGTCTGCCGAGCGAGGTCATCCGTCGGGCGAAGGAGGTTTTGGCAACGGTGGAAAAAACTGCCAAGGCACTCAGCACCTCCGATATCCAACCCGAAGAAAAGGACGACACCCTGATCACCTTCGACGATTGTGTGAACGAACAGGTCATCGAGGAGCTGAAGGCGGTGGATATCAACACCCTGTCCCCCTATGAAGCCATGAGCTTTTTGTTTGATCTGAAAAAGCGGCTGAAATAACCGAAAAAGCGCCAAAATATGTAACAAAAGTGTAAACATATCGTGAAAGAAAGGAGACTGAAATGGGAAGAATCAATGTCCTTTCCTTTGCCGTAGCCAATCTGATTGCGGCGGGAGAGGTGGTAGATCGCCCCGCATCGGTGATCAAAGAGCTGGTAGAAAACGCCATCGACTCAGGCGCAGACCGCATAACCATTGAGCTTCAGAACGGCGGCGTGACCTATATGCGTGTCGCCGATAACGGCTGCGGCATGGCACCGGAGGATCTTCCTGTCTCCATTCGCCGCCACGCCACCAGTAAAATCAAGGATGCCAAGGATTTAGAAAGCATTCTGACCCTCGGCTTCCGCGGCGAAGCCTTGGCGGCGATTGCCTCGGTCTCTGATTTGCGGATCATTTCAAAAACAAAGGACGCTGAGGTGGGTGCGATGCTTGAGGCACACGGCGGAAATATTTACGGCGTGACCGAGCGGGCTTGCTCGGACGGTACCACGGTCATCGTGGAAAATTTATTTTCCAACGTGCCCGCCCGCCGAAAATTTTTAAAAAAAGATGTGACCGAAGCCATGGCGGTCATAGCTTTGGTGGAAAAAATCGCTCTTTCTAAGCCTTACATTTCTTTTCGTTTGATCTCGGACGGGAATATCCGTTTGGAGACGGTCGGAGACGGTAATTTGAAAAATACTGTGTATTCGGTGTTTGGCAAGGATTTTGCATCTCGCTTGATCGAAACTCGGCTGACCTTGGACGGAATTGAGGTGTTTGGCTTTGTGGGACGTTCGGATAATGTACGAGCCAACCGAAATTATCAGAATTTCTTTATCAACGGTCGCTATGTAAAAAGCAAAACGGCAGGAGCGGCACTGGAGCAGGCGTATACCTCCTATATCCCGCCTGAAAAATTTCCTTGCTGTGTGTTGTTTTTGAACATCCATCCTGCGGCGGTGGATGTCAATGTGCATCCTGCTAAGCTGGAGGTCAAATTTTCAAACGAAAAGCCTGTGTTTGAAGCGGTCTATTATGCGGTCCGAAATGCATTAGAAACAAATAGTACCCGTCCAAATGTTTCTTTACAGCCGGCGAGCAAACGATCCGATCGGATCGAAGCCAAGCTGTCCGATTCTACCCGACCGATTGAAGAAGGAAAGGGAGAATCTCTGAAAAAAAGACAGCTCGTGGGCGACTTATATACGGCGGCTCCGAAAGAAAATCCCTTGTCTGACAGCAAGGGTGGCTTTGCACGGATGAGCGCCGAGGAATATTTGGCGCAGTATTTGAAATCCATTCCCAAGGAGCCGCTGCCAAAAGAAGCCAAGCTCGAAAGCAAACAAAGCGAAACGCAACAAAATCAATTAGAAAACAAACAGCAGAGAAGTAGGGAGAAAACGCCCGTTGCTGTGCCGAAGTCAACAACCGTCACTCCTGTATCAATAGCGCCTTCCGTTGCCTCTGCGGCGATTGAGACAGCTTCGGCGAAGGAGGAGGCGATTGTGCCTGTACCAACGGAATCCTTACAGTATCGGATTCTCGGAGAAGCGTTCCATTCCTACGTTTTTGTAGAAGTGGGAGACAAGGTGCTGGTGATCGACAAGCATGCGGCGCATGAGAGGATCCTGTTTGAGGGCTTGAAGGCGGGAATGAATGACAGAAATAAAGCATCGCAGCTGTTGATGATACCGCTGGAGATCCTCATGACTTCCGACGAAATTCAGATACTGTCCGATTACCGAAGCGAGATCGAGGCGGTGGGCTTTGCCTTTACGACGGGACGCTATACCGTCAGTGTGACCGAGGTTCCCGAGGGAATTGCGGGAGAGGCGGTGGCGGATATGCTGACGGTGATTGCCGAGCGGCTTCGGAGCCATACCGGTTCTGCCAAGCTGACACGGGATATCCTGTTTGAAAAGGCATTGTATCAGGCATCCTGTAAGGCGGCGATCAAGGCGGGAAGAGAGTACCCTGAGGGGCATATTCAGTGGCTTGTAGCAAAGCTGATGGAGCTGCCTGATATTACGGTCTGCCCTCACGGACGGCCCGTAGCTATGGAATTATCCAAGAAACAGTTGGATCACCAGTTTGAACGAACATAAAAGAAGAGGTTATCATGTTTGAAATCATTACCACAGACGGACGGGCAAGACGAGGCGTGCTTCATACGGTACACGGTGACATTCAGACCCCCGTATTTATGAATGTCGGAACCTGTGCCGCCATTAAGGGGGGCGTTTCCAGCCGAGAGCTGATCGATTTGGACTGTCAGGTCGAGTTATCCAATACCTATCATTTACATATTCGTCCCGGAGACAAGCTCATCTATGAGATGGGGGGACTGCACAAATTTATGAACTGGGAAAGACCGATTCTGACCGATAGCGGCGGATTTCAGGTATTTTCTTTGTCGCAGCTGCGTAAAATAACCGAGGAGGGCGTGCGATTTGCTTCTCATGTAGATGGGAAGAGAATCTTTATGGGACCGGAGGAGAGTATGCAAATTCAGTCCCATCTTGCCTCCACAATCGCAATGGCGTTTGACGAATGCGTGGAAAATCCCGCTCCCTATGACTATGTAAAGCAGTCCTGTGAGCGGACTGCCCGTTGGTTGGTTCGCTGTAAGACCGAGATGGACAGGCTCAATTCGCTCCCCGAAACCATCAACAAAAATCAGCTTTTGTTTGGTATCAATCAAGGCGGAACTTATGAGGATCTTCGGATCGCTCATATGCAACAGATTGCTGAGCTTGACTTGGCGGGCTATGCCATCGGCGGACTTGCCGTGGGAGAGGAGACAGAGGAGATGTACCGTATCATTGATGCGGTAGAGCCTCATATGCCGAAGAACAAGCCTCGGTATCTGATGGGTGTGGGAACGCCGTGTAACATCTTGGAAGCAGTTCATTTGGGCGTGGATTTTTTTGACTGTGTAATGCCCAGTCGAAACGCCCGTCACGGCAATCTCTTTACATGGCACGGAAAGATCAATCTACTCAACGAAAAATACGCCAAGGATCCCCGTCCCTTTGACGAGGGGTGCGGATGTCCCGCTTGCCGTCATTACAGCCGCTCCTATGTTCGGCATCTGATCAAGGCGAAGGAATCCCTTGGCATGCGTCTCGCCGTGGCGCACAATCTTTATTTTTACAACAATCTGACCCGAAAGATCCGAGAGGCATTGGAGGGCGGATATTTTGAGAGCTTTTATCAGAAATACAGGACAATTTTGGGAGAGAGATGCCAAGATTGACCGTTTTGTCGGGGAGAAAAAACCATGATGATACAACAATCGCTTTTGGAGGAGCTGCTCGGCGTGGCAATGTCCACGGGTGGAGATTTTGCCGAGATCTATGCCGAGCATACACGGAACAACAGCGTACAATTTTTAGACAGACGCATTGATCGGATCACCGATACAGTTTTGTCGGGTGTGGGAATCCGTATCTTTTGCGGAGAGCGGACGGTATATGCTTCTACCTCCGATCTGACAAGAGAGGGCTTGCTTGCGTGCGCCCGCTCGGCAGCAGCGGCGATGGGAGAGGGATCTGCTCCCTTGGCGATCCGTTTGTCTTCGGTAGCGCATGCCGATGCGCACCCTGTGCGGATCGACCCGAATGCCGCTCCCATGAAGCTACGGACGGATATTCTGAAAAGCGCCTGCTTTGCCTCGCAGGAATGCAGTGAGCTGATCACGCAGGTACAGGGAACCTTGCTTGGCGTGGATCATGAAATTCTTGTCGCCAACAGTGAGGGGCTTCTGGTGCAGGATCGCCATGTTCGTACACGGATCGTGGTCAATGCCGTGGCATCGAAGGACGGAGAAAATCAATCGGGCGGCTGTGCGCCCGGACGGGGAATGGGGCTGGAGCTGTTTGACCTGTACGACCCCGCCGAGGTGGGACGGCATGCGGCAGAAATGGCACTTGTCAATCTCCGTGCCGAGTATTGCAAGGCGGGACAGATGACGGTCGCCATTGAGAACGGATTTGGCGGCGTGATATTCCATGAAGCCTGCGGGCATTCCTTGGAAGCGACGCAGGTGGGCGTGGGAATGTCGGAAATGTGCGGAAAGCTGGGACAGAAGATAGCCAATGAGAAGATCACTGCCATTGACGACGGAACCATTCCCGGTGCGTGGGGTTCGGTGAATATAGACGATGAGGGAACGCCTACACAGAGAAATGTACTCATTGAAAAAGGAATTTTGAAAAGCTATATGGTAGACCGTCTCGGCTCACGCCGCTTGGGGCTTCCCATGACGGGCAATAGCCGCAGACAGGGATACACCTATGAGCCTACTTCTCGGATGACCAACACGTTTATTGATAACGGTCCCGACCGCAACGAGGATATCATTGCCTCCATCGAATATGGGCTGTATGCCAAGGAGATGGGCGGCGGCTCGGTCAATCCGCTGACGGGTGCGTTCAATTTCTCGGTCAGAGAGGGATATATGATCCGCAACGGAAAAATTTGTGAGCCTGTTCGGGGTGCATCTTTGATCGGAACGGGATCGCAGATACTTCAGGATATTGACATGGTAGGACAGAATCTTGCCACGGGGCAGGGCATGTGCGGCTCTGCCAGCGGAAATGTTCCCACCGATGTGGGGCAGCCGTTGATCCGTGTGAAAAAGATCACCGTGGGCGGACGGTGAAAAGGAGGGAAAAATGAAGTTTGATGCGGTAAAGGATCGCTTGATCGCAGAAGCGGAGCAGGCGGGAATCGCAGAATATGAGGTGTATTTTATGGAGTCCACGGGAGTCAATGCCGAGACCCTGAAGGATGAGATTTCCTCCTTTTCGTCAGGTGTCGGCGGTGGTGTATGCTTTCGTTGCATTGTGGACGGGCATATGGGAAGTGCATCGACCGAGCTCTTGACCGAGGAGGAAATGCGTGCTTTGGTCAGACGGGCTGTCGATCATGCAAGATACATTGAAAGCGATGAGAAGGCGATCTTGTTTGCGGGTTCGGAGCGGTATGCCACTCCCTCTGTTCCCGTTGCTTCCTCTGCCGATGCGGCGGAGTTGAAGGCACTTGCTCTTTCACTTCAGAGAAAGGTCTATGCTGCAAGTCCGTATGTGGCGGATGGCACGCAAACAGCGGCGTTTGCCGAGGAGATCCGCATGGAGCTGTTGAATTCTCACGGCTTGCGGCTGTCGGGACAGGGTACGGTGAAGGGCGTCTATGTTCAGGCGGTGGTTCAGAAGGACGGAGAATCCTCCGATGCCTTTGATTTTACCTTGGAAAGCGAGGGGGCGGCACTTGATGCGCTTCCCGTATCGACGGTGGCGGAAGCCCTGTCGAAGCTGGATGCCAAGGAAATAGAATCGGGCAAGTATGATGTGATCATTTCGGGAAAGGAGATGCGGTCTCTGCTGTCTGCCTTTTCTTCGGTTTTTTCGGCAAAAAATGCTCAAATGGGGCTTTCCTTGCTGAAGGGGAAGGAGGGAGAGCCGATCGCCGCTGAGGGGGTCACTCTTGTTGACGATCCGATGCGGGAAGGATGTCCCATGCAGACTGCCTTTGACGGAGAGGGCGTGGCGACCTATCGAAAGAATGTGATCGAAAATGGCGTGTTGAAAACTTTGCTGTATGACCTTGCTACCGCCGACAAGGCAGGGGTTGCCACTACGGCGAACGGTCAGCGGCTGAGCTATGCCGAGCCTGTCAGCATCCGTCCGTACAGCTTTTATCTGGCGGCGGGAATGATCGGGGAGGAGGAGCTGAAGCAACGTCTTGGCAACGGCTTGTATATTACTGAATTCAAAGGCTTGCATGCGGGCTGTAACGCAGTGACGGGAGACTTTTCCATTGAAAGTGCCGGATATGTGGTACGGAACGGAAAATGCTGTGAGGCAGTCAAGTCTTTTACCGTGGCGGGGAACTTTTTTGACCTGCTTCGGGAGGTGGAGGCACTCTCAGAATGCGTGAAATTCGGGATCCCTTCTGGCTTTACCTGCTTCGGCTCGCCCGATGTGTTGCTTCGCAATATGAGTATTGCGGGAAAATAATAAATGGGTGTTGACAATCGGTGCGGATTGTGATACAATATGTAATATAAAAATCGACAAATTATGTGTGAAGAAAAGGAAGGAACAAATATGCTGAATACTGAAAAGACAATGGACAAAATTGTTGCTCTTTGCAAAACCAGAGGATTTATTTTCCCCGGCTCCGAGATCTATGGCGGTCTTGCCAATACATGGGATTACGGTCCTCTTGGCGTGGAGCTGAAAAACAACGTCAAAAAGGCGTGGTGGAAAAAATTCGTTCAGGAAAACAAGTATAATGTAGGACTGGACGCCGCTATTCTGATGAATCCCCAGACATGGGTGGCTTCGGGCCACTTGGCGGGATTTTCCGATCCGTTGATGGACTGTCGGGAGTGCCATGAGCGCTTCCGTGCCGACAAGCTGATCGAGGATTGGTGTGCGGAAAACGGCTTCGCACTGCCCAAGCCCATTGATGCATTTTCTCAAGCGGAGATGAAGGAGTTTGTGGAGGAGCACAACATTCCTTGTCCGACCTGCGGCAAGCACAATTTTACCGATATCCGTCAGTTTAACCTGATGTTCAAGACCTTCCAGGGCGTGACCGAGGATGCGAAGAATACCGTGTATCTGCGTCCCGAGACGGCTCAGGGAATCTTTACCAACTTTGTCAGCGTACAGCGTACCACTCGGAAAAAGCTGCCCTTCGGTATCGCTCAGATCGGAAAATCCTTCCGTAACGAGATCACACCCGGTAACTTTATTTTCCGTGTTCGGGAATTCGAGCAGATGGAGCTGGAGTTCTTCTGCAAGCCCGGAACCGATCTGGAGTGGTTCAATTACTGGCGTTCCTTCTGTCGGGATTGGTTGCTTGCCATCGGCTTGAAGGAGGAGAATATCCGTTTGCGTGATCACGATCCCGAGGAGCTTTGCTTCTACTCCAAGGCGACCACCGACTTTGAATTCTTGTTCCCGTTCGGCTGGGGTGAGCTGTGGGGCGTTGCTGACCGTACCGATTACGATCTGACCCAGCATCAAAATACGTCGGGTAAGGATCTGACTTATTTCGATCAGGAAACGGGCGAGCATTACATTCCGTATGTCGTTGAGCCCAGCCTTGGTGTTGAGAGAAGTGTGCTGGCGGTTCTGTGCGATGCGTACGACGAGGAGATCGTGGATCCCGAAAAGAACGATGTGCGTGTGGTGATGCATTTGCATCCCGCTTTGGCTCCCTTCAAGGCTGCCGTTCTTCCCCTGTCCAAGAAGCTGTCCGAGGGTGCGGAGAAGATCCATGAGGAGCTGTCCAAGTACTTCAACGTGGATTACGACGAGGCAGGCTCTATCGGTAAGCGGTACCGCCGTCAGGACGAGGTGGGTACGCCTTTGTGCATTACGTACGATTTTGAGTCCGAGACAGACGGTTGCGTGACTGTGCGTGATCGGGATACCATGGAGCAGGTTCGCCTTCCGATCGCCGATCTGAAGGCATACGTGGAAAAGGCAATCGAATTTTAAGGAGGAACCGTTATGGCAGGCAAGAAAAATGTCACGAAAATTTTAGTCAGCATTATTTTCATTGCATACGGAATCAGCTCGGTATTTGATGCTTTTGCGGCATTGCTGGAGCTTGACTTGGGCGGTGTTCTTGGATGTGCTTTGGGCTTGCTGATGTTTGTGACCGGTATTTTCGGTTTTTTTAAGAATCAAATTACGGTTTGCCGTGTCCTCGGTGTGATTATTTGTCTTTTGTCCGCTCTGAGCTTTGCGCTTTCTTTGGCGGGCGGAGCCTTTGCGGTTCAAGCACTGGTTCAGGCGTTGCTTGCTTGGATCTATTTTGATTGCACCTGATCCATACATAAAAATCTGTTTTCTATGCGGTGCACTCTTAAGGACAGCTTTAAAAATTAAAACTTGGGAGCATTGCTTAGCAAAGAAAAACACGAGAACATTTCGGTGTATCTCGTGTTTTTCTTTTTGCATATTTGCCAGTTTTTCAGATGCGGAAATTTACGGCTTTTAGCTCGGAGAATCATAAAATAAATGGTAGAAGCACTTGATTTTTTCTCCCAAATCGTTTATAATGTTAGATGGAGACTATATTATAATCAGTTTTTACGGAACAGGAGAAATCGTATGAAGGTTATTTGTCGTTTGTTTTGCTTGCTCCTTGCCTGTGCTTTGACCATAGGCATCCTTGCGGCGTGCCGTAGGATAGAGGAGCCTGTGGAGACAGAAACGGAGGCGGTGACGGTTACCGCCGAGTCCGAGTGTGAGGTTGCCGAGACCTCAGAGGATGTTTATGACGGTTATACTCTCAACGGCACGCCTATCGGAGAATATGCCGTAATCTTTGCCCAAAGCTCCGGTGTCGGGGGAAAGGGACTTGCCCAATCGCTGGTGGATGCGATCAAGGAAAAAACAGGAGAGACGCTGCGATTGCTGAATGACAACAGCGAGGAGGATGGGCGTAAGGAGATCGTTGTGGGGAATACCAAACGGACATTGCCTTCCGTCAGTCCTTCTTATCAAAACGGCGATGGGTATGTGCTTGCCGCATCCGAAGGTCGGGTCTTCGTTTTCGGAGCAAACACGGTCTGTACCGTGAAGGCAATACAAGCCTTTGAAGATTTGCTGTTTTCTCTGAAGGAGGGGGAGCGGGAGCTTTCCATTGAAACCAAGAGCTATGCCGATCCCGACACCTCTTTGGTGGCAATGAGCTTTAATGTGTGGGTGAACGCAGCATCATGGCAACAGCGAGCTCCTTCGGTGCTGTCTGTTATCAACAGTGCATGTCCTGATACCTTCGGGGTGCAGGAGGCGGACGGCAAGTGGATGACCTATCTGTCCGAGCATTTGCCCGATTATGCCTATGTGGGAGAGGGAAGAAACGGAGGTACCTCGGGAGAATACAGTGCGGTGTTTTACCGCACCGATGTGTTTACTCTGTTGGAGAGCGATACGAAGTGGCTCTCCGATACGCCCGATGTGGTATCCAAGTATGAGGAATCCTCCTACCGCCGAATTTTTACCTATGCGTTATTGGAACGAAAGAGCGACGGAAAAAAGATCATGCATGTCAACACCCATCTGGATCATACCTCTGCGGAAGCAAGGAAAAAGCAGACTGCCGTGTTGGTGAGCTTTTTGAATCAGCACAAGGATGTTCCCGTGCTGGTGAGCGGAGATTTCAACGCAACACTGTTTGCTACGGATATTGCGGGAATGCTCAATGCGGGCTTTGAGACCTCTGCTAAGGTCGCTTTGAGCAGTGACGGCATGGCGGCAACCTTTTCGACCAAGGTCATCGACTATATTTTTGTGAGGGAGAAAACGGTAAAGGTTTACGAATATCGGGTGGATCGGTCAAAGCCAAACGGTATTCAGCCCTCCGATCACAATCCGATCTATATTCGCTACGATTTGGCATGATTTTATTTGAGTGAAAAGTGAAGAAGCAAAAAAGGACAGGATTCGCAGGAATCCTGTCCTTTTTTGGTGACCCACCGGAGACTCGAACTCCGGACCCCTTGATTAAAAGTCAAGTGCTCTACCGTCTGAGCTAGTGGGTCGTGCGCTTTTGCGCTACCTATATATAATACCACATTTTTGTAGCTTTGTCAAGTTTTTTTCTCTTTTTTCTAAAAAATATCTTGGACAAATCTTATCGATTCTATACAGAAAAATCGGGTAAAACAAACAAAATCAGCGAATTATTCCTTCAGGTTCTCAATTTTCTCCGCCAAAAGGGCAATGTTTTCGGGCAACAGCTCAGGCAAGTCGTGTTGATCCTCCCTCGGCTTTTCAAAATCCTGTGAGAGGATCGAGCTTCTGACGATCCGAACAATCAGCTTATCAAAGCCCTTCAGCTTTTCGGGCTTTAGCTCGCCGCCGAAGCAATGCAGACCGAGAGAGCAGTACAGGTCCTTCGGAAGCTGGGTCTCGGTGTATTCCTCAAATTGCTTGGGAAATCCGCAGCAAAAAAACACCGCCGTGTTTCCCTCGGACAGTCGTTCCTTGTGTTCCTTGATATATCGCTTCAGCTGTTTGTTCATTTGCCCCATGCGGATGGAGCTGCCGATCGCCACGGCATCAAATTCCTGCGGAGCGGGAAGTGCATGAGCAGCGTTGCAAAGGGTCACCGTGTGATGCTTCTCAAGGCGTTGGGCAAGCAGCTCGGCGCAGACTTGGGTGGCACCGCCACGGGTGGCGTACAGGATCAAAATCTTCATCTTTTCATATTCTCCGATCATCGGTCTATGCTTTCTATCATTATACCTTGAAGTTCCGAGTTTGTCAAGGGCTGTTGCAAAAAAAGGTGGGGCAGTTGCCGCAGCAACCGCCCCGATTTTAGAAAGGAGGTTATTCCTCGTCCGCAGAAATCAGACCGTAGGTCTTGTCATGGCGTTTATATACCACGCAGACCTTTTCGGTGTCATCATCTTTAAACACGAAAAATTCGTGATCCAAGAGATTCATTTGCATGATGGCTTCTTCGACCGACATGGGCTTGAGCGTAAAGCTCTTGCGGCGGACGGTAAATTCCGCATCCTCCTCGAACTCCTCGCCCGTCTCGATGATGCCTTGGTCGAAGGCACCGCTGCGCAGTCGCTTGGCAAGGCGAGTCTTGTTTTTGCGGATCTGTCGCTCTATGGTATATACAGCTCGGTCAAGAGCGTTGCGGAAGGTCTCGTCCTGTACCTCGCTTCGAAAGATCGTTCCCGCATAGACGATGGTGACCTCCAAACACTTTTGCGTGCGTCTTGTGCTGAGCGTGACGGTGGCAGTCCCTTCATCGGAAAAATACTTGTCCAGCTTGGCAAGCTTCGCTTCGATGGTAGCTTTCATTTCGTCCCAAACGTTCATTTGTCTGCCTACAATGGTAACCTTCATGTGTTCTTCCTCCTTGAAAGTAGATGCTGAGGATCGCTTCCTCATTTTTATTATACCACAGTTGTTTTTCTTTGTAAATAGTATAGAATAATATTTTTTAAAAAGGGATAAAAACAGTTAAAATAGCCAATTTTACTGTCAGCTTTTTGACAAAGCAAGCAGAATTTGAAGGGAGTGGGGAAGGGAGAAAAATCCATTTGTAAATTTATTGTGATATCCGTGGAAATTTCCGTTAAAATATGTTATAATAAAAAAAGTCATGTGAAACGAGGCTCGGAAAAGGAGGTGACAGCATGGCATCCTTTACCAAAAAAGCGATCGTAGAGAGCTTTCTGAGGCTGAGTGCCAGAAAGTCACCCGATAAGATCACGGTGCGGGATATCGTGGACGATTGCGAGATCAATCGGAATACCTTTTATTATCATTTTCAGGATATTTATGCCGTGATGGAGGAGATATTCTGTCTGTGGACGGCAGAGCTTTGTGCGATTTGTCGGACGGACGGAGACATCGAGGAGGGCTTGCGGTCGGTTGCCCTTTGGGCGCAGGAGCATAAAAAAACGGTGATCCGTTTTGTTTTGTGCTTTGACCGAAGCATGCTAGAGGAGTATTGGCTCCGTGCTACGGAGGATGCTTGGACGAAATGGGTGGCGTACCGTTCGGAGACGGCAGGCGGCACAGAGGAAGCGGTTCGATATCTGGGAACGGGCTATGCGGTCAGCTTCTTCTCGATCCTTTGCCGATGGATCCGAGCCTCCATGCGCGAGGACGCTGAGGGAATGGTCCGCCGATATGCGGTATGGTTGTCCTGTGCAGGGCAACTGCTCACGGCGTATGATCGGACCGTCGGGGACGGTCGACTGTAACGGCTCCGAAATTCAACGGTAGGTTAGTTAGATAGAGCGAGGAAAACAGAGATGAATGTAGTAAAGCAAGCGAAAGCGATCTATATTGTGGCATCGGCTGTGTTTTTGATCTTGGGAGTCGCCCTGTTGATCGGAAAGCCGACGGCATTGGTGTTGCGGATCTTACTGGGGTGTGCCTTTTTGCTGGTGGGCGCTTCTAAGATCTTCGGATTTTTTTCCAATGATCTGTATAAGCTGGCATTTCAGTTTGATCTGGCAATGGGCATTCTTTCGGTTTTGGTCGGGATCGTTCTGCTGGTTCGGGGAAGCCTTCAGCCTCAAACCGTTTCCGGCATTGCGGGGCTGTATGTGATGGCAGAATCTATGTTCAAGATACAGACCGCCTTGGATGCCAAAAAGTTCGGCATGCGAAAATGGGTCTCCATTTTGGTGGCGGCGATCGTGGTGGGGGCGGTCGGTGTGTTGATCCTGCTCAATCCATTTGAACGGCTGAACGTACGTTCCATTCTGATCCTGATGGGAATTGCCTTTGTTTTGAATGCGTCCCAGAATATCTGGACGACGGCGTATACCGTTCGGGTCAAGGCAAAAAAGAAGCATGTGGAAGAAAAATACGAGGATTATCTGTAAGGGAAGTCCTTTGAAAAAATGGGCGTTTGCCATTCTCCGAACAGGGGAATATGAGCAAACGCTTATTTTTTGTGAGAAATCAAAAATTCCGAAATTGAAATTATTTTAAAAGAAATAAAGCAAAAAATTCGAAAAAAACATAAAATTTTTCCGAAAAAACGAAGAAATAGTCAAAAAAGATTTGCATTGTCCGTTTTATGACACACATTGTGTGTTATAATGAGATCACAAAAGGAACCAATTTCAGTTTTCAAAAAGGAGAATCGACCATGAATGGAACGATGAAACGAAATAATATGAATGGATTTGCTTACTTGGAATCGGAGTGTCCCGCACATTGCTTCGAGGAGGTTTCTGAAACGATGGAAAATGAGAACAATATCAAGGACGTGTTGGCGGAAAATTGTAAGTTTTCCGGATTTTCGATGGTATCGGTGGCAGGCGGATTGCTGATGTGCGCAGGTATCATTTTGTATGCGCTTCTTGGCGTATAACACTTGATTTTTTTCGTATCTTGTGATACAATATTACCGAGGAAAACAGATGCGAAAAAGGAGAGAGGAAGATGCCCAGATTGCCCAATCAGAAGTTGAAGCTGATCTACCTGTCCGAGATCATGAAGGAGCGAACCGACCGAAGCCACGGCTTGACCTTGGCGGAGATCTCTGCCGCCTTGGGCGAGTACGGGATCAGCGCCGAGCGGAAAAGCCTGTATGACGATATCGAGGCGCTGAAGCTGTGCGGGTATGATATTCGTGTGGTGCGGGACAGTCATGTGCGGTATTATTTGAACTCTCATACCTTCGATTCGGCGGAGCTGAGGCTGTTGATCGATGCGGTGCAATCCGCCAAGTTTTTGACGGCGAAGAAGAGCAATGAGTTGACCCGAAAGCTGGAGGGCTTGGGAAGTCGGTATGAGGCGGCACAGCTTCATAAGCAGGTCTATTCCGCCAATCGCTTGAAAACCGAGAACGAGGAGATCTATGCCAACATCTCCGCACTTCAGACAGCCATTGCGGAAAACAGGCAATTGCGGTGCCTGTATTTTGAATGGAACGCCAACAAGCAGCGTCTGCTTCGCAAAAACGGAGATGAATATATCCTCAGCCCATGGGCGCTGACTTGGGATGACGAATTTTATTATTTGGTCGCCTACGATTCCGAAGCGAAAAAGATCAAGCATTTTCGAGTGGACAAGATGCTGAAGGTGCGCCTGCTCGATGAAAAGCGGGAAGGAAGCGAGGCGTTTGAGGATTTTGATCCTGCGGTGTATTCTCAGCGGCTGTTTGGTATGTATGGCGGTGAGGCGGTGAATGTCCGCATTCTTGCCGACAATTCCTTGGCAGGAGTCGTGTTGGATCGCTTTGGCTTGAATGTCACCATCTTAAACCGAGGAGATTGCTTTGAGTTTTCTGTCAAGGTCATGATCAGCCCTACCTTCTTTGCGTGGGTACTGGGCTTTGGTGGAAAAATGAAAATTCTTTCTCCCGACGAGGTAGCAGCGCAGGCGGCGGCAATTGCCGAGGAAGCACTGGCGCAGTATACATAAGGAAAAAGTAAGTGGCGGCACTTTGGTGCCGCCACAGCTTTTTTTATTGGATGTCCAGCCGTCTGGGTTCATCCTTTTTGATCTCTTCTTTGGGGAGCGTGAGGGTCAGAACGCCGTCCTTATATGCGGCTGTGATCTCCTCTGCTCGGATCCCACTAAGGTCAAAGGTTCTGCGAACAGAACCGTAGGAGCGTTCTCTGCGGATATAGTTGGTTTTATCATTCCGCTCCTCCGACTCCTGCTTTTTCTCTGCGATAATGGTCAGATATCCGTTTTTGATCTCGGCGCGAATATCCTCCTTGGAGAATCCGGGCAGATCTGCTTCTAAGATATACGCCTGCTCGGTCTCCCGAATGTCGGTATTGAATACCGGCGTGCGGTGTCCGAAGAAGCGACGCTCCATCTCCTCCATTTCTTTGAACGGGTCATAGGCGGCAAAGGCTCTGCTGCCAAAATCAAAGGGTGTCAAATCAAACATAACTGAATCCTCCTTACGGTTTCTTTTTTTATTATTTGTATTTTGGGAAGAGTGTATTCGGGGGCGAGCTCAAACCCTCGTTTCTTCCGTATCTATATGATACACCATAATTATGAAATAAAAAAGTCTTTTGTGTGTACATTTTGTAAAACTTAGCACTCTTATTCAAAGAGTGCTAAAATATTATGAAAAAAATATCAGCAAACGGAGGGTGTTTGCTGATAAATGTTAGCAATGAAATGATGTTTTTGCTATTATTGCTTTGGCGGTGCGGATGTCGCTTGCGATCTGAGCAGAGAGAGCCTCCAAGGATGGGAAGGGCGTTTCGGGTCGCAGAAAGTCGATCAGCTCCACGCAGAGGAGCTTGCCGTAGAGGGACTCGGAAAAATCAAAAATGTGCGTTTCGGTATGCACACCGCAGCCGCCTACGGTGGGACGGTTGCCGATGTTGGTGATGCCCCAAAAGACTTTTTTTCGGTTTTCAATCCGCACACGGCTGAGATAAACTCCGTATGCGGGAACCGTCATATCGGGGGAGAGTTGTTGGTTACAGGTAGGAAAGCCCAGATCCCTTGCCAGCTTTTGTCCGTCGATCACCGTGCCGCACAGGGAATAGGGACGTCCCAGCATGGCGGCGGCATCCTTTGGACGGCCTTCCGACAAGGCGGAGCGAATGGCGGAGGAGCTGACGGGGATTCCGTTCAGGGTCACGGGGGGAAGGACGGTCAGCCCGATCCCGTTTGCCTCGCACAACGCTTTCAACAGAGCAACGGTACCTTTGCCTCCCGCACCGAAGGTATAATTGTACCCGCATACGATATGGCGTGCTTGCAGCTTGTCCAAGAGCATAGCTTGAAAAAAATCCTCGGCGGAGCAGGCGGCGATCTCCTGTCGAAAGGCGGGGCAGAGATAAAGGTCGACGCCGAGACGGCGAATTTGAGCTTGCTTCTGACGGGGATCGGTGAGCATAGTGACCGAGTTGGGGGAAAAGAAATTCCTTGGCGGTGTGGCAAACGACCAGACGGCGCACAGGCAATTTAATTCCATGGCTTTTTCCTTGGCGGCTCGGATGACCGCTTCATGACCGAGGTGTACTCCGTCAAAACAACCGAGGGCAACTACGGTTTGCTTGGGAGAGACGAAGCGGAGGGAAGAGGCTGTTTTCATACGGAGTTCCTTTCTGTTTTCTGGGGGATGACCGTGTCATCTCTTTATCTTTTTCATTATACCCCCGAAACAAATTTTTGTCAAGAAGATGGACGAAAAAAATGCACAAAGCCGATCAAAAGTTAATTTTTTGACAAGTGTTTGATTTGCTGAAACGCCTTGACAAGGACGCTGCGCCTATGATATAATTATAGATGTAAGAAGCAGTATTTGTCGAATGCAGAAAAATTTGAATGATAGTGGAGGCAAGTTGTGTCGATTTTTCATTTGCGCGGTGTTCATCTGAAGCACTGCAAAAACACGGCGAACTCGATCCCCGAGCGGATGCCTGTTCCCGAGACGGTCGTGATCCCCATGTCCATGCACATCGGAGCGCCTGCCATTCCCGCTGTTCGGGCAGGGGAGGCGGTCAAGGTGGGACAGCTGATCGGAGAAGCCGCCCAAGGGCTTTCCTCACCCATTTACAGCGGTGTTTCGGGTACGGTAAAAGCCATTGAGGAGATGGTGGTCAGCTCAGGTGCCACGATTCGGACAGTAGTCATTGAGACCGATGGACTTCAGACCGTTGCCGAGACGGTGGCTCCGCCTACGGTCACCTCTCGGGAGGAATTTTTGGAGGCGATCCGAAAAAGCGGCATTGTTGGCTTGGGCGGTGCAGGCTTTCCCACGCCCGTGAAGCTGGGGGCTGAGGTCGGACGGGTGGATACCATCGTCGTTAACGGAGCCGAGTGCGAGCCGTATATTACCTCGGATACCCGAACCATGATCGACAAGAGTGCCTCGGTGGCGGACGGCATTGCTTTGCTGATGCGTTTTTTGCAGGTGGAGCGAGCCATCATCGGAATTGAGAAAAATAAGCCTGCCTGTATCCGAGCCATGAAAGAGGCGATCGCAAGCATGAACGGCGTGGAGGTACGGGTGTTGCCCTCGGTCTATCCACAGGGCGGTGAAAAGGTGTTGGTGTATCATACCACGGGACGGGTCATTGCGGAGGGAAAGCTCCCCCTTGACAGCGGTGTGATCGTGATAAACTGTACCACGCTTGCCTGTATTGCGGAATATATTCGCACGGGCATGCCGTTGGTGGAAAAATGCGTGACAGTGGACGGCTCTGCCGTGGCGAATCCGAAAAACGTGATCGCTCCCATCGGCACCCGTGTGACCGATCTGATCGAATTTTGCGGCGGCTTTTCGGAAATGCCCCGCAAAATTTTGAGTGGCGGACCGATGATGGGTGTGGCACTGACCGATCTTTCGATGCCTGTTCTGAAGCAGACCAACGCCATTCTTGCTTTTGGCAGAAGAGAAGGCACGCCCCCTGCTGAAACGCCCTGTATTCAGTGCGGACGGTGTACGGAGTTTTGCCCCTTCGGGCTGTCGCCCGCAGAGATTGCAAAGGCATATCGGCAGAAGGACGGAGAAGCCTTGGAGAAGCTGAAGGTCAATCTTTGTATGGAATGCGGCTGTTGCAGCTATGTCTGCCCCGCAAAGAGAAATATCGTGCAACAAAACAAGCTGGCGAAGGGGATGCTGAAAACGCATCAAGCCGCCAAATCGAAGGAAAACGGAGGAGGACGCTGATGGATCAAAGTGTATTGTTGGTATCCCACGGACCGCACGTGCGGTCAAAGAATACCACACAGCGGATCATGCTGGATGTGCTGATCGCCTTGGTTCCCGCACTGATCGCCTCGGTTCTGATCTTCGGATGGCGCTCACTCGCCGTGACGGCGGTGTGCGTTCTGACGTGTGTGGTCTGCGAGTGGCTGTTTGAACGCCTTTGCAAGCGGGAAAATACGGTAGCCGATCTGTCGGCGGCAGTGACAGGCGTGTTGCTTGCCTTCAACCTTCCTGTGGGGATCCCCCTTTGGCAGGCGGCATTCGGCAGCTTGGTCGCCATTGTTGTGGTCAAGCAGCTGTTCGGCGGAATCGGAAAGAACTTTGCCAACCCCGCCATTACAGCAAGAATTGTGATGTTGCTTTCCTTTGCGGGAAGCATGTCGAGCTTTTCCGCCAAGAGTGATGCGGTCAGCAGTGCCACCCCCCTTGCTTCGATGGCGGCGGGTGAGCCTCTTCCGTCCTTGCTTGATCTGTTTTTGGGACGTCATGGCGGCAGTCTTGGAGAGACCTGTGCCTTGGCGATCCTCCTTGGCGGTGTCTATTTGCTCTGCCGTCGGGTCATTACATGGCATACGCCGGTTGTATTTATCGGTACCGTGTTTGTCTTTACTTGGCTGCTTGGGGAGGATCCGTTGGTGCATATCCTGACAGGCGGTCTGATGCTGGGAGCCTTCTTTATGGCGACCGATTATTCCACCACGCCCTCTACCAAATGGGGCAAGGTGATCTTCGGCGTGGGCTGCGGCTTGATAACGGTTTTGATCCGTGTGTTCGGCAATTATCCCGAGGGCGTATCCTTTGCCATTCTGTTTATGAACATCTTGACGCCCTATATCAGCAAATGGACGAGAAGAAAGCCCTTTGGAGGTGTGAAGCATGAGTAAAAAGAAAATGAACGCCTCCCTCAAGAGCTTGATCGTTTTGCTTTCGATCTGTCTGGTGATCGCTGTCGCCATGGCGGCGATCAATATGGTGACCGCACCCAAGATTGCCGAGGCGGAAAAGCAAGCGGAGCAGGAGGCTTTGCGTTGGGTGCTGAGCGATGCGGTGGAATTTGAAGCGGTAGATGGTACGTATGCCGAAAGCGTGGATGCCGTTTATCGGGATACTGCCGGAAACGGATACGCCGTGATGCTTTCCGCCAAGGGATATGACAGCTCCAATCCCATGAGGATCGCCGCAGGCTTCGATGCCGACGGACGGCTGTTGGGGTGTGCGGTGGTTTCCGCCAGCGGCGAGACGTCGGGAATCGGCACTAAGGTGACGGAGGAAGATTTTATCGGTCAATTCGGCGGCGGGCGCTCCGACCTTGACGGTGTGGATACCATCAGCGGAGCTACGATCTCCTCCACTGCTTTTTTGAATGCGGTGCAGGATGCCTTTGATGCGGTACGGCTTGCCAAGGAGGTGGACGCATGAATAAATTACAAAATCTCCTGAAGGGGATCATTAAGGAAAATCCCGTGCTGGTACTGGTGCTGGGAACCTGTCCCACCCTTGCCATTACCTCCTCGGTGCTGAATGCGCTGGGTATGGGCGTGGCGGCGACTGTCGTGTTGCTTTGCTCCAATATGACCATTTCCGCTCTGCGGAGGGTCATTCCCGATCAGGTGCGCATTCCGTGTTATATCGTACTGATCGCAGGCTTTGTGACGATGGTGGAGATGGTGATGCACGCCTTTGCTCCGTCCTTGTATGAAGCACTTGGCATCTTCCTGTCGCTGATCGTTGTCAACTGTATCATCCTCGGCAGAGCCGAAATGTACGCAAGCAAGCACAATGTGCTGGATTCTGCCATTGATGCGGTGGGAATGGGAATTGGCTTTACCTTGGCACTGTTTGTCATGTCCTCCATTCGGGAGATCTTTGGAAACGGCTCTTGGATGGGGCTGGAAATTCCGATCCTGTCCGATAATCCCATTTCAATTCTGACACTGGCACCGGGTGGATTCTTTGTGTTCGGCTGTCTGATTGCCTTGGTAAATAAGATCACCAAGGGAAAGGCGATCAAAAAGAAGGATTTCGGATGTGCCGGCTGTCCGTCCGCAAAGATCTGCGGAAAGCAACCGTCTGCCTGCGGTGAGCAAGCGGCAGAAGAGAAAGGAGAGGATGCCTGATGGATACGTTACGTTCCTTTGCGGTCATTTTGATGACCTCCGTGCTGGTAAATAACTATGTGCTTTCTCGGTTCTTGGGGATCTGTCCCTTTCTCGGTGTCTCAAAAAAGCTGAATCAGGCAACGGGTATGGGGGCGGCTGTGATTTTCGTCATGCTGATGGCGACTGCCGCCACTTGGCCCATTCAGCAATTCCTGCTTGTGCCGTTCGGCTTGGAATATATGCGAACCATCGTGTTTATTCTGGTCATTGCGGCATTGGTGCAGCTCGTTGAGATCATTTTGAAGCGGTATATTCCCGCACTGCATGCTTCGCTTGGTATTTATCTGCCCCTCATTACCACCAACTGCGCCGTGCTTGGCGTGACCTTGAACAATATCAACGATGGATACAATTTTGCCGAATCCATGGTCAATTCCTTGGGTGTGGGGCTTGGCTTCCTGCTTGCTATGGTTCTGTTTGCGGGGGTACGCTCCCGTCTGGAGGAGGCAAATCCTCCCAAGTCCTTTGAGGGGCTTCCCATTACCTTGGTCTCGGCTTCCATCGTGGCTCTTTCCTTCTTTGGCTTTGCGGGGCTGGTGGACGGACTGTTTGCATAAGGAGGGAACACTATGAATCCGATTGTAATTGCGGCTTTGGTTGTGGCGGCGATCGGTGCGGTTTGCGCCGTGATGCTGGTTTTGGCTTCCAAATTTTTTGCCGTAAAAGAAGACGAGACCTTTCAGAAGATTCGGGAATGTTTGCCCGGTGCCAACTGCGGTGCCTGCGGCTATGCGGGCTGTGATGGCTATGCCAAGGCACTTTGTGAGGAGCAGGGGATCAAGACCAATCTGTGTATACCCGGTGCCGATGCCACATCAAAGCAGATCGCCGAGCTGCTTGGCGTGGAATTTGAGGATGTGGTCGAGCAGGTGGCGGTGATCCACTGTTACGGAGATTGTCACCATACCTCGGTGAAGATGGATTATGTGGGCATTCAAAGCTGTGAGGCGGCGAAGCTGATGTACGGCGGTGCGGGCAAATGCGTATACGGCTGTATGGGGCTGGGCGACTGCGCCCGTGTGTGTCCGCAGGGTGCCATTTGTATCGAAAACGGGATCGCTCATGTGGATACCAGAAAATGCGTGGGATGCGGCTTATGTGCGAAAGCTTGTCCCCGAAATCTGATTGAGATCATAGAGGATACCAAGCGTGTGTTAGTCACGTGCAGTAACAAAGAAAAAGGAGCGGTGGCAAAGAGAAAATGCTCCAACGCTTGTATCGGCTGTAAGATTTGCGAAAAGAACTGTCCCGTTGGTGCGATCAAGGTGACGGACAATTTGGCGCATATTGATTATACGCTGTGCGAAAACTGCGATACCTGCGCCAAAAACTGCCCTGTTGGATGTATCTTTATTGCCGATTTTTCGGGCTTGCACCGACACAAGGAATCTCCTTGGGAGCAGGAAAAGGCAAAGGCGGAGAAAGCTTTGGCACAACATGCGCAAAAGAAAAACAATGCTTGATCCTTGCTGCTGCCGATCGTAGGAATATTTTCCGCTTTACAAACGCCTTGGCGTATGGTATAATAGGATAGGCGGCGGTCGCCGCTCAGCGAAACTATTACGGAGGAACAAAATATGCAATATGTAGTGTTACAGGTTACATTAAAGGAAAAATTTATCGGAACGGGCTCGAAGAATCTGGCGCAGCTTGAAGAGGTCATCAACGAACAGGCAGCGAAGGGATACCGTCTCCATACGATCTCTACGGCATCGGCGGCAAGCTCCGGCTTTGGCGGAGGGGATCGCATCCAAGCGACGATGGTTTTTGAAAAGCTCTGATCGTTTCTGACAGATGTTGCCGAGGAAGCTTACGGATTTTTTCGTGATTCCTCGGCAACAGAACTCCTTTTTGAAAACTCTTGAAAATAAAACAAAAAACTTTCAAAAAGGTATTGACAAACAAAGAGGGATATGTTATAATATATAACGTTCCGGTGATAAACCGAGCGAAAACGCTGGTGTGGCTCAATGGCAGAGCAGCTGATTTGTAATCAGCAGGTTGATGGTTCGACTCCGTTCACCAGCTCCAACGGTTTCGCAACGGCGGAACCGATATGGGGGATTTCCCGAGCGGCCAAAGGGGGCAGACTGTAAATCTGTTGTCACTGACTTCGGTGGTCCGAATCCACCATCCCCCACCATAAAGAAACGAACTTTTGTCTACCAGACGAAAGTTCGTTTTTTTCATCTTTTAGGGGCATTTTCGGGCAAAAACAAGCAGAATAAGGGTAAAACGCGAGTCGGAGCGATCATTGAGACCGCAGCGGCTCTTATTTTTTGCCCGCAGGAGCGCAAAAGGCGTTCACCTAAAGTTCGTTATATGCTGCTGCAAGAAACGAAGAAAAGGTGCGGACAGCAGGAATTGAACACTGTTCACAAAAAAGATGCACGAAAAAGTACGCCTTCCCCCTTTACAATGGGAGGATTTTGTGATATAATTAAGAGGTATATTTATACCCAAATTTGGTGGGAGTTCGACGGAGGTGCCA
>SVTY01000003.1 GCA_015063535.1 Oscillospiraceae bacterium
TGGAAAAATAATAGACAAATAAGAATTTGTCTGTAGAAACCAATACAAAAAGGATACCTCAATATATCAAAAATCTCCGCAAGTGGTCAAACATGTGGTCAAGTGCGAAAAATGGGCTTGTTCAACCATCGAAGCAGGGAAGAACAAGCCCATTGATTATATTGCGAAAACGCGAGATTTCAAGAGATTTTGCGAGATAAATAAAGAAAAATCGGGAATCTTACGACTCCCGATTTTTGTCTGAACTTTTAGATTTACTTCATTGTACGACAGGATTTTTATTTATTTTTTATTAGCTTTGCTTTAAATCCGTTGGCTACGCCTGCAGCATTAGCATCGTCTGTATCAATGTGCATTTCAAGCCTGAAATCTTTATGTACTCGTATCTGTACATCATAGAAAAGGCTTCTTCTTTCTCCATTTAACTCAACGTCAACGTATTCGCCGTCACTGACACCGAACGCACGTCCTTCTTCCTCACTCATATGAATGTGTCTGTTGGCAATAATACAGCCCTCGTTAAGAGTTACGATGCCTTTGGGACCTATTATCGTTATGGGCGAAGAACCGTTTATATCCCCCGATTCTCTTACAGGAGGCTTTACTTTAAGAACAAAGCTGTCCGTGCGGGATATTTCCACTTGAGAGCGTTTTCTTTCAGGTCCGAGGACACGGACGCCCTCAATGGCTCTCATAGACGGACCTATTATTGTCAACTGCTCCTTACAAGCAAACTGACCCGGTTGAGAGAGGTCCTTTAGCTTGGTGAGCTGATATCCGTTTCCAAAAAGGATATCAACATGCTCACGTGACAGATGGATGTGTCTGTTGGATATACCAACGGGAATCTCGCCGTCCGACTTGCTTGTGTCACCAATAGAATCTATGACCTTACTTACAAGAGCCTTCAGCTCCTGTTCACTGTATTTCATATAGCCCTCCTCAGATAATTCTGAAATTATCAGCCATAACGCAACGGCGTTTTCTTGTGAACGAACGGGCGGATGTGATACCTTCTCCGGTGGGACCTGCGATAGTAAATGTGGTATGCCCCTCTCCCCCAAAGCCTATGCCGGCATATGAGGGCGCATTCTTTACAAATATAGTCGTTTCAACTGCCTTCGCAAAAGCGGACAGATGATCGATATTCTTGGAATGCATATGTGCGGTATGTCTGTTTCCGTGTTCCGCCTTGACAGCGAGGTCGATCGCTTCCTCAATGCTGTTTACTCTTACGATAGGGAGTATCGGCATCATAAGCTCATGCTGAACGAAATCATGCTCAAAGCCCGTTTCGCAAATGATGCAGCGAATGTCTTTTCCGACAGTCACTCCTATCTTTGCGAGAAGGACATCTGCATCTCGTCCAACGCAGTCACGGCTTACCGTTTTAACTGCTTTTCCTGCCTTATTCGTTTTTTCAATCAGCACTATCTTGGCAAGCTTGTCTGCCTGTTCGCGATTGATAAGATAAGCACCGTTCCTTTGCATCTCGTCTATAAGACGGTCAGCGATATTCGCAAAAGCAAACACCTCTTTTTCAGCGATACAGGGGAGATTGTTATCAAATGAGCAACCGTCTATGATATCCTTGCCCGCTTTCATTATATCAGCGGTGTCGTCAACGATAACAGGCGGATTTCCCGCTCCTGCGCCGATCGCCTTTTTACCCGAGGACAGAACAGCTTTTACTACTCCGGGGCCGCCCGTACATACGAGCAAGCGGATTTTGGGGTGCGACTGCATGATAGCGGCGGAATCAAGTGTGGGCTTATCCATGGAGCATACCAGCACCTCAGGGCCTCCCGCCATAGCGGAAGCTCTGTTGACAAGGTCAACGGCATAATTTGAGGTACAGATTGCGTTGGGGTGAGGATTGAAAACAACACCGTTCCCAGCGGCTATCATTCCAATGGAATTGCATATTACGGTTTCGGACGGATTGGTGCTTGGCGTTATAGAGCCTACAACACCAAACGGTGCCATTTCCGTAAGCGTCAGACCGTTATCTCCCGTCTTTGCTTCGGAAACGATATCTTCTGTTCCGGGGGTCTTCTCAGCGACAAGAATGTGCTTGAGTCTCTTGTGCTCGACCTTTCCCATTCCTGTTTCAGCAACCCCGATCTCTGCCATTACCGAAGCCTCGGCAAGGGTGAGCTTACGGATCTGTGTGATGATTTTTTCTCTTTGCTCAACGGTCATAGCACGTACAGCTTTATAGCCTTTTTCCGCATGATCGATAGCCTCATTCATATCGGAATATACACCGATCAGCTTTCTTCCGTTGTATTCTGTCGAAGTGTACGAGCTTGCTGCACTTGCTGTACCCTTGACAATGCTTTCAACTATTTTTCTTATTTCGGCTTCTGTGATATTTGCCATGTTCAAACACCTTCCTTTTACTTGGTTGCAAGTCTTTGCGTATCAATAGCTATCATGTATTCCTCATCTGTGGGGATGATCCACGTTGCTACCTTTGCCCCCTCCTTTGAAATATCAAAGGGAATTCCTCTTGTAAAGTTTCTGTTTTTATCAAAGTCTATCTCGATTCCAAGATAGCTCATGTTTTCGCAAACCTTTTCACGAATATTCCACTGGTTTTCACCGATTCCCGCAGTGAATACGACGGCGTCAAGCCCATTCATTTCAGCGGCATATGCGCCGATGTGCTTCTTGATGCCGTTTGCGAGTATTTTAACGGCAAGCTCCGCTCTCTTATTACCCGCATTTGCCGCTTCGGTAATGTTACGGCAATCGTTGGAAAGCCCTGATATTCCAAGAAGTCCGCTCTTTTTGTTGAGGATATCCTCAACCTCATTGGCTGTATAGCCCTTTGTTTTCATGAGATACGTTACTACAGTTGGGTCAATGCTTCCCGAGCGTGTACCCATGGCAATCCCCTCCTGAGGTGTAAATCCCATGGAAGTGTCGATCGCTTTACCGCCGTCAACTGCGGTTATGGAGGAGCCGTTTCCAAGGTGACAGGTGATTATCTTTAATTCCTCTATGGGCTTGCCGAGTATTTTTGCAAGCTCCGCACTTACATATCTGTGAGACGTGCCGTGGAAGCCGTAACGGCGTATCTTGTCATTTTCATAAAATTCATAAGGAATCGGATAGATATATCTGAAATCCTCAATGTCAGAGTAAAAAGATGTATCGAATACGGCAACCTGAGTAAGCGTAGGCATAAGCTTGAGGCAAGCCTTTATGCCTGCTATGGCGGGAGGACCGTGGAGAGGGTTTATGGGAACGATCGTTTCCAGATATTTGACAACGCTTTCGGTGATAACAGAGGATTCCTTGAGCTGTTCGCCGCCGTGAGCCACTCTGTGTCCTACCGCACCTATTTCATCGATGCTTTTTATAACACCGTATTGATCGGAGCAGAGAAGGGAGAGCACACGTGACAAAGCGACTCCGTGATCGGCAAGCTCTGTTTCCTCGGTATAAGGCTGAGCATTGGGACGCTTATGTGTAACAGCACCGCCGGCGCCTATTCTTTCGCAAAGACCCTTAGCCAACACCTCTGCGGTCTCCATATTAAAGAGCTGATATTTCAGCGATGAGCTGCCTGCGTTGAGTACAAGAATTTTCATGTTTTTATATCCTTTTCAAATTAATATAGTAGTTCGATACCGTTTTCGTGGCAGAAGCCGAACCACTTTTCACTTGGCTCGGAATCCGTGACGATAATATCTATGTCGGAAGCCTTGCATACCTTCACAAAAGATTTTTTATCAAATTTTTCAGAATCAAGTGCGAGTATGCGGCGTTCCGCCGAGCCTATCATGGCTTGCTTTATCAAGCTGTCATTTTCATTGGAATCCGTGATCCCAAGCGTCATATCAAGACCCTTGCAAGAGCATATTGCGGTATCAACGTGATAAGAATTTATCATTTTTTCCGCAGATGAGCCGGTAAGGGAGAGAGCCCCTTTCTTTAAAGCACCGCCCGTTGAAAGAACGGTCCAATCCTGTTTGTCGGCAAGCTCAAGAAGAATTTTAAGGGAATTGGTTATTATGGTAAGATTTTTCTTGTCCTTTATTTTTTTTATCACGTACAACGCAGTAGAGCTTGAGTCGAGCATAATTCTTTCTCCGTCGCGTATCAGATCGCAAATCTTATCGGCTATCGCTCGCTTCTGCTCAACGTTTACTCCTTCACGAACATTATACGGAAGGTCAGGAGCAGACGGATGCTTCGATACCGCACCGCCGTACGTCTTTGATACCAGTCCTTCGTTGTCAAGCTTTTCAAGATCTCGCCGTATTGTTTCCTCGGTAACGCCAAAATCATGCGCAAGAGCCGAGACCAATACTTTTCCGTCACTTGTCAGTCTTGCGAGTATTTCCCGTCTTCTTTCAATGGCAAGCAATTATATTACCTCCAAATAAAGTTTTTATCAAAGGATACTTTCCCAAAGTCTTTCATCGGGGCCGGCAATGATAGATGAGTCGAGGAACATTCCGTCTTCTACTCCTGCCTTTGCACGTTCAATCGCTGCGGTAACAGACGATACACTGCCTGTAAGGATTATATAGGATTTTCCGCACATCCCCTTTGCCAGTCTTACCTCTATGAGATCGACAAGCGCTGTCTTTGCCGCCGTATCAGCCGCCACGACCGCAGATGCAGCCGTAAACGTTTCAAGAATACCGATTGCGTTTTTGTTTTTTATCTCAAGTGCGCCGCATATGGCCGGTTGAACGGACTCGTGAGGATTTCCAAGCACGAATTTATCAATCAGCATGGACGGATTATATCTCTCCGCTGCCTCGATCGCCGCCTTTACCGAGCTGATCTCTCCCGCTATCGTTGCAAGATATTTGCCCGGACAAACGGGATTTGCCTGTACGACCTCAACATTCGCTGTTTTCAGCATCAAGTCGGTGGCGGTTATACCCGAAGCGACCGTTTTAAATTCTATCATTCCAAGAGCTTTCTTCATTTTTTAATTTCCTTTTGGATTTTTTGTGATTCGTATGAATTTTTGATTGACACTCGTGATCCTTCCGTCAATGGATGCGTGTATATCCGCTCCTAACGCACTCTCCTTTACTTTGGCGATCACATCGCCTTTTTTGACCGTATCACCCACGGCAACACAGGGAATAGCGGGAGCGCCGATATGCTGCAAAAGCAAAATCTTTACCGCGCCTGTGGAAAAATCCTCGTTTATGGGAGCAGGAACGTTGTATTTTGTGAGCCCCAGTCTTGCTGTTAGTCGTTCAACGGACACACGCTTTAAGTCGGCGTCCTTTACGTTGAGCTCGGGGGCAATTCCTGACGGTGGCTTGATTCCGTTTGCTTTTGCCGCAGCCTTCATTTCTTCTATAACGGCTCTTGGCGAAAGCCCTTGAGGACAGGAGTAAGCCTCGCAAAGTCCACAGCCTGAGCAGAACATCGCTCCTGCCACGACCGACATGTCGCCCTTGCCGCCGTTCGAAAGCAATCTCATGACTGCGTGCGGCTCAACAGGGTATCCCGCAACGTGACGTGAGCAAAGCTCGGTACATGTTCGGCACTGACAGCATACCGACATGGTTCTGCGTATATTTATTTTAAAATTTCGTTTTTTATGGAGTATGACGGAATGATCCGAGGGCAACACAAGTATCGCATTTGTGGTTTTGGTTACCGTATCATTTGGATTTACGATTCTTCCCATCATAGGGCCGCCTGAAATATATTCAGGATCATCTGTTGTTGCGCCGCCCGCCGCACGGATAAGCTGAGATATTTTCGTTCCTAAGGGTACAAGGAGTGTTACGGGATTTTTTACCTCACCCGCAACGGTTACGTATTTGTCTGTTACCGCATGACCGTTTATAGCTCTGTAAACGTTGTAAACGGATTCTACGTTACATACGATAACGCCTTCGGATATCGGAAGCGCACCCGGAGCTACGGTCTTGCCTGTAACTTCCTTTATGAGTATTATTTCATCTCCTGCGGGATATACGGATGAGAGCGTACATATGCTGAGTGACGGAAATTCGTCTATCTCGCCCTGTAAGGCGGAAAGCGTTGCCTTATAATGCGATTTTACAGCAACTATGCCGTGCTGAGCGCCGCACGCATTGACGATCTCTGCCAGAGCGGACAGTATTTCGTAGGTGTATTCCTCAAGAACCTGCCTGTGCAGTTTTAAAAGCGGTTCACACTCGGCACAATTCAAAATAACGGTATCTGCCTTATCCGAAAGCTTGGCGTATGTCGGAAAGCCTGCGCCGCCCGCCCCCACTACACCCATGGAACGAAGCAGTGCCTTTATATCGTTAAGCTTCATACTTAAATAAGCTCAATTCCCGTTCCGCTATCGATGATACCAACGATAGCCGCATCTATGGGAGCATTTGCGTGGTCACAGCCAATTCTTGCCGCACTGCCTGTTGCTACCAGCACCGTTTCTCCTATTCCGGCGCCTACATTATCTACCGCTACGATTCTTTTTACATTTCCTGTTTCTGCACAAGCCTCAACGATCATAAATTTGCTTCCTACAAGCTTTTCATTTTTTCTTGTTGAGACCACACTGCCAACTACTTTTCCTATTAACATTTTATTTCTCCTAATGAATGAATTTGTTTTTCGAACGCTACGCTTTGTAAGAACAAAGCGCACTGTTCGGAAAACAAATCACCTAGGTGATTTGTTTTCCGACAGAAGATCACTTCAAAGAGGGAAGAATCTTCTCAACGTCAGCATGAGGACGGGGGATCACGTGTACCGCAATGATCTCGCCGAGAGCGGAAGCAGCAACCTTGCCTGCCTCAGTAGCCGCCTTAACAGCGCCAACGTCGCCTCTGACCATAACGGAAACGAGACCCGAACCGATCTTCTCGGTGCCGATCAACTCAACATTCGCTGCCTTGACCATAGCATCAGCCGCCTCGATCGCCGCAACGAGACCTCTCGTCTCAACCATTCCCAGAGCTTCAAGTGCCATAATAAATTACCTCCTAATAAAATTCAATTATTATTTGAGAGAAGGAAGAATCTTCTCAACATCAGCATGAGGGCGGGGGATTACGTGTACCGCAACAAGCTCACCAAGTCTTGATGCGGAAGCGCTGCCTGCCTCGGTAGCCGCCTTAACAGCGCCAACATCGCCTCTGACCATCACGGAAACAAGTCCCGAACCGATCTTCTCGGTGCCGATCAGCTCAACGTTTGCTGCCTTGACCATAGCATCAGCCGCCTCGATCGCCGCAACGAGACCTCTCGTCTCAACCATTCCCAAAGCTTCAAGTGCCATAATAAATTACCTCCTATAAAATTTAATTATGTGAGAGAAGGAAGAATCTTCTCAACATCAGCATGAGGGCGGGGGATCACGTGTACCGCAACAAGCTCGCCGAGTCTTGCCGCAGAAGCGCTACCTGCCTCGGTAGCTGCCTTAACAGCGCCAACATCGCCTCTGACCATCACGGAAACAAGTCCCGAACCGATCTTCTCGGTGCCGATCAGCTCAACGTTCGCTGCCTTGACCATAGCGTCAGCCGCCTCGATCGCCGCAACGAGACCTCTTGTCTCAATCATTCCAAGTGCTTCAAGTGCCATAATTCTAATCTCCTTAAAAAATATTAATTAGTTTCCTGTGTTACTTCCGCCGTTTTTTCTACAAGTTTTTCAGCAGTTGTCTTGGCGGGTGCCGATGCTTCGGCATTCTTTTTTTGAAGACGCTTTGCGGAAAGCTCCGCAAGTCTTACTGTTTCAGGGTGCGGATTTGCGATAACCGCCACAGCGCACGGCTTTTTTATGCACTGTTCGTTTGCCGCCTCAACTGCCGCAGTGACAGCGGAAACATTGCCTGTAACTATCAATGTTACCAACCGTCCGCCAAGCTTTCTTTCCCAGCTTACAAGCTCCACATCAGCGCTTTTACACATAATGTCGAGCGCATCAACGGCAGCTACGGTTCCGCTTACCTCAACGAATCCTAACGATTTCATAAGTCCTCCGTTAATTTCGGATCATGAACCGAGCTTCGGGAGAATCTTTTCAACGTCAGCGTGAGGGCGAGGGATCACGTGTACCGCAACAAGCTCACCGAGTCTTGACGCAGCCGTGCTGCCTGCTTCGGTAGCCGCCTTAACAGCGCCAACGTCACCTCTGACCATAACGGAAACGAGTCCCGAACCGATCTTTTCCGTTCCTATAAGCGTTACCTCAGCCGCCTTAACCATAGCATCGGCTGCTTCAATAGCCGCTACAAGACCTCTTGTCTCAATCATTCCAAGTGCTTCAAGTGCCATTTTCATGTTCCTTTCGTTTTAGTTTTTATCAAAAGCATTTAGCTTTAGCATTTTTTCTGTTGATTCCTCGGTGTTAGCGATGATGTGGGTTGATATAACACCTGTGATTTGCTTTACGGCGTTTGCCGCAGCATCAACCGCTGCCGTTACATTCTCGACCGTACCTCTGAATTTGATCAGTACTATCAGCGGCACGGGAAGAGCGTCTGCGTTGCCCGGCTTATTCTTATCAAGCGTTTCCACCGTAACATTTGCCGCCTTACAGCCTGCGTCTACTGCGACGAAAGCGGCTGCAAGCCCGTATACCTCAATAAATCCCGTAGCTTTTCCCATCGCAAATCACCTCAGTCATTTACAACGGCGATTTTGAGACCTTCCATTTTCAAGTTTGTCTGGAGTGCCTCGTTTATCTGATCAAGCGGATATTTATGAGTGATCAGCTTTTCAAGCGGAAGTCCTATTGCCTTTGCTCTCTTGAGAAAATCGAATGTTGTCACGTAATCACGAAGCGTATAAACCCATGAACCGACCGTGGTTATTTCCTTGGAGCAGATATCAAAGTGAGGATTGATAGTCGCATCACCGCCGTTAATAAAGAATCCAAGCTCGCAAAGTCCGCCGCCGTTGCGTATAAACTTGTAGATGTTCGCATGAGCGACAGGAGAGCCTGTACACTGGAATGCAAAGTCGGCAAGATAACCGCCGAAGGCATCCTTAACAGCGCCTGCCAGTGCGTCTATACCCTTGTGTTCCTTAAAGTTTACGGTTTCGGTAGCACCCATGAGCTTTGCAAACTCCAGTCTCTTTGCCTCTCCGTCAACCGCTACGATGTTTTCGGTACCCATAGTACGGAGAACTGCGATACAGATAAGTCCGATAGGTCCGCAGCCTTGAACGACTACTCTTGAATTGAATCGGAGAATCCCCGTCGTCTTTGCTCGTTCAACCGCATGGATCAGAACTGCGCAAGGCTCGATCAGTATTCTTGAATCAAGATCAAGATCGCTTACGTTGAATATTGTGGATCCGCCTCTTACGAGTATGTAATCCGCAAACCAACCGTTCAGTTTTTTGTCATCATCCGGGAGAAGACCGTATACATCCGCTCCGCCGACGTTTTGCTTGTTGAGATCGAACATGGTAATATCGGGGTTATCCTTGAATATCATACAGGTAACGACCTTATCCCCTATCGCAAGAGGTTTACCGGCACTGTCCTTTTTGACGTTTTTGCCCATTTTTACGATCTCACCCGTTCCCTCGTGTCCGAGAACTACGGGAATAAGAGAGAAGGGGTCTCTTTTGAATTCGTGTGCGTCAGTTCCGCAAACTCCGCATCCCTCAACCTTGACGAGTATATCGTCATCGCCAAGCTCGGGAATAGGATACTCCTGAATATCGAAGTGTTCAAGCTTTGTGAGCATTGCCACACGGCTCTTTGACGGAACAGGAGCACTTGCCTTGACAGATGCCTCGCCCGAGGTTCCCATGCTTTCAAGCACCTGTCTGACAATCTTTTCAATGTCAGTGGATTTGATATCCATTTCTTTTTCCTTTCGTAAACAGTAGATTTATTACAACTGCGATTCAAAATACCTTTTTCCGAATTCCGATAGGGCAGTGTCCTGCGCTTCGCTTCCGCCGCTTACGCCAATACCGCCGATGATTGTTCCGTCGCTGCCGATCAGCGGGTCTCCACCGCCGAATATCACGATTCTTCCGCCGTTTGTGAACTGTATTCCGTACAGCGATCCGCCCGGCTGTGCCAAGGGCTTTAAATCAATGGTGGACATTTTTAACGCAACCACGGTGAAGGCTTTGTTCACGGCAACATCATAGCTCGCTATATAGGCATCGTCCATAGCTTTTACCAGTTTTGGATGTCCTCCTGCGTCAGATAGGCAGACAACGGCTTTCACGCCTATTCTTTTGGCTTCGTTAAGTACTGCCTCGCAGATCTGTTCAGCAAGAGCTAATGTCATTTGCGATGGATCGGATTTCACTGAGTTGATGGTATTTTGAACGATTTTTCTGATCTCGGCTTCATTCATAGCCAATGAGGGTTACTTACCGAGCTGTTCGAGAACAAGCTTTGTAACGAGAGCTACCATTTCAGCATCCGCACCGCTTGACTTGCAGTTTTCGCCGCAGCCGTGGCAGCTGGGCTTTCCGGCTTTAACGTTGGGGCAGACATCAGCGGGGTGCTTACCCTTGAGACCAAACTGACGGCGTATCTCGTACAGTCTCTCTACCTGAGAATCCGTCAGCTTCTTCGGACCGCCGAGAACCCTTGCCTGATACATAAGTTGCGCATAAAATTCAACAGATTCCATCTTGTGATATGCGTTAAGAAGAGAATCGGAGAAGGAGAGTGCGCCGTGGTTTGCGAGAAGCACGGCATCATAGTGCTGGAGATACTTGGAGATAGCATCGGGGATCTCCTCCGTGGAGGGCGTACCGTACTCAGCGATCGGAACGCATCCCAGTGCGATAACAGCCTCAGGCATGATGGGCTCTGTCAGCGGAATGCCGGCAATAGCAAAGGACGTAGCGTAGAGGGGATGTGCGTGAACGACGGAATTTACATCGGGACGCTCCTTGTACACTCTCATGTGCATCTTGATCTCAGAGGAAGGCTTGAAGCCTGCGTTTGCCTGAAGGACCTTTCCGTTTGCGTCTACCTTACAGATGTATTCAGGAGTCATAAAGCCCTTGGATACGCCTGTGGGGGTGCAAAGAAATTCGTTGTCGCTGATTTTAACGGAGATATTACCGTCATTGGAAGCAACCATTCCCTTGTTGTAGATACGCTTACCAATTTCGCATATCTGTTTTTTGATTTCATACTCGTTTACCATTTTTTGTTCTCCTTATGAAAAATATTTTTGTTTTTTACTTTTTATATCAGCTCTGCTTTCGCAGATAAGCCTTTAATTCCGGAACTCCCTTTCCCGAATGGGAGTCGATGGGAAAGATCTTGCCACATCCTGACAGTCTCAGCCAATTTGCCGCTCTGTCGGGAGATGCTTTGTCGATCTTTGTGACGATACCGATTACCTCTCTGTTTACCATACATGTGATGTTTGGCGGAAAAAGTGAGTAGTCGTCATCTGCGGAAATAAGCAACGCCACTATATCGGCTTCATAAGCGTATATCGCAAGTGCCGCTCCCAGTCCGTGAACCTCGGCGTATTCGCCGGGGGAATCAAGCAACCAGTCTCCGTAATCCATGTACTGTGTTTTGACGTAACGTATCGTTTCTCCCCGCAGTACCTGCTTCAGCGTTGTTTTTCCAACACCGTGGCGGCCTACGAGCAATGTTTTTTTCATTAGGTTTTCGTTATCTTGCATACCGTAAAGCCGAGCGTGCTTTCAGCGTATTCGGTTA
Source organism: Oscillospiraceae bacterium (assembly GCA_015063535.1). Classification (GTDB taxonomy): domain Bacteria; phylum Bacillota; class Clostridia; order Oscillospirales; family CAG-272; genus HGM12713. The sequence goes on from SVTY01000003.1 coordinate 11,650, forward strand.
CTGCCTTGAGCGATGCCTCGACCTCGGAAAACGTACCCGTTACAATCACGGTTCCGCTGAATCTGTCAACAAATCCAAGCTGCACCCCGGATGACTTTATGGAAATGTCTCCGGCTATGATTGCCGTTTCCGCAGGACTCAGGGTAAGTATGCCGATAGCGGATTTTGAATATTCGACTGCTGGGTCAAGACCAAGCTTTTTGTAGAGTATCTCATCGGGATTTGCGATTATATGCGCAAGAGTGATCTGCTTACCCGGTACAAGCTCTTGTATGATTCTTTGCTTTTGCGTATTATCCTGCACGTCGTCAACCTCCTATCTGACATTCCAGTCCGTATTTTTTTACCACCTCGCACAGCACCTGCATATGCTCTTTGGTTGGCGGGGATATGTGCGCCATCTCATAAGCTCTGCCAAGTCCCGCATATTTGTCCGAGCCTATTCTGTGATAGGGAAGCAGGTGCATTTCCTTGACACCCTCAAGGGAGGATGCGAATTTTGCAATGCTTGCTATTTCTTCCTCGGTGTCATTAAACGTGGGAACAACGGGAGTTCTTATGATAAGACATTTTGCTTCTCTTGCGATATGTTTTGCGTTTTCAAGAATCAGCGAATTGTCTTTTGTGGTAAATTTTTGATGCTTGTCTCCGCAAACGTGCTTGATATCCATAAGCACCGTGTCTATGTGTGGCAGAAGTCTGCGGATGATATCCATGTCGGCATATCCCGTTGTCTCTATGGCGGTGGAAATACCCCGTGATTTGGCTGTGCGAAGCAATGCCTCTGAAAAATCAGGTTGCCAAAGGCATTCTCCGCCCGAAAGGGTGATTCCGCCGTATCCCGAGCGTCGGTAATACGCTCTGTCCTTTTCTATCTCGTCGATGACCTCTCCTACGGTAACGTCTCTGGCAACTTCTTTTGTGACGCCGCCGATCGTGATCGTCTCCTGCTGATAGCCTTGAGACTCGGGATTACAGCACCACTTGCATCTCAAAGGACATCCTTTCAAAAAGATGATCGTTCTTACTCCGGGACCGTCGTGGATAGAAAACCGTTGAATATTAAATATTCTGCCTCTTACATTATTAAGCTCTCGTTCCATTTGCTCACCTTACGTCAAAAGCCTTGCTGCTCGGTTCTGTTGATAATATCTTCCTGCAAGCCCTTTGAAAGTGTTGTGAACAGGGCGGAGTAGCCTGCAACACGTACTACGAGGGATCTGTATTTTTCGGGATTCTTTTGCGCATCCCGCAAGGTCTCCCGACTGACAACGTTAAATTGCATGTGGCTTCCTTTTTGGTCGAAATAGCCTCTTACAAGAGCTACAAAGCTTTCAAGTCCGCTTCTTCCCTCAAGTGCTGACGGATGGAATTTCATGTTGAACAGTGTTCCGTTCGAGGCGATGTAATGGTCAAGACGGGAAACCGAGTTTGCTGCGGCTGTCGGTCCCTTCTGATCTCTGCCTGCGGCAGGGGAAACTCCGTCCGCTACGGGAGTGAACGCAAGCCGTCCGTCGGGGGTAGCGCCCGTTTGCGCTCCAAGCGGAACGTTTGCCGATACGGGATAAAGACCTGCTTGGAATATACCGCCGCGAGGATTCTTATAACGCTCAAGCGGCTTCGTATATGTGTAAGCCATTTCTCTTGCGAATAAGTCTATCTCATCGTCATCGTTTCCGAATTTTTTGAGCGAATGGATATCGTCAAGCAGCTGCGCATATTTCTTTTTGTCCGCATCGGATGCGGGATTGTTTTTTACCGTAAGATAAACGGTCTTTATGTCATCCTCTGAAATGCTGTTTCCCGACGCTACCAGAGAAGCAACTATTTTTTGAGTGAGCTTGGATGCCATAGAGTGATCCATGTCCTTGCCGTAGTTGCTCTCAAGAGCGGCTTTCCAAAAATCCAATGTGTATTTTTTATCATCGAAAACAAGCTTTTTCACGGCGAACATGGCATCTGCGACATTGGCTATTCCAAATCCCTGAGGTCCTGTGAAGTTGTATATAGCTCCGCCTTCCTGCAGGCTTTTTCCTTTGGATATACAATCATCTACCATGCACGATTGGAAGGGGAGAGGACAACGCTCCGCATGAGCGAGGTCGATTGCGTTATCCGCATTTACCATCAACTCAATGAAATATGTCATCTGCTTGCGATATGCGTTTTCAAATTCCTCATAGCTTGTCATAGAGTCAATGATTTGGGTTTTTGGCCCCAGCTGAACGCCCTTATCTTCTCCGCTTGAGAAGACCAGCTCCAACGGACGGCACATGTTGAAGAACGCCGCATCGTGCCAACCGTCGGTCTTCGCCGCTTTCTGCGGCTCAACGCATCCGATTATGTTGTAGTCTCTTGCATCCTCAAGAGTAAGACCTCTGCTTTGCAGCGATGGAATGATAACCTCATCGTTGTAATAAGCGGGGAAGCCGATTCCCGTGCGTGTAAGCTCGGCGGCTCTTATAAGGAACTCATGCGGCGAACCGTTCCATACCCGTACGGAAAATGACGGTTGGGGAAGAAAAACGTGTTCGGTTGCGGTGATTGCCATAAACGACAGATCGTTCGTAGCGTCTCTGCCATACTTGTCCTGACCGCCTACGATAAGATTCTGGAACAAACTGTATCCCGCAAAGCCCTCTGCGGAAGCAGCATCACGAACCTTATTCAGGTCGTTTAGCTTGACCCAAACGCAATCTATAAGCTCTTGTGCCTGTTCCCGTGTGATCGTTTCGCTGTCAATATCCTTTTTATAATAAGGATACATATATTGGTCGAATCTGCCGGGAGAAATAGAATGCCCGCTGGACTCTGTTTGCAACAGCATCTGTACGAACCAGAATGATTGGCAAGCTTCGTAAAAGCTTTGCGCTCCGTGCTTGGGAACTCGTCTGCAAGTAACGGCTATTTTTTCAAGCTCGCGGCGTCTGCCGATATCTGCGGTGGTCTTTGCCATCGTCGCCGCAAGCTCGGAGTAGCGCTCCGCATACATTATCGCCGCTTCACAGCTCATTATGACGGCGTCAAGAAAATGCTTTCTTCTTGCGTAATCCGCATCTGCGCACGACATGGTGGAAAGCTCGTTCTTTGCTTGAGAGATGATTCCCTCGTAGCCTATTGCGAGAACCTTTGGATAATCGACCGTAACGTGACCGATTCCGTTGTAGAAGTAGTTGCCCGGTGTGAACATTCCATGTTCGATCGCTGTTTTTGCCTCGTCGGACATATACGATGTCGCAAGCTCGCTCGTGGTTTTTCCTTTCCAATATTTATACACCTCGGAAAGCTTTGCTTTTGTGTCATCGGATATATAAAACGGATCTGCCGTTCTTGTGGCGACCGTGTCAAATTCCGCCTGAAGCCACTCAAAAGAGTATTCGGGGAATACCTGACAGCTTCTCGGTTGACGTGTAGCCGAACCCACGATCAACTCGTGCTCGCGTATGGTGATCGGGATATGCTCGAGAATGTGCTTAAATGCCTTTGCCCGTCTGGTTATGATTGGTTCTCCCTCGGTGGCTCTGTATGATTCCGTAAGAAGGATCGCTCTGTCGGCTTCGATCTGTGGCATTTTTTTAAACAAGGTATCGACAAGCAGGCTTATTCTCGGAGATTTTTTGATTGGTTCTGTATAGAACTTCATAAACATCATCCTTTTCTTTTACTTTTGCAACAAAAACTTGGTAAATACTGTGTAAATTTGCTCAAAACCCAAGAAAAAACACAGCGTTTCATATTTTGCAGAATACATTGTACCATATTTGCGATCATTTGTCAATGGTTTTTCTGTATTTTGTTGAGATTTTTTTGTTTTATGTTTGGCTTTTGCCTTTTTTTGCTTTCAAATCAACAAAAAAGGATATTCGCAGAGAGCTTTTTATAAAATCAATCTTTGGATTCGTTCGAGAATCCTATTGCAATTTTTTTAAAAAAGTAGTATAATAAGTTTATGTAAAAAAATTTTTATGAAGCGGAATACGGTTGTAAGCGAAAAGAAGCTTTTGGAACGTCTTATTCACCGTATACGATAAATGAAAAAATGAATCATTTCTAAAGGAGAAGCGCAGTATGTCTGAATTTTTGGCATCCATCCCTCCTGTTTTGGTATGTTTGATCGTATGTGCAGCAAAGATCATTGAAATTACGATCCAGTCGTTGAAAACCTGTATGATGGTCAAGGGACAGCGGCTGAAGGCGGCGGGCTTGGGCTTTCTTGAGTGTACCATATGGGGACTTGTGATTTCAACGATCATCGGAACGCTTGGAGATAATTTGTTCCTTTTGGCATTTTATTGTGTGGGATATGCCACAGGACTTTTCCTTGGTTCGACCTTGGAAAGCAAGATCGCTCTGGGAACCTCAAGCCTTCAGCTGATTGCAAACGGGGAGAATACCCAAAAGATCATTCAATATTTACAGGAAGGCTCCCGCGGATATACGGTTTTTGAAGGGTATGGTTCTACGGATAAGATGAACATGATCATGATCGTTCTTCCGAGGCGTGATGCGCTTCCTGTTTTAAAACAAATACGGAAAATTTGTCGAAACAACGTTTTTGTCGTTGTGGACGAGATCAGCAAATATGCCGGCGGATACGGTATGATGAAATAAGGAAGCAGGCTATACAAAATAATATAGAGGGGGAGCGATGCCGATGAAAAAATATGTGCTTGCCTTGGATGAAGGAACGACCAGCGCACGAGCGATATTGTTTGATAAAAAGTCCAATATAGTTTCTATGGCACAGCATGAAATCAAGCAGATCTATCCCCATCCGGGATGGGTGGAGCAGGATCCGATGGATATTTACGCTAACCAGTATGCCGCACTTACCGAATGTATCGCCAAAAGCGGTATATCTGCCGATGAGATCGCCGCAGTTGGGATTACCAATCAACGGGAGACAGTTATACTTTGGGATAAAAATACCGGCAGACCTGTTTACAATGCGATCGTTTGGCAATGCAGACGAACCTCCGATATTTGCGAAGCGTTGGAAGCCGCAGGACACGGGGAATATATCCGTAAAACCACGGGATTAAGAATAGACCCCTATTTCAGCGGAACCAAGATCAAGTGGATATTGGATCATGTCGAGGGAGTCAAAGAAAAAGTGCTGGCGGGCGAGGTGCTGGCAGGTACGGTTGATACATGGCTGATTTGGAAATTAACGGACGGGAAGGTGTTTGTTACCGATTGTACCAATGCGTCCAGAACCATGCTTTGCAACATCCATACGGGGGAATGGGATCCCTTCCTGCTCGACCTGCTGGATATTCCAAAAGAAATATTGCCGGAAATAAAAAGCAGCAGTGAAATATACGGAACCTTTGAATGTATGGGAGCGGAGCTTCCCGTGGCGGGAATTGCAGGAGATCAGCAGTCGGCATTATTCGGTCAGACCTGTTTTCAGGCGGGTGAGGCGAAAAACACATACGGAACGGGGTGTTTTTTGCTTGCGCATACGGGAGAGCGGGCTGTTCAAAGTCAACACGGGCTGTTGACAACGGTTGCCGCAGGAGAAAAGGGGCGTCCGATCGAATATGCCTTGGAGGGCAGTGTCTTTGTCGGAGGTGCTGTGATCCGTTGGTTGCGTGACGAGCTGAAGCTGATTCACGAGGCATCCGACAGCGAATACTTCGCACGCAAGGTAAAGGATAGCGCAGGTGTATATCTGGTTCCTGCCTTTAGCGGCTTGGGGGCGCCCATTTGGGATATGCACGCCCGAGGAACGATCTTTGGGCTGACTGCGGGAACCGGAAAAAATCATATTATCCGAGCGGCACTGGAGTCTATCGCCTATCAGACGGAGGATGTGATTGCCGCAATGAATGCAGATGTTGCTCTGATGAACGGAGAAAATAAGTCGGAGGCTATCTCGATTCTGAAGGTGGATGGCGGTGCGTCGGCGAACGATCTGCTGATGCAGATGCAAAGTGATTTTTCCTCTATTACCGTGCGAAGCTCTGCAAATCCCGAGACGACTGCCGCAGGAGCCGCATTCCTTGCGGGGCTTGCCGTTGGCTTTTTTGCCGATAGAAAGGAACTCAAGAGCCTGTCGGCAACGAGAAAGAATTTTGAGCCGTGCATGTCGGAGAGCGAACGCAGGGAACGGCTTGACGGATGGCACAGAGCAATTGCGGCTTGCAGAAAATTCAGCGAAAGTAAGGAAGAAAACACATGACAGAAAAAAAGAGCTTCCGTCCTCCCATGGCAAAATAAAGGAAAAATGAGACGGGATTGTTACAACAAGTCCGTTCGTTATATCACAAAAGTGCGAGATTACAAAACAATAAAAAATCGGAGGTTCGATCGAATCTCCGATTTTTGGTTTTCGGTAGCGTAAGCTTTTTAAACGATAAAAAACAAAATCAAGTTTATGTGCCTTCCGCAAATACGATCAAAAATAATTGGTTCAGTCGCCGCAAAGAGACAAAATATTCGGAAGAAAAGGAGTATAATAGTAACAGGAGCGAAGGAGGGCAATGAAATGGGGCAAACGGTATATGTGGATCTGTATTTTCTGATCAATTTCAGCATGGACTTTTTGTGCTTTTTTCTGACGGCGAAGCTGTTGGATCGGCGGCTTAGTGTCGGTCGGGGCTTGATCGGTGCGGCGTTGGGCGGTCTTTATGCTGATCTGTCGCTGTTTCTTTCCTTCGGATATGGGCTGAGCCTTTTGTTGGATATACTGGCATGCGGCGTGATGTGTGCGGTCGTATTCGGTGAGCGGAACCGTCTTCGCTCATTGCCGCTGTACATATTGGTCTATACGGCGATCTCCATGGCGTTGGGCGGCGTTATGACCGCATTGTTTCACCTGTTTAACCGTTCATCTCTGTTTGAAGGGGTAGAGCAGACCGAAAGCGACGGCATTTCGGTTTGGGTATTTGCCGCACTGGCGCTTCTCAGTGCAGGCATCACGTTGCTTGGCGGACGGTTTTTCCGTAAACGAACCTCCCGCAGACATGCAGAGGTGGAGGTGATCTATGGGGGACGGTCCTTGCGTCTGCACGCTATGGCAGACAGCGGAAATCTGTTGCGGGAGCCGTTGGGGGGGAGACCCTGCATCGTAGCGGATATGACCGCTATGGAGCGGGTACTGCCTCGGGAGCTGATCGCAGCGGCAAAGGAGGAGATCCCTCCCATAGAAGCGATTCGAGCGAACGATGCGAAAAATTTGCGATTGGTACCTACCAAAACTGCCTCGGGAGAGGGGGTCCTGTTGGGAGTACGCATGGAGCGCATCACCGTAGATAGCGGAGACGGACCTCGGGAGGTAGATGCCTTGGTGGTGCTGGCAAAGCAGGGAATCGGTTTTGACGGTAGCGAGGCACTCATCCCGACGGGATTGTTGGTATGATCGAATATAATGAAGGAAATGGGGGATAAAGACAAAAATGGGATGGTTTGGGCGAATATTTTACAAGGGAAAAGAATATACGGTATATACGGGCAGATGGATCAAGAAGCAGATCATGCGGCTTCGCACGTGGCTCCGCCTGCGGCGAGGCGGCGTGTATTATATCAACGGCTCGGAGGTCTTGCCTCCGCCTCTGCCCCGTGAGGAGGAGGCGCAGATCGTGATGCGGATGCATGTGGATGAGCATGCCCGACAAATTTTGATCGAACACAATCTGCGGCTGGTGGTGTACATCGCCAAGCGCTTTGAAAATACGGGTGTGGGGATCGAGGATCTGGTCTCCATCGGCACCATCGGTCTGATCAAAGCCATCAATACCTTCCGAGCCGATAAGAACATCAAGCTGGCGACCTATGCCTCCCGATGTATCGAAAATGAGATCCTGATGTACATTCGCAAGCATTCGGGGGCACGGGTGGAGGTGTCCATTGATGAGCCGCTGAACACCGATTGGGACGGCAATGAGCTGTTGCTGTCGGATATTTTGGGAAATGATGAGGATGAGATCGCCGGAGAAATCGAGCAGATGGAGGAGCGGCGGATGATCCGACGGGCAATTGAGGGACTGGAAGCCAGAGAACGGGAGATCATTGAACTGCGGTATGGGATCGGAGGCAGACGGGAGCTGACACAAAAGGAGGTCGCCGATCGGCTGGGGATCTCTCAATCCTACATATCCCGTTTGGAAAAAAAGATCATCGCCCGCCTCAAGGAGGAGCTGGAGGCGACGCTGTAAGAAAAAGCCTTGCGCAAGGAGCTGTTGCGCAGGGCTTTTTTAATGAGACGAAAAAATGCGAAAAAAAGAAAAATTGACGCAGATTTTAAAGTTCGTTTACAAAATATTGTTTTCTATGAAAAAAAGTTGTATTATAATATAAAGATATAACAGTTTTTGAAAAACCGAAAGAGAGAAAGAGATCCTATGATAAAGACCTTGGCACGCAGTGTGCGTGAGTATAAAGCAAGCTCGATCCTGACCCCCTTGTTTGTGTCGATGGAGGTGGTGGTGGAATGCATCATTCCCTTTGTGACGGCGCAATTGATCTCAAAAATTCAAGAGGGATGTGCGCTGTCGGTGATCGTGAAATACGGACTGCTATTGGTTGCGATGGCGTTGCTGTCGCTGACCTTCGGGGCTCTCTCGGGGCATTTTTGTGCCATTGCCGCCTGCGGCTTTGCCAAAAATCTGCGCCATGATCTGTACGGTGCCGTGCAGGGCTATTCCTTTTCCAACATTGACAAATTTTCCTCATCCAGTCTGGTAACTCGGCTGACGACCGATGTCAGTAACGTGCAGATGGCATACATGATGCTGATTCGAACGGCGGTGCGCTGTCCGTTCATGTTGGTTTTTGCGCTGGTAATGGTGATCGTTATCAGCCCGAAAATGTCATTGGCATTTGCGATCATCATTCCCATTTTGGCACTGGGTTTGCTTCTGATTATGAAAAACGCCCACCCCATTTTTAAATCGGTATTCAAGAAATACGATGCGTTGAACGCCTCCGTGCAGGAAAATGTACAGGGCATGCGTGTGGTAAAGGCATTTGTGCGGGAAGCCCATGAAACGAAAAAATTCAAAAAGGCATCGGATGAGGTGGCGGGAGATTTTACCCGTGCGGAAAAGATTTTGGCACTGAATAATCCGCTGATGCAATTTTGCTTTAATGCTCTGATGCTGTCGGTCTGCTTTTTCGGCTCCATGCTGATCGTAAAAAGCGGAGCCTCTGCGCTGAGCGTTCCCGATCTGTCGGCACTTTTGACCTACGGTGCGCAGATTCTGATGAGCTTGATGATGGTCTCCATGATTATCGTCATGGTCTCCATGTCTGCCGCCTCTGCGGCAAGAATTGCCGAGGTACTGAATGAGCAGAGTGCCATTCAGAATCCCGAGCATCCCGTGACCCGAGTAGCGGATGGCAGCATCCTGTTCAAAGGCGTGAATTTCCGATATTCTCAAAAAGCCGAAAAGAATGCCTTGTCGGATATCAATGTATCCATCGCTTCAGGAGAGACGGTGGGGATTATCGGCGGAACGGGAGCGGGAAAGACCACTTTGATTCAGCTGATCTCTCGACTGTATGATGTCAATGAGGGATCGGTAATGGTTGGCGGTGTGGACGTGCGGGAATACGATCTGGAGACCTTGAGAAATGAGGTATCGGTGGTGCTTCAGAAAAACATTCTGTTTTCAGGCACCATTAAGGAAAATCTGCGGTGGGGAGATCCCAATGCCACAGAGGAAGAAATGGAGCGAATTTGCCGATTGGCACAGGCACATGAATTTATCGAACGCTTTCCCGACGGGTACGATACTCACATCGAGCAGGGCGGAACCAACGTGTCGGGCGGTCAGAAGCAACGGCTTTGCATTGCCAGAGCACTTTTGAAAAAGCCCAAGGTTTTGATCTTGGATGATTCTACCAGTGCGGTGGATACCAAGACCGATGCGCTGATCCGAAAGGCATTTGCCGAGGAGATCCCCGATACCACCAAGATCATCATTGCCCAACGGATCTCTTCGGTGGAGCATGCCGATAAGATCCTTGTGATGGATGGCGGACGGATCGTTTCGGCGGGAAGCCATGACGAGCTTCTCGTCTCCAGTCCCATCTATCGGGAAGTATACGAATCTCAGACGAAAGGGGGCAACGAGGAATGAGAGCCAAAGTCAATCAAGGAATGCCTCCGAAAAATAAGGGAGTTCTGTCACGGCTTTTAAAAATGCTGTTTCGGGATTATAAGCCCCAACTGATCGCCGTGGTGATCTGTGTGGTGCTGACCGCCTTTGCTTCCACCATTGCCAGCCTATTTATGAATTTCTTCATCGAGACCATCGAATCCGAGGGCTTGGTGTACGGATGGGGTGCGATTCAACGGAAGATCCTCATTGCCATCGGCATCATGCTGAGCATTTATGTGGTGGGATGGATCTCATCCTTTACCTATACCCGTTTGATGGCGATCGTCACACAAAGCTTTCTGAACCGAACCCGACAGACCATGTTTGCCAAAATGCAGACCCTGCCGCTTCGGTATTTCGATTCTCACCCTCACGGGGATATCATGTCCTACTACACCAACGACATTGATACCTTGCGGGAATTGGTATCCCGCTGTCTGCCTCAGCTTCTCAATTCGGGTCTGATCCTGCTTTTGCTGGTGTTTAACATGATCTATCTCAGTGTTTGGATGGGATTGGTGGTAGCGGTAGGCGTGGTGGCAATGTTCTTTGTCACCAAGCATATCGGCGGCAACAGTGCCAAATACTTTTTGAAGCAGCAGAAGTCCCTTGCCAAGGAAGAGGGCTTTATTGAGGAAATGATGAACGGACAAAAGGTCGTCAAGGTCTTCTGTCACGAGGAGCAGAGCAAAGCCGATTTTGACCGAGTGAATAAGCAGCTTTGCGCCGATGCTACCAAGGCGAATCGGTTTGCCAATATTCTGATGCCCATTATGGGGAATATCGGAAATACTCTGTACGCCCTGCTTGCCTTTGTGGGCGGTGTTCTGATCCTCACGGGTGTGCCGAACCTGTCTCTGTCGGGGCAAGCGATGACCGTTGCCGTGGTTCTGCCGTTTTTGAATATGACCAAGCAGTTTACCAATAACGTCAGTCAGGTCTCTCAGCAAATGAATGCCATTGTCATGGCGATGGCGGGTGCCAAGCGTATTTTTGAGCTGTTGGACGAAGAGCCCGAGGTGGACGAGGGATATGTGACTCTGGTAAACGCTAAGGAGGAAGACGGAGAATTGACGGAATGCGCCGAACGGACCGGCATATGGGCATGGAAGCATCCCCACAGTGACGGAACCGTGACCTATACCCGTCTTTGCGGCGATGTGCGGATCGAGCATATGGACTTCGGCTATGTCCCCGAAAAGACGGTGCTGAATGATATCACGTTATACGCACAGCCGGGACAAAAGGTTGCCTTTGTGGGTGCGACAGGCGCAGGAAAGACGACCATCACCAATCTGATCAACCGATTTTATGATATAGACGACGGAAAGATCCGATATGACGGCATCAATATCAACAAGATCAAAAAAGCAGATCTGCGCCGTTCGTTGGGTATTGTTTTGCAGGATACGAATCTCTTTACGGGAACGGTCATGGAGAATATCCGATACGGCAAGCTGGATGCCACCGATGAGGAGTGTATTGCGGCGGCAAAGCTGGCGCATGCCGACGATTTTATTGTCCGTCTGCCCGACGGCTACGCCACCATGCTGACCGCAGGAGGATCAAACCTGTCGCAGGGACAGAGACAGCTTTTGTCGATTGCCCGTGCGGCGGTCGCCGATCCGCCTGTCATGATTCTGGATGAGGCGACCTCCTCCATTGATACCCGAACCGAGGCACTGGTGCAAAAGGGAATGGATGCGCTGATGAAGGGGCGAACAGTGTTTGTGATTGCCCACCGTTTGTCTACGGTACGCAATTCGGATGTCATCATGGTGCTGGAGCAGGGATGTATTATTGAGCGTGGAGACCATGCCAAGCTGATCGAGGAAAAAGGAAAATATTATCAACTGTACACGGGTGCTTTTGAGCTGGAATAAGTGCAAAAAAGCAAAATGAAAAAGGAGGCTCTATGCAATATTCATTGGGAATTGATATCGGTTCCACCACGGTCAAAACGGTTTTGATCGGGGACGGGACGGTGTTATATGAGCGGTATGAGCGTCATATGTCACAGGTTCGCACCAAAACGTGGGAGCTGTTGGAGGAGATGCACCCTCTGCTGGAGGGTAAAAAATTTGCCGTTGCTCTGTCCGGCTCGGCAGGGCTGGGACTTGCCGAGGCATGCGGGATCCCCTTTGTTCAGGAGGTTTTTGCTACGGGCGAGGTGGTCAAACGCAAGGAGCCGGATGCCACGGCGGTGATCGAGCTGGGCGGAGAGGATGCCAAGATCATCTTCTTTGAGGGCGGAACCGATGAGCGAATGAACGGAAGCTGTGCCGGCGGCACAGGCGCATTTATCGACCAAATGGCAACGCTGTTAAATCTGGAGCCCGATGAGATGGATCGGCTCAGCCTTTCCCATACCCGTATCTATCCCATTGCCTCCCGTTGCGGCGTGTTTGCCAAAACCGACATTCAGCCTCTTCTCAACCAAGGGGCGAAAAAGGAGGACGTGGCGGCAAGCATCTATCAGGCGGTGGTGAATCAGACTATTGCGGGCTTGGCTCAGGGCAGAAAGATTCGGGGCAAGGTACTCTTCCTTGGCGGACCGCTGTACTATTGCCAAGGACTGCGGGAGCGCTTCAAGGAAACTCTGAAGCTGTCCGACGAGGAGGCGATCTTCCCGGACTACGGACGGTACGCCGTTGCGATGGGGGCCGCTCTTTATGCCGAGAAGACGGGGAGCCTTACCGATATGGATACCCTATTGGAGCAGATCAAAAGCAAGCTGAGCGTGTCGGGAAGCACCAATCGTTTGCCACCTCTGTTCGCAAGCAGAGAGGAATATGATGCGTTTCATGAGCGGCATGCCAAGGCTGATGTGGCGAAAAAAGCCATTGAGGAATACAGCGGAAAGGCATATTTGGGCATCGACTGCGGAAGCACCACCACCAAAATCGTGCTTCTGTCGGAGGATCGTGAGATCCTGTATTCCTATTACAGCTCTAATCGGGGCAATCCTGTCGAGATCGTGCGAGAGCAGCTGACGACCGTCTATTGGCTGTGCGGTGACCGTATCCACATTGCGGGAAGTGCCGTGACGGGATATGGCGAGGAGCTGATCCGGCACGCCTTCGGAGTGGATCTCGGCGTGGTGGAGACGATCGCACACTATACTGCCGCCAAGCATTTTCTGCCCGAGGTAGACTTTATTTTGGATATCGGCGGACAGGATATCAAATGCTTCCGCATTCGGAACGGAGCTATTGACAGCATCATGCTCAATGAGGCATGCTCGTCGGGATGCGGTTCGTTTATTGAGACATTTGCCCGCTCCATGGGCTATGAGATCGACGAGTTCGCAAGCAAGGGGCTGCTCAGCCCCGCCCCCGTCAATCTGGGAAGCCGCTGTACGGTGTTTATGAATTCCTCTGTGAAGCAATCTCAGCGGGACGGAGCGACCGTGGAGGACATTTCTGCGGGGCTGTCGGTCAGCGTGGTGAAGAATGCCATCTATAAGGTCATTCGGGCAGGAAGTGCCGATGAGCTGGGCGAGCATATCGTGGTTCAGGGCGGAACCTTTTATAACGATGCCGTCCTTCGCGCCTTTGAGCAGGAGCTGGGACGGACGGTCATTCGCCCCGCCATTGCGGGGTTGATGGGTGCTTACGGTGCCGCCCTCTATTCCATGCGTGTGAAGGAAAGCACCTTGCTCGGAGCCGAGGCATTGACACAGTTTACCCATACATCCTCTTCGGCGGTCTGTAAGGGCTGTACCAACCATTGTCATCTGACCGTCAACACCTTCTCCGAGGGAAAGAAATTTATCTCGGGCAATCAGTGTCAGAAGGGACTTGGCTTGAAGGCGCAAAGCGATGAAACTCCCAATCTGCATGCGTTCAAGCGGAGCTATCTGACAGAACTTGGCGAGAAGGCTCCCGCAGACGGGGCGACACGGGGAACCGTAGGACTTCCCTTGGCATTGGGAATGTATGAGCTTTTGCCGCTGTGGCATGGAATCTTTACATCTTTGGGCTTTCGGGTGGTGCTGTCGGGGATGTCCACTAAGCGTACATACGAAAAAGGACAGTTTTCGATCCCGTCGGACACTGCCTGTTATCCTGCCAAGCTGATGCACGGACATATCGAGGAGCTGGTTGAGCGGGGCGTGGATGCCATATTTTATCCCTGCCTGTCGTATAATATTGATGAAAAGGAATCGGACAATTACTACAATTGTCCCGTGGTGGCGTACTATTCGGAGCTGTTGGGCGGCAATATGGAATCCTTGAATGCCGTTCGGTTCCTCTACCCGTATCTGAATATCAATAGCCGTAAGGAGCTGGTGCGGGGATTGTCTCGAATGTTTACCGAGCAGCTTCCCGACCGCAAGATAGGAAAAGGCGAGATCGTCCGTGCGGTCAGACGGGGCTTTGCCGAGTATGAAGCGTATATGAATGCGGTTCGTGCGGAGGGAGAGCGTGCGCTGGCGTGGGCGAGAGCCAACGGCAAGCGGATCATGATTTTGGCGGGCCGTCCCTATCACGCCGATGCGGAGATCGGACACGGTATTGATAAGCTGGCGGTCTCTTTGGGCTTTGCGGTGGTCAGTGAGGACAGCATTTGTCAGCTTACCGAGCATCAGCCCGTCCGTGTTCTCAACCAATGGACCTACCATGCCCGCCTGTATCGGGCGGCACGGTATGCCTCCGAGCATTCCGATACCGAGCTGGTTCAGCTTGTTTCCTTCGGATGTGGCGTGGATGCCATTACCACCGACGAGGTGCGGTCGATCTTGGAGAAGAACGGAAAATTCTATACGCAGATCAAAATTGACGAAATCACCAATTTGGGTGCTGTTCGGATCCGTCTGAGGAGCCTTGTGGGAGCCTTGGAGCAATAATCGGAAAAGGAGGAAGCCAATGAAAAAAAAGGAGCAGAACTATATTCCCTTCACGGAGGAAATGAAAAAGGACTATACCGTTTTGGTTCCCAATATGCTGCCCATGCATTTTACGCTGATCTGTAAGGTCTTTCGGAATTTCGGCATTCGGGCAGAGCTTTTGACCACACAGGGGCAGGCAATCAAGGATACCGGCTTGAAATATACCCACAATGACACCTGTTATCCTGCCATTTTGGTGATCGGTCAGTTCTTGGATGCCCTGCAAAGCGGAAAATACGATCCGCATAAAACGGCACTGATCATGTTTCAGACCGGCGGCGGATGTCGGGCATCCAACTATATCAATCTGATCCGCAAGGCATTGGAGAAGGCAGGGTATGGATATGTTCCCGTGATCTCCATGAGCCTTTCGGGGCTGGAGCATCATCCGGGCTTTCGAATGTCGGTTCCCATGGTTCGGCGTTTGATGTATGCGGTGCTGTATGCCGACCTGCTGATGCTGTTGCGGAACCAATGTCGCCCGTATGAGATCCACTGCGGGGAGAGTGAGGCATTGGCGCAGAAATGGACCGACCGTTTGGCAAAGGAAATGGATACGGGCAACCGTATCTCTTATCGGAAGGTAAAGGAAAATTACCGTAAGATATTGCAGGACTTTGATCGGATCCCCCGTGCCGAGATCAAAAAGGTACGGGTGGGGATCGTGGGAGAGATCTTTGTCAAGTATTCTCCCTTGGCAAATAACAGCTTAGAGGAGTTCCTTGTCAAGGAGGGCGCCGAGGTAACGGTTCCCGGGCTGTTGGATTTTTGCCTGTACTGTGTGTACAACAATTTGACAGACACCAAGCTGTTGGGGCGGAATAAGGGAGTATATCCGCTGTACCGTATTGCTTATCGGTTTTTCTTGGGCAAGCAACAGGATCTGATCGACATAATCGAAGAAGAAACCGAATTCGATCCGCCTACAAGCTTTGAGCATACCGTGTCCTTGGTACGGGGCTATATCGGCATCGGCGCCAAAATGGGAGAAGGGTGGCTCTTGACCGCCGAAATGCTGGAGCTGGCGGATAAGGGAATTAAAAATATTGTTTGTACCCAGCCCTTCGGGTGTCTGCCCAATCATATTTGCGGAAAGGGCATGATGCGCCCTATTAAGGAAAAAAATCCCGATATCAATATCGTTGCCATTGACTATGATGCGGGAGCGACTGCGGTCAATCAGGAAAACAGGCTGAAGCTGATGCTGGCAAACAGCAAGGATTGACGATCAAAGGAGTAGAGAATTAAACCAATGTGGAACGGAATGTTTTTCTTCAGCAGTGTCTTACTGGGGATCGGACTTGCGATGGATGCCTTTTCGGTTTCCTTGGCAAACGGCTTGCATGAGCCGCATATGAAAAAGGGAAAAGCCTGCGGCGTTGCGGGGATTTTTGCCTTCTTTCAATTTTTAATGCCGTTGCTCGGATGGCTGTGTGTCCATAATTTTGTCAAGCTGTTTTGCTCCTTTGAGCCATTTATTCCGTGGATTGCTTTGCTTCTGCTGGTGTTCATCGGCGGAAAGATGCTGGTGGAGGGCATTCGGCACAAAGAATCGGAACAGGAAGCGCCGAAGGCGGGACTTTGGGGACTTTTGGTACAGGGGATCGCTACCTCCATTGATGCTCTTTCGGTCGGCTTTACGATTGCCGACTATGACGGGCTTCATGCCCTTGTGTGCGGGCTGTTGATTGCAGCGGTGACCTTCGTGATCTGCCTGTGCGGCGTGTATCTTGGCAAAAAAATGGGCATGCAGCTGGCAGGCAGAGCCTCAATTTTGGGAGGAAGCATTCTGATCGTGATCGGAATTGTGATCTTCCTTCGGGGCATGCTTGGACGGTAAAGGTGCCATGACAAGAACGGTAAGCGGGAGAATGACACAATGAAATACTATGTCAAACAACATATTTTTACATGGGGCGACCGATTTTCGATCTACGACGAGTATGGCAACGAATGCTTTTATGCGCAGGGAGAGGTATTTTCCTTCGGAAAGAAGCTGCATTTGCTGGATCTTGCGGGCAGAGAGCTTGCCTTCATTTATGAGAAGGTATTTTCATGGGCGCCGCGGTATTTTATCAATCGGGGCGGCAGAGATATAGCCGAGGTAGTGAAGAAGTTCTCCTTCTTTCAGCAGGACTATGTGATCGATGGCTTGGGATGGTCGGTCAGCGGCGACTTCTTTTCTCGGGAATTTGAGGTGTACAGCGGGGTTAATCCCATCGCACGGGTACGAAGAGAATGGTTCACGCTGGGAGATGCCTATTCCATCGACATCGACCCATATGCGGACGAGGTAACGGCATTGGCGGTTGTTTTAGTTATCGATGCAGTCTTTTCAGATCAAAGAAGCTGACTAAAAACTGCCTTTGCCCATTGGGCAAAGGCAGGAAAAAAGAGATTTATACGAATATGCTACCTGCTTTTACAGTATCGTATGATGCTGTAAAGGCAGGTGTTTTTTATAGAAAAAAGCAGGAAAAACCAAAAAGCCACCCATATGGGTGGCTTTTTGGTATGTTGTCTTACTTGTACAGCTCGGACATCTTCTGAAGTCTGTCGTACTTTGCCTTGGCGTTTTCTTCGCCCTTGGCAAAGAGGGTCTCTGCCTTCTCGGGGAAGGACTGAACCAGACGAGCGTAACGGGTTTCGGACTTGATGAAGTCTACATAGTTTGCGGTAGGCTCCTTGGAGTCGATGGTCAGCTTGTTCTCGGTCTTGGTGGGATCGTAGCGGAACATCTGCCAGTAGCCTGCATCCACTGCCTTCTTCATTTCGAGCTGGCAGTTCTGCATACCGCCCTTGACACCGTGCATCTCACAGGGAGCATAGCCGATGATCAGGGAAGGTCCGTGATAAGCCTCAGCCTCAGTGAGTGCCTTGAGAAGCTGGTTCATGTCGGCGCCCATAGCGACCTGTGCTACATAGACATAGCCGTAGGACATGGCGATCTGTGCCAGATCCTTCTTGCCGATCGCCTTGCCTGCTGCGGCAAACTGAGCGACCTGACCGATCTGAGAAGCCTTGGATGCCTGTCCGCCGGTGTTGGAGTAGACCTCGGTATCGAATACCATCACGTTGACATCCTCGCCGGAAGCCAGTACGTGGTCCAAACCGCCAAATCCGATGTCGTAAGCCCATCCGTCACCGCCGAAGATCCACACGGACTTCTTGGAGAGGTAATCCTTCTCGGCAAGAATTGCGGGTGCGGTGGGACAGCCTGCGGCGGCTGCCTTTTCAAGCTCAGCGACCAAAGCCTTGGTAGCGGCTTCGTTTGCCTTGCCGTCATCCTTGGTATCAAGGTAAGCCTTAGCGGCTGCCTTGAACTCGTCGGAGGCCTTGTCGGATTCTGCCATTTCGGCAACCTTTCCGATCAGCTTCTCGCGGATGGTCTTCTGACCCAGTGCCATACCCAGACCGTGCTCGGCGTTGTCCTCAAACAGGGAGTTCGCCCAAGCGGGACCCTTGCCGGATTCCTTGTTGACGGTGTAGGGAGTTGCGGGAGCGGAGCCACCCCAAATGGAGGAGCATCCGGTTGCGTTGGAGATATACATTCTCTCGCCGAACAGCTGTGTGATCAAACGAGCGTAAGAGGTCTCGGCACATCCTGCACAGGAGCCGGAGAATTCGAGCAAAGGCTGCTTGAACTGGCTTCCCTTGACGGTTGCATTGATCAACTCGGGCTTTTCGGATACGTTGGCAACGGCGTAGTCGAATGCCGCCTGCTGATCCAGCTGGGTTGCCAGAGGAACCATTTCGATGGCGACCTGCGTACCCTTGGTTTTTGCCATTTCGGAAACCTTACAAGCCTTTACGCAGAGGGTACAGCCCATACAGTCGAGGGGAGATACCGCCATGGTGTACTTGTAGTTGGTCTTGATTACGGGCTTTGCGGTGAACTTGGTTACCGCAGGAGCGTTTGCTGCCTCCTCTTCGGTCATAGCGAAGGGACGGATCGCTGCGTGAGGACATACGAAAGCGCAGTTGTTACACTGTACGCATGCTTCGGGATGCCATACGGGAACGGTTACGGCAACGCCTCTCTTCTCGTAAGCGGCAGAGCCCTGCGGGAAGGTACCGTCCTCCATGCCCTTAAAGGCGGAAACGGGGAGCTTGTCACCGTTCATCATGGAAACGGGCTTTACAATGGTGTTGACGAAATCAACGAGATCTGCTCTGTCACCGGTTGCCTGTTCGGCGGTATCGGTGGCATCTGCGTTTGCCCACTCGGCAGGAACCTTGACTTCAACGATGGCATCACGGCCGGCGTCGATTGCCTTGTAGTTCATTTCAACTACAGCCTCGCCCTTCTTCATATAGGACTTCTTTGCCATGTACTTCATGTACTCGACAGCCTCGTCGATGGGCATGATGTTTGCCAGCGCAAAGAAAGCGGACTGAAGAATGGTGTTGGTTCTCTTGCCCATACCGATCTCGATTGCCTTGTCGATGGCGTTGACGGTGTAGAACTTGATGTTGTTCTCGGCGATGTACTTCTTCACGTCGCCGGGCAGGTTTTTATCCAGCTCCTCGGCATTCCACTGACAGTTCAGAAGGAAGGTGCCGCCGGGCTTTACATCGTTGACGATCTTGTAGCCCTTCAGGATGTAGGAAGGATTGTGGCAGGCAACAAAGTTTGCCTTGGTGATGTAGTAAGGAGACTTGATGGGCTTGTCACCGAATCTCAGGTGAGAAATGGTTACGCCGCCGGTCTTCTTGGAGTCATACTGGAAGTATGCCTGAATGAACTTGTCGGTGTGGTCACCGATGATCTTGATGGAGTTCTTGTTGGCACCGACGGTTCCGTCTCCGCCCAGACCCCAGAACTTGCAGGCAATGGTTCCCTCGGGAGCCGTGTCGGGAGCGACCTTTTCGTCCAGAGACAACCCGGTCACGTCGTCCACGATACCGATGGTAAAGCCGTTCTTGGGCTCGTCTGCATTCAGATTTTCATAGACAGCAAAAATGGAAGAAGGAGGAGTATCCTTGGATCCCAGACCGTAACGGCCGCCGACGATCTTTGCGGTGCAGCCGTTGGTTGCGAGAGCGGTAACCACATCGAGGTACAGAGGCTCGCCCAAAGCACCGGGCTCCTTGGTTCTGTCGAGAACGGCAATTTTCTTGACGGTCTTGGGAAGAACCTCAAGCAGCTTTGCGGGAACGAAGGGTCTGTACAGGCGAACCTTGATAAGACCGACCTTCTCGCCCTTTGCCAGCATGTAGTCGATGACTTCCTCAGCTACATCGCAGATCGAGCCCATCGCAACGATGACTCTCTCGGCATCGGGTGCGCCGTAGTAGTTGAAGAGCTTGTAATCGGTACCGATCTTCTCGTTGACCTTGTCCATGTACTCCTCAACGATAGCCGGAAGCGCATCGTAGTAGGGGTTGCAGGACTCTCTGTGCTGGAAGAAGATATCGCCGTTTTCAGCGGAGCCGCGGAGAACGGGATGCTCGGGGTTGATGGCACGGGCACGGAATGCGGCGATGGCATCCTTGTCCACCATCTCCTCCAGATCCTTGTAATCCCAAACCTCGATCTTCTGGATCTCGTGAGAGGTACGGAAGCCGTCGAAGAAGTTCACGAAGGGAACACGTCCCTTAATGGTGGACAGATGAGCGACAGCGCCCAAGTCCATGACCTCCTGAGGGTTAGAGCCTGCCATCATGGCAAAGCCGGTCTGACGGCAAGCGTATACGTCGGAGTGGTCACCGAAAATGTTCAGGGCGTGAGAAGCCACGCAACGAGCCGAAACATGGATGACGCAGGGGAGAAGCTCACCGGCGATCTTGTACATGTTGGGGATCATGAGAAGCAGACCCTGCGATGCGGTGTAGGTCGTGGTGAGAGCGCCTGCTGCGAGAGAGCCGTGAACGGTACCTGCGGCACCTGCTTCGGACTGCATCTCCATCACCTTGACGTTCTCGCCCATAATGTTCTTCAATCCGCCGGCGGACCAAGCATCGGTAAGCTCAGCCATCACGGAAGAAGGCGTAATAGGATAGATTGCGGCAACCTCGGTAAACGCATAGGATACATGCGCCGCCGCGGTATTACCGTCCATGGATTGTTTTTTTCTTTCAATAGCCATGTTGAGATTCCTCCATATATATAATAAATTTTTTACCACCTAATATGATACCACAAAATCGGCGAGAAGTAAAGAGATATTGTTAAATTTTTTGCAAAAGAAAACGACATTTTTTGAAAATTCGGGATAGGTCGGCAGAAAACAGCAAACAACAAGGAAGATTTAACATTTTTTAGAAAAATTATTATAATCAAACGATCAAAAGCCGACGGCTCGGAAAAGCTCCGAGCCGTCGGCTGGCTGTTACAGGATTACGACCAAATATCCGTAAGGCTTCATGCAAAGCGTATCGCCACACAGCTCCGTGTTCGTCTGTAAAAGGATTTCGGAGGGCTTGAGCGTGTCGGAAAGAGAAACGGAGAGCGTTTCGTTTTTGCTGTTGACAACGACCAAGACTGTTTCGTTCTCGGTTTGCCGTGTGTAAGAGATCACGGCGTCGGGGGCTGAATTGTCCACCCAAAAAAGTGCTCCCTCGGTCAGGGCTTCATGCTCATGGTGCAGGCGGTGGAGCTCTTTGACGAAAGCCAGCCTGCGGAGCCCCTCGTCCGTAAAGCTGCGAGACCAGTTGACGGCACTTCGCTTCCCGTAAAACCGATTGGAAAACATATTGTTTTCCGCATCGTCACAGAATTCGCATCCGTTCCACAGAAAGGGAACGCCCTCTATGGTATTGCAGAGCACTAACGCCGCCTCTACGCCTCGGTTGGTCAAGATGATCTCATTACGGTCAAGACCGCAATCGCTTGCCGAATCGTGGTTGTCGAGATACCGCGTTAATTTTCTTGCGTTTCTTCCGTGCGTTTGCACCAGCTCGTCATGCCATTTCTTCAGGGAGTCGGCAGGGGTATCGTCTGCAAAAATGCTCACCACAGTTCGCCGCCAGCGAGTGTCGTAGCCGAGATCAAACACCTCCTCCAGATATTCGGGGTCTCTGCCCTCCAACAGCGTTATCATATCCGGCTTGATCTGTTTCAGCACAGCAAAGGATTCCCGCCAGAAATCCAAGGGAACCCTGTGACCCACATCGCACCGAAAGCCGTCGGCATCAAATTCGGTCAACAGGACTTGCATATTGGAAAGAAGATAGCTTCTCAATCCCTTGCTCTCAAAATTCAGACGGGCAAAGGGCCACTCCTCTCCTATGATCGGCTTGCCGTCCGCTCCGCAGATAACATAGTCGGGATGGTCTTGCAGAAACACTGCGTTTCTGCCGCAGTGCAAATAGACCAAGTCGAACAGAACCTTCAAGCCGTTTCGATGCGCTTCCGCTACAAACGCCTTCAGATCCTCATCGGTGCCGTATTCCTCGTCCACATGAAAATAATCTGCCATTTTGTAAGGATTGTTCGGATTGTTAGTCAGGGATGCCTTTTGACGGGGACTCCATGTGGTAAGATCGGGGTCGCTGTCTGCGCAAAAGACGGGGTTCAGATAGACGATATCTACCCCTAAGGAGGCGACGTAGGGTAAAAGTCGGGTGGCGGCATTCAAGGTGCCGTCCGGGGTAAAGCTACGGGGAGAAAGCTGATAAATAATCATGGAGGTTGCAGGCTTCATGGATAGGCTCCTTTCGTTTGCTTGATGATACTATTATATCACACCGAGGTCTATTGTTCAACCAAAAATAAAAACCAATTGGTATAAAAAATGATACTTGACATCATTGCGGGGCTGTGATATAATAATATAAGAGATGAACCCTTTCGAAAAAGGAGGAAATGCTTTGTTATCCGTGGAAGACATCAATTTTACCGTTTTGGAGGTTCTTCGCTTTGAGCGGAACGGCTTTGTTCATGACTCTCATAAACGAAACCGAACGGCGTTGAGCTGTCGGCTTTCGGGGGAGTCGCATTTTGTTTGTCGGGGAGAGGAGCTGATTGCCTCTCCGAAGAATTATATACTGATCCCTGCCAATACGGAATATTCGCAAGAAAGCGGCAAGGAAGAGGTGATCTGTGTTCATCTGGATATAAAAGAGTCGTTGCCCCCCACCGTGATCGGTCTGCACGATGCCTCTCCCAAGCTGAGAGAATGCTTTTTGGAGCTGCATCGGACATGGTCGCAAAAGGAGCCGGGATATATCCTTCACTGCAAAAGTCTGGTGTACGAGATCCTGTGCGCCTTTTGCTCGGTATCCGAGACGAACGAGCTGTCCGAGGCGCAGACTCTTCTGAGACCTGCCATGGAGTATCTTCACGGCAATTTTTGCCGTCGGGATTGCTCACTCTCCCATGCCATCGCCTTGGCGCACGTCAGTCCCGCTTATTTTCGGCGGGTCTTATGGGATCACGCCGGGGCAGTTTTTGACCGAACGAAGGATCGACTATGCCAAGGCTCTTCTTGCCACGCACATGTATTCTATGCGACAGATCGCAGCGATGTCGGGCTTTGCGGAAGAAAAATATTTTTATGCTACCTTCAAAAGGGTCTGCGGAACGACCCCCACAGGCTGGAAGCAGCGGTGATACGGGACGTCGGCTTTTTGCCAAAAACGCAGGAATTTCGCCAAACGGAGGAGTCGGCGGTTCTATTTTGCCGAAAATCCTTGACAAGCATAGATAGATTTGATATAATAATAAATAATGACTTTGCCGGAATTTGAATCAATCATACAAAGGATACAAGAAAATGAAACGAAAGTTTACCTTGTTTTTGATCGACCTGCTTTGCTTTGCCGGTTCCTATGCCATCTCTCTGTTGCTTTGCACGGGAACGCTTTTTTCGTTCGAGGGAAGCGTGTGGCAGCTTTTGCTGTACGGCACCGTTTTGTTTGCAGCGATCATGGTCGGACGGATTTCCTTGCGCATTTATTATAATATGTGGAGATACGCATCGGCGGGCGTGTATCTGAAAATGATCTGCGCCGATCTGTCGGGGGGGCTGTTGGGCATTGCACTGGTCAGCTTCCTGCGCTTCCCGATCCCGCTGTCGGTCGGCGTGCTGTGTGTGGGAGGAACCTTGCTCTCCACCTTGCTCAACCGTCTGTTTTACCGTCAGCTTACCGGTCGCAATGTTTCCCTTGACCGCTCGCAGAATATTGATGTCGCCATTGTCGGTGCGGGGAAGATCGGTGCACTTTTGGCAGAGGAGCTGATCAAAAATCCCAATTCTCACTATTCGCCCAAGTGCTTCATTGATTCCGATACGAGAAAGGTCGGCAATTACATAGAGGGTCTGCGCATTTACGCCGAAAACGAGGATACCCCCCGATTGCTGAAGGAATTGGGCATTCAAGAGGTCTTTATTGCCATTCCTCCGCTGGAAGGGGCACGCTTGAAGGAGCTGCACGACTTTTATTCCCGTTGCGGCTGTAAGATCAAAATTTACGATCTGCCAATTTCCAAGACAATGGCGGGAACAGCCGACAATGAGATCGGACAGAGGCGACTGCGGGAATTTCATATTGAGGATCTGCTGTTCCGCAATTCCTTGGAGATCAATAATGAGGAAGCCAAGAGCTTTTACGAAGGAAAAACCGTTCTTGTCACGGGCGGAGGCGGCTCCATCGGCAGTGAGCTTTGCCGTCAGCTGGCACGTTGTCATCCCAAAAAGCTTATCATTGTTGATATTTATGAAAATAATGCATATGATATCCAACAGGAGCTCACAAGAGAATACGGAGATCGCTTGGATCTTTGCGTGGAGATCGCCTCTGTGCGGGACCGTCGGCGGCTGGATTGTATTTTTGCCTTCTACCGTCCGCAGATCGTCTTTCATGCGGCGGCGCATAAGCATGTTCCCCTGATGGAGCACAGCAATTGCGAGGCGATCAAAAACAACATATTCGGAACCAAAAATACCGCCGATATGGCAGAAAAATACGGTGCCGAACGGTTTATTCTGATCTCCACCGATAAGGCGGTGAATCCCACCAATGTCATGGGAGCCTCTAAGCGGATGTGCGAAATGGTGATTCAGTGCCGTACCGACAGTGCAACCTCCTTTATGGCGGTTCGGTTTGGAAACGTGCTGGGCTCCAACGGCTCGGTGATCCCGCTGTTCAAGCGGCAGATCGAGGAGGGCGGGCCCATTACGCTGACAGACAAGCGGATCATTCGGTATTTTATGACCATTCCCGAAGCCAGTCAATTGGTCATGCAGGCGGGAGCCATGGCTAAACGGGGAGAGCTGTTTGTGCTGGATATGGGACGGCCCGTGAAGATATTGGAGCTTGCCGAAAATATGATCCGTCTGTCGGGATATAAGCCCTATTCGGATATCGACATCGTGGAGATCGGTCTGCGCCCGGGCGAAAAGCTGTATGAGGAGCTGCTCATCCGAACCGAAACGATGACCAAGACCTCCAACAAAATGATTTTTATTGAGCATGATACCCCCTTGAGTCGGGAAGAGGTCGATGAAAAGCTGGCACTCCTTTCCCAAGCAGTGGAGGAGCATAGCGAGGAGCTTGCCGCTGAAGCGATTCGCATCGCCATGAAGCGAGCAGTACCCACCTTCCGGGATCCCGAGGAGATCAACGACAAGATCGAATCGGAGGAGGACGCCTTTTTGGCGGTGGGGCAATAAAAGAAAAAGAAACGGAAGCTTCGTGTTGTTTCCTTGGGGGAGCAAAGCGAAGCTTTCGTTTCTTTTTTTGAAAAATAATTGTGAATTTTTTTATTTTCCTTGATTTTTTTGCGAATATGTGGTATAATAAACACATAATATAGTTTTGAAAACCATATAACAAGGAGATAAAGAATGCAAAAGGTCAGAATTCGGTTAAGAGATCGGATCCTTCCCGCATACAGCAAGGGGGAAGAGATCTTCAACATGGTCAGTCATATTGTAGGGGGAGCGGTTGGAATCGCTACCTTGGTATTTTGTATTTTGATTCCCGCATGGCAGGGCAGTGTGGAGGGCGTTTTGTGCGGTACGGTGTTTGGCGTATCCATGGTGGCGCTGTATACGATGTCCAGTGTCTATCACGGCTTGCGGCATAATCTTGCCAAACGGGTCTTTCAGATCATGGATCACTGCACCATCTATTTTTTGATTGCGGGTACGTATACGCCGATCTTGGTGTGCTGTATGGCAAAGACCTATCCGATCCATGCTTGGGTCACCTTCGGTGCGGTTTGGGGCTTGGCGGTGCTTGCCACGGTACTGACAGCCATTGATCTGACCAAATACAAGGTGTTCAGTCAGATCTGCTATATCGGTATGGGTTGGGCGGTTATTTTTTCCATGCCGCAGGCGTGGGAGACATTGGGTGCGCAGGGCTTTGCCTTGGTGCTGGGCGGCGGCGTGCTGTATACGGTGGGCGTGATCTTTTTCCGCCTTGGCAAACGGATCCCGTATTTCCATTCGGTCTTTCACCTTCTGACCTTAGCCGGAAGCATCTGCCACGCACTGGCGGTCATGTTTTATGTGCTGTGGTGAAAAAATCATCCCCGTGTTTGCAGCTCAAACACGGGGATTGTTTATATTACAAAACGGAATACTCACTATTTCAGAGCATGCTCGATTTGTTGAATCACTTGAAATTACGCTTAGAAAAAAACGTAGATTTCGAGGGTTTCATCTATATTATACTCAATTTTTGAGTATTTGTCAATACTCAATTTATGATTATGGTAAACTTTTTACATAAATGTTTATGTAGGGAGTTGCGTATGAATTATAGAATCAGAATGAGGAATCTCAGAGAGGATCATGATTTGACACAAAAAGAGGTTGGTGCGATTATCAACAAATCTCAGCAAGGATACAGCCATATTGAAGATGGCAGAGCGGAATTAAAAATTGATGATCTGATCAGGCTATGTGATTTTTATAAGGTTTCCGCCGATTATTTTATCGGACGTTCGGAAAAGAGAAAATGATGTATCGCCTACGGCGACATGATATATTTGCTTCGCAAATATGATGTTGCGCCACTTCGTGCCGCAATGATGCGATGTTTTCCATCATTTGCCGAAGGCAAACATCATTCAAAAAAGCACCCAAGTCCATAGGACTTGGGTGCTTTTTTGTTGGCGGAGAGAGTGAGATTCGAACTCACGGAACGGTATTAGCGTTCACACGATTTCCAGTCGTGCGCCTTAGACCAGCTCAGCCATCTCTCCATGCGACCTATATATTGTATCACATGTCACACCAAAAATCAACCCTTTTTTGAAAAAAAGTTGAAAAAATTTCAGTTTTTTTCGGGTATTTTCGGTGCAGAAAAAAAGTCGAAAAAAATTGTCGGAAAAGGCTTGACAAGGGAGTAAAATGATGGTAAAATGTTCAGACAATCTAACAAGGAGAGCGCCGAAACAGGTGCGTGTGAAGAATGGAGAAGGGGTTTTTGACCAATCAAAGGCTGACCGACGATCAGCTCCGCTTGATCTCTTCCTTGGGCAGCAAGGAGGAGCCTATCTTATTTGCTGTGGTGGGAGAAATTTCACCGCAGGCTCGGTATGCCAAATGTGTACTGCTTGCCACCAACGCTCATTTGTTTACCTGTGATCTGGAGACCGGACAATGCTCCGAGCGGTATGCCTTTGCCGAGGTAGAGGAAATCTACAACAAGCGAATGTACGGAAACGGGATCATGCGGTTGCGGATGAAGGACGGTAGCCGTTGCGATCTGTTTCGGTTTACCTTTACGGTCACCGCTCTGTGCGATGCGGTGCTGACCTATGTCACCGAGATTCGTGACGGAGCCGATCCTGCCGAGGCGCTGGACACTATGGATGCGGTGTACGAAAAAATGCTGTCGGTCTGCCCCAAGTGCGGACGTACCCTGTCGGCACCGGGTGTGGCATGCGTGCACTGTATGAAAAAAGGACGGCTGCTGGGAAAGCTGGGACACTACCTGAAGCCCGAATTGCCGATTTTAATTATAGCGGTTGTTCTTTCCATTATCACCACTGCCATCGCTCTCGTTCCGCCTCTGTTGACACGAACCTTGGTGGATGATATCCTGCCCAACAAAAACAGCCAAATGCTGTTGGTTGTGGTAGTGGCACTCATTTCACTGCATGTTGTACATTATACCGTTTCGGGCTTCCGAGGGTATTTGCTTCGCATTTCGGGCAATAAGATTGTTGCCCGCTTGCGTTGCGATGTGTATGAGAAAGCGCAGTATCTGCCGATGCGGTTTTACGATAAGACCTCTACCGGATCGGTCATTAACCGAATCAGCAACGATACCTCCACCATTCAGGCATTTATGCTCCGCATTACGCAGGAGGTGGTGGTGCAGTTCTTTAAGCTGATCGGAATCGTCGTCATCATGCTGATTATGGATTGGAAGCTGACCCTGTTTTCTCTGCTTCCCGTACCGCTGATCGTCGTCGGTTCGCGAATATTCAAGAAAAAGATCGCTCCCTTCTATCGCCGCATATGGAGACGTTCGTCCACCGTGACCTCTGTGCTGACCGATACCATTCCCGGCATTCGGGTCGTGAAATCCTTTACCAATGAAAAACGAACGGTGGATGGCTTTGCGGGCTGTGTGGAGGAATGGAGAAAGACCGATACCAAGGCGGGAAAGATCTTGAACGCCTATCCTGCCATCGTCAGCGGTCTTGTTGCCTGCGGAAGCGTGGTGATCTGGGCAATGGGCGGAAATCTCGTTATCAACGGCGGAGAGGGTGCCATTACCATCGGTCTTTTGGTTTCCTTTATCTCTTACGCCACGATGTTTTACGATCCCGTCAACTTCTTTGCCAATTTCTCGGACTCCATGCAAAACGCCATGGCATCCATCGAACGCATCATGGATATTTTGGATGCCGAGCCGGAGCATGACTTCGGCAAGGGCAACACAGATGCCGATATCGGCGGTGTGATCGAGTTCAAAAACGTCAGCTTTTCCTTTGACCGCACCAAAAAGGTGCTGAAAAATATCAATCTGACCATACAGCCCGGGGATGTGGTGGGCATTGTGGGAACCACCGGATCGGGAAAATCCACGCTCATCAATCTGCTGCTGCGGTACTATGACCACTATGAGGGAACCATTACGGTGGGCGGCGTGGATATTCGGGATATTGATATGCAATATTATCGGTCTCGGATCGGATACGTTCAGCAGGAGCCCCAAATGTTCCATGATACCATCTACAACAACATCGCTTACGGAGACAACAGCTTTTCGGTGGACGAGGTCATCAATGCGGCGGATATTGCCAATGCCCATGAATTTATCGTTCGTCAGCCCGACGGATATGATTCGGTGCTGGGTGAGCGTGGTGTGGGACTGTCGGGCGGAGAGCGTCAGCGGTTGTCCATTGCCCGTGCTATGCTTCGGAACCCAAAAATGCTGGTCTTTGACGAGGCGACCGCTTCGGTGGACTCCGAGACCGAGCATTTGATTCAAGATGCGATCGAGCACCTCATCAGCGGACGAACCACACTGATGATCGCTCACCGACTTTCCACCTTGGCAAAGGCAAATAAGATCGTAGTGGTAGACAACGGAGAGATCATCGAATGCGGAACGCCTGAGGAGCTGATGGCGAAAAAAGGAAAGTACTACCGCTTGGTACAGATCCAGTCCATGTCCGATCAGATCGCCGCAGAGCGGCGTGCCGAAAACTTTTCGTAAGGAGGCTTGCTATGGGACGACTTTATATTGACCGTTATACGGGAACCATCGAACGAACCGATCTGTATCTGGTTCGGCTGACCATGAAGGACGGCAGAGTATTTGAAAACTTGGAGCCAAGGATGCTGTTTCCCTTTACCAACCATACCATGTTTATTACCTTGCTGGATCAACAAGAAAAGGAGCTGGGCTTTGTGCGGGACTTGGAGGAGATCGACGATGCCTCAAGACAGGCACTGGAGGAATGCTTCCGAGAGTATTATATGATCCCCAAGATTCGGCGGCTGATCTCCTGTGAGGACAAGTTCGGGTCGCTGAAATGGACTGTGGAGACCGATCGTGGCAGAGTGAGCTTTACCATTCGCAACCGACATAGCGACATCAAGCACCTGCACGGTACCAATCGGGTGGTCGTTCGGGATTCCAACGACAATCGGTACGAGATCCCCGACCACACCGCTATGGATTCGCACAGCGCAAAGATCCTGTTTTCGTATCTATAATCAATCGGGACTGCCGAACGGCAGTCCCGATTCTGTTATGTGTCAAAGAGTGGAGTGTATTCGGCACTTGCCGAGGAGCGCTGTTGGAAAAAGCCGTCAAAGCCGAGAGAGACGGCACAGTCCGCAACCGAGCGGTACTCGAAGGAGGTCAGACGGCGGTGCAGGGCGGGATAGGGACAGTCCTTGGCAAATTCGGGCGTGTATTGGCTCATCAGGCTCAGCAGGATATCCTTGGGATCGAACAGAGAAGACAGGAGCCGAAGCACGTCCATGCTGTCCTGCCGACTGCCCGGAAGCACTAAGTGCCGAACCATCAGCCCCCTTTTCAAAAGACCGTTCTCGTCCTGTTGGTAGCGTCCCACCTGTCGGAACATTTCGGTGAGTGCCTGCGGTGCGACCTGCGGATAATCGGGTGCGGCGGAATAGCACTCGGCAAGGGCAGGGGAGGCGTACTTGAGATCGGGCAGATAAATGTCCACCAATCCCTCCAAACGCCGCAGGGTCTCTACCCGTTCATAGCCCGAGCTGTTCCAGACCACGGGAACCGTCAGCTTTGCTTTGATCTGCTCCAATACCGAGGCGACCGTGTCGGAAAAGTGGGTGGGCGTGACCAGATTGATATTGTGGGCGCCCAGCTCCTGTAATGCCAGCATTCGGTGGGCAAGCTCCTGCTTTGTGACCGCCTTTCCCGTGCGTGATCCTTGGCTGATCATTTTGTTTTGGCAGAATACGCAACCGAGAGAGCAGCCACCGAAAAAGACCGTGCCCGAGCCGTTGGTACCGCTGATGGGCGGCTCCTCAAAGGGGTGAAGTGCCGTGCGGGCAATACGAAGTGTCCCGTCCTGACCGCAAAACCCCGTCTCTCCCTCCGAGCGGATGGCTCCGCACAGACGGGGACATAGAGTACAACCCTTCATTTACTCACCTCCCGACCGTATGATGCTATCATTTTATCATAGGTTTTGAAAAAAATCAAGAATATTTACAAAAAATCCATAATCCTTCGATATCTGTAACATATTTTTCGTATATCATGATAGCAGTAAAAGAAAAGCGAGGAATTTCTTTATGAACGAAGCAAGACCCATACGAACCGCAGAGATCCTCTGCGTGGGAACCGAGCTGTTGCTCGGAGATATCGTGAATACCAATGCCGCCTATCTGTCCGCAAGGCTGGCGGAGCTGGGGATCCATGTCTACCGTCATACCGTTGTCGGGGACAATCCCGAACGGCTGTCCCGTGCCTTGAAGGCGGCTTTTGAGGAGGCGGATCTGGTCATTACCAGCGGAGGCTTGGGCCCGACCTATGACGATCTGACCAAGGAGACGGTCGCCGCTTATTTCGGCTTGCCGCTGGAGCTGCATGAGGCATCGTTGGATGCCATTCGAAGCTATTTTACCCGTACAGGCAGAGTGATGACCAAAAACAACGAAAAACAGGCAATGATGCCGAGAGGTGCCCATGTGTTCCCCAATCATTACGGAACGGCGCCCTCTCTTGCCATTGCCAATGAGGAGGGAACCAAAACGGCGATCATGCTGCCCGGCCCTCCCGGGGAGCTTTGCCCGATCTTTGAGGAGGAGATTCTGCCCTATCTGAAAAGCCGTCGGACATCGGTGCTGGTCAGTAAAAATATTCACATCTTCGGTATGGGGGAATCGGCGGTCGAGGAGCGGCTCAAGGAGCTGATGACCAAGGCAACGAACCCGACCGTTGCGCCGTACTGCAAGGAGGGCGAGGTTCGCTTGCGTGTGACGGCAGAGGGAGACAGCGAAGCCGAGGCATCCGCTATGTGCGATGACATGATCGCACAGATCTGCCGCACCGAGGTAGGGCAATATGTGTACGGAATGGATGTGGGAACCTTGGAGCAGGCGGTCATCCTGTTCTTGCGCAGCAGGGGCTTGACCCTTGCCTGCGCCGAATCCTGTACGGGTGGCTTGATCGCCAAGCGGATCACCGATATTGCGGGGTGCTCCGATGTCTTTTTGGGAGGATGTGTCACCTACGCCAACGAGGCGAAGATACGCCTGTTGGGGGTTCGGGAGGAGACCTTAGCGAGGCACGGTGCTGTCTCGGAGCAAACGGCACGGGAGATGGCAAGAGGTGTGCGAGAGCGGCTGGGGGCTGATATCGGTGTCTCGGCGACGGGCATTGCCGGTCCGGGCGGCGGAAGCAAGGAAAAACCGGTGGGAACGGTTTATGTCGGCATCAGCACAAAGGACGGCGAGCAGGTGCGAAGGCTTTCTTTGTCCTCCATGCGGAGCAGAGACTATATCCGCATCGTTAGTGCGGGAAATGCCTATGATATGATCCTGCACTGTGACAAATAAGGAAAAGGTGGCATTGCCACCTTTTCCTTATTTGTCCTTTTTCTTGGGGATCAGCACGATGATGAGAACCACCACCAGAACAATGACGACCAGAGCGATCACCAGACCGATCCAGCCGTTTCCGTCCGACTCCGCCTCAGCGGTGTCGGTGTTTCGATCGGTGGTTTCTGCCGCAGCGGTCTCACTGTTTTGGTTGCCGATAATACCGTCGCTGTCACTGACCTCTCCGTTATTTTCATCCATCATGTCGGTGACGGCATCGCTCATGGCGCCGCCCACATCGCTGACGGCATCTCCCACATCACTCACCGCATCCCGTGCAGCATTGCCCGTTTTATCCATAAAGGATTCTGCGTGGGCGGATACCGCCAAGGAGGAGGCAAGAAGGGTCAGCAGCAGGGCGAATACCA
Organism: Oscillospiraceae bacterium; assembly: GCA_015063535.1. Lineage (GTDB taxonomy): Bacteria > Bacillota > Clostridia > Oscillospirales > CAG-272 > HGM12713. The sequence continues at coordinate 44,522 of SVTY01000003.1, forward strand.
GCACCCAAACCGACAGTCTGCGAGAGGTTCTTTTTTTGATCGTATTCAACGTACACATAGTTGGAACATCCTTTCTTCTTGTTGCTTGTGTGTTTGATCGTTTGATATGGTAAAACCTTGTCTTGCACTTAGTTTGTCCCAACTGCGGCTGTTTAGTATGGCAATTTTTTCAAGCTGCTTTTGAAAAACAAGAAGCCGACTGCCATAGGGCAGTCGGCTTGCTGTTTGTGATTAGCGATCCTTAATGGCGTCGATGGGCTTGCGCTTGGCAATGCTGTAAACAGGCAGGAAGCTTGCCAGGAGTGCGACCGCCACACTGACTAACAGCATCAGAGCGATCTGACGTACGCCAAAGGTCAACAGAGTGACGTTGATACCCATAGAACGCATATATCCGTTGGCAAACAGTACGGCGGCAATGGCAGTGCCCATTGCCAGAACAAAGTTGATCAGCGCAATGATCAAGGATTCGCTGAAGAAGATCTTAAAGACGTCGGAGGAACGGGCGCCTACCGCACGCAGCACACCGATCTCTCGCTTCTTATAAGAGATAGAAGTAGAGATAAAGTTCATCAGCAAGAGAGCGGAGAACACGGCGAAGCCGATTCCCACATACAGGAACACCTTGGCACCGACCTCAATGAAATCATTGAAGTTGTTGAGTGTGTTCATGACGGCATTGTTGAGAGAGAATTGCAGATCCGATTCCTCATCGTAGCTCATTTCCACCAAGGTTTGGATGAGAGAAGCATCGGTCGGCATGGGAGCCAGCACGAACGACCATTTTCCGTCCTTGTGCTCGGCAATCACCTCTTGATATTTTACGTTTTCGCTCCATTCCGCATCATACCATGCACGGTAGTCGGCAAGAACGGTGTCGCTGATGATAAATTCGTTATACCCACCGTCGTAGGTGAAGTATCCCACGATCTCAAAATCATAGTCCTTGACCGAACGGTTGCCGTTCGATTCATAATCGTGCTCTTTCAGCGAGAACGTAAATGCTTCGGTCAGATTCGCAAGGTCGGTATCGGACAGATTCAGAACCAGCTTTTTTGCCATTTCCTCAATCTGTTCTCCCGTGTACTTGCCGTAAGGATTTTGGTACCGACCGCCATTTTCACGGGAGAGGTACTCTGCATAAGCGGTTATGACAATGTTTTGCTTGGAGCTTTCCTCTTTTGTGTCGTGCCATTGCGTGGCATAAGAGGAATCCTCGGAAAGCACCACCGTGTCAAGGAACTCTTGACTGAGCGGCGCATTTTCGGTTACATAACGGTACGCCAATATGTTTTTCAAAAACCGCTCATATTCCGAGTAGTCGATCGAATAAGAGGAGTTTTCCTCGGTCAGCTGTTCGAGCTGATAATAATCTGCAAAGGAAGAGCTTTGCATCGCAAAGGTCAACGCCGCTTCGTTTTCGGTGAAGTAGCCGTCCAGCCGATCCATACCGATCAAAGAACGCAAATAGTTGATGCCAAGCTCTCTGGCTTGTTCTTCTACCATGTATTTGGGGTCCATGGAAACATCCTTCAGATCGTAGAAGGGATTGCCGTCACCGGCTTCCCAGCTTTCCCAACGTGCAGTTACCTCATCTGCTACCGCTGTGTCATCGACCCTTGATGGATCATAGAGTTCCCCGGGATAATATCTCTCAAAGAGCATACGGCGAGTAGCATCCAAAACATCATCCTCTTTTTCATGGCGGTAGTCTTTTCGGGCAATTTCGAGCAGGCGTGCGCCGTAGCTCATATCACTGCTTGTGGAAGCCCACATCCCGTCACCGTATTTGGCATCGACCATGGCACCAAACGAGGCACTGTCCACTTGGATCTGTGCCGAGGAGGGCATCAGTTGATCGAACAATTGCTTGGGGATCACCAGCTCGTTCGCACCCAGTGCCGTGCGGGCAGCGCCGTTGAGCCATGTCACATTTACCAAGGACAATACTTCACTGCCTGCCACATCGGTGTAAGAATGTCCCGATTGAGACTCTATTTCACCGGGAGCGATCTCAATGGCAATATCCCCTTTTTGTATAGCGATCGCCCGCTTTTCATCCATTGCTTCGGCTTCTTCTCCGTTAGGCAGATTGGTGTTGATGACAAAGGAAAGGTTCTTGCTCATTACCCCCCGCATCGTCTCGGAAATGGTTTGGGAGAAGGTGGCGTTCGAGAAGGTCTCCAGATCGGCATCACACAGGAAGCCGAGCATGTGGAAGCCGTAAGCGAGCTCTCCCTCAACCTCATTCAGCAGAACCATGGTTGCCAGAGAAGTCTCTGCTTCGGGCTGATCGTTGGGAAGCAGAATGGCGTAACGCTCATAGTCAAAGCCGGTATCGACCACACCCACGATCTTGTAGGTCATGCTCTGCATGGCATTTCTGCCTTGCAGGGTGATATGCTTGCCGAGAATCGAATTTTTATCGCCCTCGTTCATGTTCAGCTCACCCGCCTTGACCGATTCCTTCTTGGTCGTATTTTGGAAGCCGTACTCATTGAATTGCCGATAGGCAAGCTCAGTGATGGCGATCTCTCCTTCAGCTTCGGGCAAGCGTCCCGTTACGGTCAGCCCCATCTGTGCCGCCGTATCGGACGTAATAGAAACCATACCCGTCAATTTTCCGTTATAAACAGAGTTTTGCGTATAGCCCTCAAAGTGATTTGAGATGCCGAAGCCTTGATTCCAAGGATCCGATCCGCCGTATACGGGAATAAAATCGATCCCTGTTTTTTCCTTCAGCAGAGCAATGTCGTCATCATTGAGCAGACGATCCTCATAGTGGTGATAATCCAGCTCTCCGTCCCGATAGACCTCTCTGCGAACGCCGAGGCTCAGAGCCGCCGCATTCACATGCGAATCCTGAATGGACTTTACCGCCGCCGAGATCTTGTCATAGGCGCCCAAGGAGTCGGCGAAGCCAAACAGGGCAAAGGCGATAAGAGAGAGGAAAATGGTCATGACCAAGCGGAATTTCTTATGCTTCAGACCGCTGCTACCGATCTTGACCGCATTTTTCATAGGTAGTCTGGAGTGAATAAACTTGGTGCTTGCCTTGTCATATTGCTTCAGCTCATAATCACCCTCAGAGGTTCCCTCAAAGACCGTTGTGCTTCCGTCGGTACCGATGCCGGCGGCGGAGCGAAGCTCCTCATTGACTCTGCCGTCTCCCGACAGCATCACGTCACCCTCATTGGCGGCGAGATAGTCATTGATCATTTGCAGATCCTTCTCGGTCAGACGGTAACCGCCCTTGATCCGCAGGATGTTGCCGGTGATCTGCTGGATACCGTCGCTGAGCTGTGTGCTTTGGTGAGCGTGCTTGGTCACATCGGAAATGATCTGACCGTCGGACAGCTCCACGATCCGATCGGCATAGCGTTCCGCAAAATCACGGTCATGCGAAACGATCAAAACCAGCTTTTCCCGCGACAGTGCCTTCAGCGCATCGAAGATCTGCTTACCCGTGTTGGAATCCAGCGCACCCGTCGGCTCATCCGCCATGATGATCTGCGGCTCCTTGACCAAAGCTCTCGCAATGGCTACCCGCTGCTTCTGACCGCCCGACAATTCGTTGGGCTTTCTTTTGGCGTAGGAGATCAGATCGACCTGCGAAAGAATGTCGTTGATCTTTTCGTCGGTGGCTTTTTTGCCCTGCAATTCGAGAGCAAGACCGATGTTGGCACCCACGGTGAAGTCGTCCAGTACATTGTATTCCTGAAAGATAAAGCCGATAAAGGTGTTTCGGTAGGCATCAAAGTCCGAGCCTGCAAAATCCTTGGAGGATTTTCCCTTAATGATAAATTCGCCGCTGTCATAGCTGTCCAAACCGCCCATGATGTTAAGCAGTGTGGACTTACCGCTACCCGATTTTCCGAGAATGAACACCATTCCCGATTCGGGGAAGGATATGCTGACGTCATTCAACGCCCGCACCTCTTCTCCTGTTTTAGAACGATAGATTTTTGTTAGATTTCGTATTTCAAGCATACGCAATTCCTCCTTCCTTGGGGGATAAAATATAGATGATTTTATTATACAGGAAAAAGCCGTTGATTGCAATAGCTTTTTTGAAAAAAACAAAAAAATATTTCATTGACAAATTGTTCGGGATATGGTATACTGTTCGTAAAGAAAGGGACGGTGAAGGCATGAGCTATCAAACCTATTTGTTCGATCTGGACGGTACGCTGACCGATCCCGGTCTCGGCATTAAAAACTCCATACGGCATGCGCTGAAGCAATTTGAACTGCCGCCCTTGGACGAGGAAACGCTGGATCGCTTTATCGGTCCTCCGCTGTTGGATTCCTTCGAGCGGTATTGCGGTGCGACGAGGGAGGAAGCAAGACGGTTGCTTCGTGCCTATCGGGAGTATTTTGCCGAGAAGGGGATCTTTGAGAATGTCGTGTATGCGGAGATCCCCGAAACGCTTACCGAGCTTCGGCGGCGTGGGGCAAGGCTGTGCGTTGCCACTTCCAAGCCCGAGCTGTTTGCCAAGCGCATCTTAGCACATTTTGAATTGGCGCCGCTGTTCGATTTCATCGGCGGAAGCACCATGGACGAAACCCGTACCGAAAAAACCGAGGTGATCGCCTATGTGCTGGAAAATGTCGGTGCAAAGCGGGCGGATACCGTCATGATCGGCGATCGGATCTACGATATTGCCGGCGGCAAGAAGAACGGTCTTGCCACAGCGGGTGTGCTGTACGGCTACGGAGACAGGGAAGAGCTTGCAGGGGCAGATCACCTGCTGACCTGTCCCGCAGAGCTGTTGGATATTTAATTCTATAAAAATAAAAAGGAGTAAGATATGTCTGCTTTCACGGTTACAAATACAAAACAGCGCTTAAGCATCAAAGCTCAGGTGCTTGCAACGCTTTGCGCTATCGTGAGTGCTGTGGCTCTGCCGCAGATCATTCATTGGTTGGGACGGGTATCCGGTCTGGGAACCCTGCCGGGCGAAGTCTTTTTACCCATGCATCTGCCGATCATGCTGGTAGGATTGCTGGCGGGTCCCTATGCCGCCTCTGTTGCCGGACTATTAGGGCCGGCGGTCAGCTTTGCGTTGTCGGGTATGCCCACGGCGGCAACACTTCCGTTTATGATGATCGAGCTGTGCGCTTACGGTCTGGTGGCAGGACTGTTGCGTATTTGTCGAATGCCTACGACCTTGAAGGTGCTGATTGTTCAACTGGCAGGTCGAGGAGCTCGGGCTGTCGCAGTTCTGTTGGCGGTCTATGCGTTCTCCAATACCGCCGTGTCGCCGACTTCGATCTATACAAGCATTGTGACCGGCTTGTTCGGAATGATACTTCAGTTGGTTCTGCTCCCTTTGATCTGTCATCGGGTGGAGCATATGATGCAGCATGAGAGATGAATTGCAACAGGCAAAGAGCCTTTTGGAAAAGGAGTCATATACCTGCGTGCTTTGTCGGGACGGACAGGTGATCTGCCATCGAGAGCGGGGCGTGGCACCGCTGCTTGCGCATGTGCGTGCGGGGGAGAAGATGAACGGCTTTGTGGCGGCTGACCGTGTTGTGGGTCGGGCTGCGGCATTCCTGTATGTCCTTTTGGGCGTGGAGGAGGTCTATGCCGGGGTGCTCAGCCGCCCCGCACTGGCGGTACTTCGGCGGTATGGGATCGTCGCAGAATACGGCACGCTGACCGATGTCATTCAAAATCGGGCAGGGGACGGCTTTTGCCCCATGGAGCAAGCAGTGCTGACGGCAAAGGAGCCGCAGGAAGCCCTGTTGGCGATCGAACGGCGACTTGTCGAGCTGAACCAAAAGAAAAAATAAAAAATTTTTAAAAACCTATTGCATTTTCCGAAAAAGTGTGATATAATGTGCTATGTTTGCAAACGATGTCAAAGAACATCGGAATAAAAGAAACGAGGTATGAACAAAATGAAAGCAGGAATCCATCCCAATTATGAAGAGTGTGTAATCCGTTGCGCATGCGGCGAGACTGTTACGACTAAGTCCACCAAGGGCGGCGAGATCAGAGTTGAAATTTGCTCCAAGTGCCATCCCTTCTTTACCGGCAAGCAGAAGTTTGTCGATGTGGGCGGACGTGTAGACAAGTTCAAGAAGAGACTCGAAAGCGTCAACAAGTAATCGGAACAGATCAATTGCAAAAGGCAAGTCAGGTGCATGGGTACGGGCTTGCCTTTGTTTTTTCAAGGCTATGAAAAGGAAGTGATCGAATGGCAGAACAACAGGAACAAAAACAAATGCGGGACAAGGCGGCATTGGTCGGGCTTGTGTGGGGGGGAGAAACGCAGGAGAGCGTAGACCGAAGCCTTGACGAGCTTGCGGGCTTGCTGGATACGGCAGGCGGCGAGGCGGTGGTGCGCATGACCCAAAGCAAGGAGGCACCCGATGCCCGCACCATGATCGGAAGCGGAAAGGCGGCGGAGCTTGCCTATCTGTGCGCCTGCAACGGCGTGACGCTTGTGGTCTTTGACTGTGAGCTGTCTCCGTCTCAGATACGGAATTTAGAAGATATTATGGGAGACGGCGTGCGAGTGATCGACCGCTCTATGCTGATCTTGGATATTTTTGCTTTGCATGCCGTTACGGGAGAGGGAAAGCTTCAGGTGGAGCTGGCTCAGCTGAAATATACAGCGCCCCGCTTGGTGGGACACGGAACCGAGTTGTCCCGACTGGGCGGCGGTATCGGTACCCGAGGTCCGGGAGAATCCAAGCTGGAGACCGACCGACGGCACATGATGCGCCGTATGCGGGCGCTGGAGGAGCAGATCGCCGAAATGGACAAGAACCGCAAGACCATGCGAAACGCACGGGATCGGAGCGGCATTCCCGAGGTCGCCATTGTCGGGTATACCAATGCGGGAAAATCCACTCTGCTGAACCGTCTGACCGATGCGGGCATTTTGGCGGAGGATAAGCTCTTTGCCACCTTGGATCCCACAACGAGAAAATTCATCTTGCCCTGCGGAGAGCCGATCCTGCTGACCGATACCGTCGGCTTTATCAATAAGCTGCCCCATCACCTGATCCGAGCCTTCCGTTCTACCTTGGAGGAAGCGTGTCGGGCAGATATTCTGCTGGTGCTGACCGATGCCTCCGACCCGAATTTCCGAGAACAGCTTCAGGTCACCGAGACCTTGCTTTCGGAGCTGGGAGCGGGTGGAAAGCCTACCTTGTATGTATTCAACAAATGCGATAAGGGCATGGCGGAAACGGGGCGGATCGGCAGTGCGGCAGTATCGGAAAACATCGTGTATATTTCCGCAAGGACAGGGCAGGGGGTCGATGGAATGATCGCCCGCTTGGAGACACTGGCTTCTGCGGGAAAACGGCGAGTGACGTATCGGATCCCCAATTCGGACGGAGGTGCGCTGAATACACTGTACCGTGTGGCTGCCGTAGAGAGCGTGGAATACGGTGCTGAGTCGATGACCGTTGTTGCCATGGCGGATGCCAAGGCAAGAGGCATGATGCGCCGCTATGCGGTGGATGATGTGCTTGAAACAGAGGAAGAGGAATATTGAAAACTGCCCCGATTCAACACGAATCGGGGCAGTTGCTATGTTATTCGGTTTTTGCGTTCTTTGCCGCAAGGAATTTATGCCGTTCGCTGGTTTTTCCTTCCGGAATGATCTCACCCGCCTTGGTCAGAGCGATCTTGGTCAGCATGGGGCCGATCAGCTCATATACCAAAACGGCAAACAGTGTGATCTGCGCCACGATGGCACCCTCCGGGCCAAGCGCCTCGGATTTGATTGCCATGCCCAAGGCAACGCCTGCCTGCGGCAGGAGGGTCACACCCAAATAGCGGACGATCTGCTTGTCGCACTTGACCGCCTTGGCACTGAGAGAGGCACCGCTGTATTTGCCTGCCGAGCGGGCAATGATATATACCACACCGACGATGACAATGGCAATGTCGGTAAAGACCGAAAGCTCCAGCTCCGCACCGCTGATGACAAAGAAAAGGATAAACAGGGGGGCAGTCCAACGATCCAACCGATCCATCAGCTCCTCAGAGAAGTCGCAGATGTTGCAGAACACCGTACCGAGCATCATGCAGACCAACAGAGAGGAGAAGGCAACGTGGATACCAAAGATCTCAAATTTGACCATCGACAGCGCCACCGTCAGAAAAACGAAGGCGACCGACATGGAAAGACGCTTGGAGCGAGAATGGAAAAATCGCTCACAGAAGGTAAAGAGCAACCCCATCACAAAGCCGAGCAAGAGCGACAGCACGACCTCCAGCAGAGGCTCAACGATGATCGAAACGATGCTGATGCTTCCCGACAGCATTGCCTTTGCCACACCGAAGGAGGTGGCGAACAGCACCAGTCCCACGGCGTCATCCAATGCCACAATGGGAAGCAGGATGTCGGTCAGCGGGCCCTTCGCCTTGTACTGACGGACGACCATCAGCGTGGCAGCGGGAGCGGTTGCCGAAGCAATGGCACCCAAAACGATAGCAGCGGGAAGGGAGAGCTTATCGGGCATTAGGAAATGCAGTCCGATCAAAATAGCATCGACCAGCAAGGTCGTAATGACCGCTTGGAAAATACCGATGATCGTTGCCTGTCTGCCTGTCTTTTTCAATTGGCCCAAGCGAAATTCGTTTCCGATGGAAAAGGCAATAAAGCCCAGTGCCACATCGGACACCAGCGAATAGAACTTGACATTTGCCATATCGGTAAAGCCCAGCCCCGAAACACCCAGCTGTCCCAGTACATAGGGGCCGACCAAAATACCCGCAACCAGATAGGCGGTCACGGCGGGAAGCTTTACCAGCTTTGCCAAACGGGAAAGCAACAGACCTGCCAATAACGCTACCGACAGACTGAATAAGATCTGCATAACAGTACCTCCAAAGAATCAAAACATTGTCTGAAAATGTGCCACCCAGTGATTATAGCATGTTTGCCGAAAAATGTCAAGAAGAAAGTGAAAAATCCTTCCGATTATTTTATTTATTTTTTTGCTTTGTCTTTTTCTATCAAAAAAGAAGGCGCAAGTCCGCTGAAAACGGACTTGCGCAACATTTCTTGATTATTCGCCGTGAGAGGCGTCAATGGAAAGAGACTCCAAGGCTTTTTCATTGAAATATTCCAAAGGGTCTACCGCCAAATCATCTATCGTCATTTCAAAGTGAAGATGCGGCTCCTCCGCAATTTCCATCAGAGCACTCTCGCCCACCGATGCGATCAGCTGACCCGAACGGACGGAGCAACCCTCCACAATGCCATCGGGCAGAGTCTCGGACAGGTTTTTGTACACGGTCAGGCAGTTTCCACTGTGCTTGACGGCAATACAGTAGCCCATCATGGGATCAGACCAGATCTTGGACACGGTTCCGTCTGCCGCCGCATAAACGGGCGCATTTTCTGCCGTTACGATATCCAGGCCCACATGCACACGGTAGTCATTGAGGGTGTTGGAATAGACTTGGATATCGGTATCGTGCTTTTTGGACAGAGCACCGCTGACGGGCAAAATAAAGGAAGGGAGCTTGTTTTCCACCTGAGAAGCTCCGTTTTGGGGCTTGCTCACGGTAGGTGCGGAGGTGTCGGGGGTGGAAACTGTGTCGTTGGGGAGAGAAGGGGTGTTGTTTTCTGTTCCCGTGACGTCGGAAACAGCACCCGAATCGGTGGCGTCGGGAAGCTCGTTCTTTTTCTTGGAACGGTTGGTGGCAATGGTGACGGATACGATGACGGTAATAGCGATCACCAGCATGACAACGGTGATCACGGTTGCACGGTTGATCTTTGTATTTTTCAATTTTTCATGCAGACCGCTTTTTTTAGGTTGTTCAGACATAATTTTCAAACTCCTTTTGCGTTATTACTGTTACTATTTTTGCCACATTGTACGCCATTATTCAGAGGGATGGAAAATCTGATAAATTTTTCGGATTTTTTAAAAATCTGTGGATAAAATGTGGGAATGTTCTTGAATTTTTGAGAAAATTATGATAGAATTATATGGAAGAGAACTGTTCTCAATGAAAATAAATCTGCGTAAGGAGACTCAACATGAACTTTGGTTTAAAAGAATGTGCAAAGGCGCATCCCTTGATCGTGGCGCATCGCGGACAGGCGGGGGGAAATATTCCCTGTAATACACTTGCTTCCTATGAAACGGCATTGAAACAGGGTGCGGATATGATCGAGATCGACATCAGCCGTACCGCTGACGGCAAGCTGGTGATCTTCCACCCCGGCATGGAGCCGGTTCACCTATATTGCAACCGTCGTATTCCCAATATGACATGGGACGAGGTAAAGCAACTGCGGTACGTAAACTACGATAATGTACCCACTCAGTTCGGGATCGTTACCTTTGACGAATTGCTGGAGCAGTTCAAGGGTCGTTGTTATATCAATGTAGATAAATTTTGGGGTTGTCCCGAGGATATCTACCGCACGCTCAAGCACCACGATGTTTTGGATCAGGTTTTGGTAAAGAGTGCACTTTCGGAAAAGGTATTAAAGGTATTGGAGGAGCTGGCACCTGAGCTTCCCTTTATGCCGATTGTTCAGGAATCTCACCCCATGCATGAGGAGCTGATGAAGCGAAATGTCAATTATATCGGAGCCGAGGTGCTCTTTAAGAAAGACGACAGTTATTTGGCGACCGAGGAATTTATTGAGGGTATGCATAAGGACGGAAAGCTGGTATGGGTCAATTCCATCATTTATGCGCATACAGCCCAGCTTTCGGGCGGACATTCCGATGACACGGCGCTGACTTATTCTATGGAATACGGATGGGGCTGGCTTGCCGATCGGGGCTATGACTTTATCCAGACCGATTGGACGATGATGCTTGTTCAATTTCTGAAGGAAACCGGACGGTACTACCGCAAATAAGTATTCATAAGGAAAACAGGGCAAAGCGAACCGCTTTTGCCCTGTTTTATAAGGGGAAGCCGAGACGAAATTTTTGCATTGTTACAGTAGGATGTGAATTTTTGACTTGACAAATGGAAAATTGTATGATATAATGATGCGGTGGATAGATACGGAGGCATATCGAAGCGGGGACGTTGCCGAGCGCTGCCTGTGGCAGAAGAAGCGAGGCATAAGGAGTGGCAGCGGTCGAAATTTTGTGAGCGAGTGCGAGCGAAAAATTTCGGGCACCGCAACAGGACATAACGAGGCGGAGCCGAGAAAATTTAATATTGAATGTTGAGCTTTTTGAGCTTTAACATATATACGGAGGCATATCGAAGCGGTCATAACGAGGCTGTCTTGAAAACAGTTTGCGCCTGATAAGCGCACGGGGGTTCGAATCCCTCTGCCTCCGCCAAAAAGACGGCAAGTCAAATCGTTGACTTGCCGTCTTTTGCCTTTCTTATTCTCACCCGATCACTCCGTCGCAGGACTGGGACGGTGCTCCTTGGCAAAGGAGCGGATCCGCTTTCTTGTCTCGCCGGGAGACATTTTTTCTTCTTTTTTAAACATGCGGCTGAAATAATTGGGATCGTCGTAGCCAAGCTCATAGGCGATCTCCTTGATCGACATCTCGGTAGAGCGCAGGAGTTCAATGGCATGAAAGACCTTGTTTCGGTTGATATGATGAATGGGCGTGGTCTTCAGATGCTTGTGGAACAGGCGAATCAGATGCTGAGGGGATACATTGCAATGCTCGCACAGCTGTTCAATGGTGATCTTCTGCCGATAGTTTTTGTTGATATAGATCAGTGCCCTTTGGAGCGGGATCGGATATTGCTGTTGATTCAGATGTGCGTTGTGACGAAATTCGGTCATAGCGGCTTGTCCCAATACCGCCAAAAGCTCCATCAGCGTCAGCGAGGTCATCAGATTGCTGTAATGCTTGTTATAGGATTCCTTGTGAATGCGGTTGGCAAGCTCGGCGAGAAGCTCGGTCTTTTCCTTGTCCTCGATCACTCGGGGCAGAAAAATATACCGATCGATCTTTTGCTCTCCCACAGCGGGAGCCACGATATATTCATTCATGCTGTCCACACTGGATTGTGCGTACTCCCTCATTTCATTCCATGTAATGGCGACGATCGGCTCCTCCGTTGTGAAATGGATGTACAGCATGGTGCAGAACATGTCCTTGTACGGCTTGCGTACATAGGGCTGCTCTGCCGGGATCAGCACAAACTGCCCGGGCGATACCAAGCTGTCCTCTCCGTTTACCGTAAAAATGCAAGAGCCATCCTTCATGTAGACCAAAATATTTCGCTTATCGGCGCACCGCCATACGGTCTTACGGGTGTGGACCGACCGTTCTCGGATCACGGGAAGCGGGGTGGTTGGAATACGATAATACATACAAATACCTGTATCCGATCAACAACTCAGAGCAACGGGATCCCGTTTTCTTCGCAGATCCGTACCGTTTCGCTGTCCCAGATGCTGGATTGAACCTCTCCGATATGCGCACAGCCAAGCATCAGCATACAAAGGCGGGATTGTCCAATACCGCCGCCGATGGTCAAAGGAAGCTCACCGTTCAGGAGCATTTTGTGGAAGGGAAGCGTGCGGCGGTCATCACAACCGGCAAGGGTCAGCTGACGGTCCATGGCATCGGGGTCAACACGGATGCCCATAGAGGAAATTTCCACGCCCCGCCCCAAGGTCTCGTTCCAGAAGAACAGGTCGCCGTTGAGCTTCCAATCGTCATAGTCGGGGGCACGTCCGTCATGAGGCTTGCCCGAGCGGAGCTTGCCGCCGATCTGCATGATAAAGGCGGTCTTATGCTCCTTGACATACGCACTCTCTCGTTCGGAAGCGGTCAGATCGGGATAGCGATCCTCCAGCTCCTGCGTCGTCACAAAGGAGACCTCCCGACACAGCTCAGGGGTCAGCTGAGGGAAGCGCACCCGCAGATTTTCGTTGGTGTTGCAGATGGCGCCCACGATGGAGCGAACGATCAGCTTCAGATATTCCTCGTTTCTTGTTTCGGGGGTAATAATTTTTTCCCAATCCCATTGATCCACATAGATGGAGTGAAGATTGTCCAGCTCCTCATCCCGTCGGATGGCATTCATATCGGTATACAGCCCGTTGCCCACCGAAAATCCGTAACGCTTCAGTGCCAGCCGCTTCCACTTGGCGAGCGAATGCACGACCTGCGCATCCACACCGATGGCGGGAACGTCAAAGGAAACGGGACGCTCATAGCCGTTCAGATTGTCATTCAGCCCCGATTCCTCGGTGACGAACAGCGGAGCGGAGACCCGTTTGAGATTCAGTGCGGAGGCAAATTCCTCCTGAAATGTTTGCTTGATATAGGCGATCGCCTTTTGCGTGTTATAGGCGTCCAAAGGCGGACGGTAGCCCTGCGGAACAAAAACCTTGTTCATGAACGTATATCCTTTCCTGTTTCTTTTGTGCTATCTTTTATTATATAATAAACTGCGCCCAAAATCAAGAGCTTTTGAAAAGTTTCGGACAGACAGACAGAAAAAACAGGCTGCTCCCATAGAAACAGCCTGTTGATTTTTAATATTCTGCATTTCCCACCGTTCTGGGGTAGGGAATGACGTCACGAATGTTGGAGATACCCGTCAGATACATGATGATCCGCTCAAAGCCCAAGCCGTAGCCTGCGTGCTTGGTTCCTCCGTAGCGACGGAGATTCAGATACCACCAGTAATCCTCCTCGGACAGACCGCACTCCGCCATTCTGGCAGTCAGCACGTCGATCCGCTCCTCACGCTGAGAGCCGCCGATGATCTCGCCCACACCGGGCACCAGCAAGTCCATGGCGGCAACCGTCTTGCCGTCGTCGTTGAGACGCATGTAGAACGCCTTGATCTCCTTCGGATAGTCGATCACGAACACGGGACACTTGAACACCTGCTCGGTCAGATACCGCTCATGCTCGGTCTGAAGGTCGATGCCCCACTCCACGGGATACTTGAAGTCGGCACCGCTCTTTTTCAGAATGTCCACCGCCTCGGTGTAGGTCACCTTTTTGTAGTCGCTGTTGGCAAGAGCCACAAGACGGTCCTTCAAGCCCTTTTCCACAAAGCTGTTGAAGAAGTCGATCTCCTGCGCACAATGCGTCAGTACATGGCGGATGATGTAGCGGATCATATCCCACGCCAGCTCCATGTTGTCATTCAGATCGGCAAAGGCGATCTCGGGCTCGATCATCCAGAATTCCGCCGCATGCCGTGCCGTGTTCGAGTTTTCCGCACGGAACGTAGGGCCGAAGGTGTAAATTTTACCGTATGCCAAGGCATAGGTCTCTCCCTCCAGCTGCCCCGATACCGTCAGATTGGCGGCTTTTCCGAAGAAATCCTGAGAATAGTCCACCGATCCGTCCTCCTTCAGGGGCGGATTTTTGGGATCCAACGTCGTCACACGGAACATCTCGCCAGCACCCTCACAGTCGGAGGCGGTAATCAGAGGCGTGTGAACATAAACAAAGCCTCTCTCATGGAAAAAGCTGTGGATGGCATATGCCGCTTCGCTCCGCACACGGAATGCGGCGGAGAACAGATTGGTTCTGGGGCGCAGATATGCCTGCTCCCGCAAAAACTCTACACTGTGACGCTTGGGCTGAAGCGGATATTCGGGGGTCGAGGTACCCTCCACGGCAATGCTTGTGGCTTTCAGCTCAAAGGGCTGCTTAGCGCCGGGGGTCAATTCGACCACACCTGTCACGATCAGTGCCGCTCCTACATTCTGTCGGGCGATCTCATCGTAATTGTCCAGCTTGTCCCGCTCAAACACCACCTGTACACACTTGAAGCAGCTTCCGTCATTCAGATCAATAAAGCCGAATGCCTTGCTGTCCCGCAGATTGCGGACCCAGCCGCCCAAGGTCACCGTTTTGCCGCCGAATGCTTCGGGGGCTTCATAAATGGATTTGACAAACTCTCGTTTCATACTGATACCGTTCCTTTACCTGAGTTGGGTTTTCCAAAATTTACTCATTACATTATACTATTATAACACCTTATTCCCGCTTTGTCAATCATTCCCGATAAAATTTCGGCAAAGGAACCGCCGTCATCCGCCATATATTCCGTTTTGTTTTCTTTTTTGATTCTTTTTTCTTTTTCAAAAGAAAAAAGAATATACGTTCTCTCTTTCTTCCTTCTTTATTTCGGCTTTCCCCGTGAGAACAGTGCCGCAAGATAGCCGAAGCACAGAGCGGCGGCGGTTCCCGCAGCGGCGGCGGTCAAGCCCCCCGTCAAAGCACCCAATAATCCGTTCTCGTCCACGGCGGCACGGATGCCCTTGGCGATCAGAAAGCCAAAGCCGGTCAGCGGCGTGGTCGCTCCCGCTCCCGCAAATTCCACCAGCGGCGCATATAGCCCCACCGCACCGAGGATCACGCCCGCCACCACATAGCCCACCAAAATGCGGGCAGGGGACAGAGAGGTCTTATCCAACAAAATTTGAGCGATCACGCAAAAAGCGCCGCCCACCAAAAACGCCCAAATATAGTCCAAGATCCAATCCATGAGCGTTACCCCCTTTCTACATAGGCTTCATTGCCGATCCGAAGCAGATGAGCCACGGCGGGGATCGCCTGCCCCTGCTGAATACTGGCAGGGCTCATCATCGCACCCGTGCCGAGGAGCAGGATCTGCCGCAACTCTCCCCGCTCCAAGCGGGGATACAAATGAGAGGCAAGCACCACCGCCGAGCAACCGCAGCCTGAGCCGCCGCTGTGCATGTCCTGCTTTTTTCGGTCATAGATCATCATTCCGCAATCGTTGTAGCGGCTTCGGATATCCAAGCCCTCTGCCAATAGCAGCTCACAAAGGATCGAGCCGCCCTCAAAGCCCAGATCTCCCGTCACGATCAGATCAAATTCCTCCGGCTTATAATCGCTGTACCGAAAATAGCGCAACAGCGTATCCGCCGCCGCAGGAGCCATGGCGGCGCCCATGTTGGAGGCGTCGTTGATGCCCTTTTCCACCACGATCCCGGGCAGGGCTTCGGTGATCCGAACCCGTCCCGACCGCCGAACGAGGAAGGCGCCCGAGCCGGTCACCGTCCATTGAGCGGTAGGGGAACGCTGTGCGCCGTATTCCAGCGGCGTGCGGTACTGCCGCTCTGCCGAGCAGTAATGCGAGGAGGTCACGGCGGCAGCAGTGGTGAAATATCCCGCCGAGGTCATCATGGCGGCAAGCATCAGCCCCTCTGCTGCCGTGGAGCAGGCGCCGTACAGCCCAAAATAGGGAATATCAAAATCCAACAACCCATAGGAGGAACCGACACATTGATTCAGCAGATCCCCCGCAAACAGCACATCCACCTCCCGTTCGGATGCCGCCGCCTTGGCAAGAGCGGTGTTGAAGGCAAGCCGTTGCATCTCGCTTTCCGCCTTTTCCCATGTTTTCATACCGAATTTGTCGGTCGAGTCGTGTAGATCAAAGCAATCGCCCAAGGGGCCTTCATATTCGTACTTTCCCACGACCGATGCTGCCGATACGATCGCCGCCCCGCCTTCAAATTTCAAGATCTTGTTTTGCACGCTTCCTCTCCTTTTTTTGATGGATCAAAAATTCTACAGATATTATTTGCAAAAACTTGTTGAATATACTTGAATTTCCCTGTTGCGGATGATATAATAGATATAAATACAATATTGAAAGAGGTGTCCTATGCTTTATACCTTAAAAAACGAGAGCTTGACCGTAACCGTATCCGATATGGGAGCCGAGCTTCTTTCGGTTCGCAGTGCCGAAGGCTGTGAATATATTTGGCAGGGAGATGCCGCCTATTGGAAGGGGCATGCGCCCTTGATGTTCCCGATCTGCGGCAGACTCATTGATGGCAAATATACGTGGGAGGGAAAGACGTATGAGATGAATCTTCACGGCTTTGCCCGCCGTACCGCCTTTTCGCTGGATGCGCAGACCGAAAGCACCCTGTGCCTGACCCTGCGTTCCGATGAGGAAACACGGAAGTGCTACCCCTTTGACTTTGTGCTGACCGTGGAATATACCCTGACGGGACGGGAGCTTTGCGCCTCCGTTTCGGTTAAAAATGCGGGAGAGGGTCTGCTTCCCGCCACCCTTGGCTTCCACCCGGGCTTCAACGTGCCGCTGGACGGCGGATGCTTTGCGGATTGGTATGTGGAGTTTGAAAACCCCGCCAGCCCCGACAAGCTGTTGCTGTCCGAGACCTGCTTTATTACAGGTCGCAAGGAAGCGTTTCCCTTGGAGGACGGACGGATCCTCCGCCTGCGTCACGACCTGTTCGATAATGATGCCATCTTCCTGTCCCGTACGGATTCCTGTGCCACCCTGCGCTCCGACAAGAGTGATCGCTTTGTGACCTTCCGCTATCCCGATATGCCTTATCTCGGCTTTTGGCATGCGCCGAAGACCGAAGCTCCCTATGTGTGCATCGAGCCCTGGTGCGGCTTGCCCGACTTCGACGGCAAATCGGGAGACTTCGCCACCAAATGCGACATGTTCCGCCTGCTTGCGGGGCAAACGGTATCCAGAGGATATTCGATTTTGTTCGGCTGATTGGCGCCCGAAGGCATAAGTCGTAAATTTTTTACAAAAAGAAAAATATTCCAAAAAATTCTTTTGCCGAACCCTTGACACGTCCTGCTTTTTTTGGTATAATAATTTTATGTATAAAAAGGAAGCAAAAAATCCCTTTTTTCGACAAGGCACAAAAGGGCATTTGAACTTTCAAAAGAAAAGAAGCGATAAAAAGAAAAGAAGAAACATGAAGGAGAAGGAACATGAAAAAATTTTTGGCGATCTTTTTGGCACTGGTAACGGTCACCGCTATTTTGCTGACCGCTTGTAATAAGAAGAAGGAGAACAACGACGACGAGTTTGACGATACCGATCCCTTTGCGAATCAGTATTTGAACAATTCCAACATCGGAACCGGCACTTCCACCGACACCTCGTATGTTCCCGGCAATAATGACAATGTAATCTTCGGCACATGGGTCACCAAAAACGATACCGTTTACGTATGCCATCCTACATACCTGCGGTATTCTACCTCCAATGGCGACAAATCCAGCCAAAGTGTGGAATTTGGCGCATCCTTGACTCGAATTGCCACCAACGGGACTTGGGATAAGGTTTCCTACAATGATGCCGAGTACTATGTATACAGCTATTTGGTAACTCCCAACAAGGGCGATGTGACCTTTACCGCTATTACCGAGGATAATGTAACCAGTGTTATCAACAATGATACCACCGGCTCCAATCCCACCCAGCTGAATCTGAGAACCACCCCCTGCTACGATGATGACTTGGATAACTTGGGTGCCTCTGCCTTGACCAAGACCATGACTACCGCTGAGGGCGTAGAGTTCAAGGTTATCGGAATCAACGAGACCAAGACCTGGGCAAAGGTATATTTCAAGGGTAAAGATGCTAGAGGCTTAGATATCGACGGAGAGTTCTATTGCCGTCCCAGCTATCTGGAGTACTTCAAGACGACCGATAGCGGCAACGGAACCGGCGGCGTCAATCCCGTATAAGAGAGTGTTTCAATTATTCAAAAAGGGTTCAGGACAAATGTCCTGAACCCTTTTTTGTCAATTTAAAACACAGCCAAACTGCCATCGCAACAAATCTTTCTGTATTTCTCTACAAAAATGCCATAATCTCTTGACAAACGCTCGGCAAAAGCGTATAATAGACTTACCATTTCGGTAAATCTATAATTATTACAAGGAGTATTTATGGCAACCAAACCAGTTCTCGCAAACCCGACCAAGGATCATCCGCTGTACGGGAAGTATACCCAAACGGCAATGATCAACAGAATCGTCAAGCTCGCAGTGCTTGCCGTGGTTATCATTTATTTGATAACCGTATTTTTCGCCCCCGTATTTACAGCGCATACCAAAGTGGAGGATGCGGATAAAAAAGTAGTATACGAAAAATCCGTTTCCTACACGATGTCCGAAGTACTTGCCGAGCAGAAAAAATTCAACGACGAGGAAGCATATTTCGAGGATGTTGAAGACAGTGTCAAGTATCTCAAGGACAAGGATTTTTCCGAGCTTGAGCGGATCAAGAACCTTGAAAAGGCAAACGACAAGATCAACGCATTTTTCACGACATCCGACTATGTTGCCAACACATTGAAGGAGATGGCTGACAAAAAGCCCGACGAATACATTGCATTGGCAACAAAAGCAGATGCGATCGAAGGCTACACAACCAATAATGAAGGCAAAAGGATCCCGAGAATTGATGGTTACAAGGTAGCAGCCTACCTGACGGATATCGAAGAAAATAAGATCGCTATGCTTTCCAAGGTGTTTGATGCCGAGCTGGAAGCAAGAAACACCGACGGCTTGCGTGAATTCCTTTTGGGAGTAGAACAGCTTTCCGACGTTTACGCAGTAGGCTATTCCTCTGAGTACGAGGAAGCACTTGAGGAGCTTCAGGGCAAATATCTCGTAGCGGAGTATACGTTCAACGAGAAGCTTTGCGAGACCTTAAATGAGATCGCCGATGTCAACAAATTTATTCCCGCCTCTGCCATGACACAGAAGGTTGCGGAAGCCATTGATATGTATGAAGGTCAATCCGGCTTCGCATTCTCCTATGCTTCCAAAAATCTGGAAATCTATGAGGCACAATACATCTATTTCGAGTATGACCGCAGTACAGGCGAGATCGTATATGAGCAGCACGATGCAATCGAGTACATAAACAAAGCCGTTACCGTCATGAGATGGGGCGTGATTGCTCTGGTTGCTATCACGGTCATTGCTATGATCCCCACTGCGATCAGTCTGATCACAAGAAAGACCAAAAAGCTCAGAAGCCTGTCCTTCCTCTATTTTGGTCTTCCGTTTTTCGGTATGATACTTGCCCTTGTGGTAAGCAACAGTTCGATACTGGCATCTCAACTTGGATTGGTTGACGTAACGTGTGAGGTAGGAAGTGCTGTTTCCTCTGTATTTTTGGTAATCGTGCTGATTATGGTTGCGGCTATCGTCACGAAGGTGCTTGTAACCGCCTACGCCACCAAGTATAATAAGTGGCTCAAGGAAGCTCAGGCAACCGCACAGGCAGCCGCCGAAAACGATACAGCCGATGCCGCTCCCGCAGCAGAGACGACCGAAGAAACGACCGAAGAGAAAAACGACTGATTCAAAATTGATATAAGCAACAAAATCCCCGCCATCGTGGCGGGGATTTTGTATAAGCTATGCCGATGCTCCGAAAGGAATGAAATTGAATTGTTTGGGAACGGACAGCCGAGGACGTCTGTCCCTACAATCAATTGGGTACGGAGCCGTTTTGTTGGTACAACAGATGCGCTTGCTATGTTTTTGCAACCCTGTAGGGACAGCCGAGGACGTCTGTCCCTACAATCAATTGGGTGCAAAGCCGTTTTGTTGGTACAACAGGTGCGCCTGCTATGTTTTTGCAAACCTGTAGGGACAGGCGTCCTCGACTGTCCGAAAAAGTACCACCCGCTATTGCGAGTCAATGCTTCTGATCCTTTTACTTCGTTAAATACGCCACCCGATCGTTGCCGTTGTAATCCTTGTAGATCTCACAGCGAAAGCCTGCCTCTGCGGCAATGGCGGCAACCGCCTTGCCCTGATCCCAGCCGATCTCCAACAGCATCAGTCCTTCGGGACGTAAATACTTGCCGTATTCTCCGATGATGACCCGATAAAAGCTCAGTCCGTCGTCGCCGCCATCCAAAGCCGCCTCAGGCTCAAAGGAAAGCTCATCGTCCAGCAGGGAAAGCTGCTTTGTTTCAATATAGGGAGGATTGGAAAGAATACAGTCAAATAAGCCAAGCTCCTCCATAAAGGCAGGCTCCAGTACATTTTTCGCAAGTAGCCCGATGCGATCTCCCACGCCGTTCCGTTCGGCGTTTTCTCCTGCGATCTCCAAGGTCTTTTCAAACAGATCTACCGCAACAGCACGGCAGTCGGGACGGGCGGCAAGGGCAGAGATCGCCACGCAGCCGCTTCCCGTGCAAAGATCAATGAAGCGTGCCTGCTCGGGCATCATCCGCACCGCCAGCTCCACCAGCTTCTCGGTGTCCGCACGGGGGATCAGCGTGTCCTCGGTTACACGGTAGGTCTCATGACAAAACTCCCAGTAGCCGAGAATGTACTGAAGGGGATAGCGTCCGCACCGCCGCTTGACCGCTTCGGTCAGAGACGGACAGTCAAATTCCTCCTCACGCCGACCAAGAAGCTCCGCCTTGTTGATCCCGCAAAAATGGCAGATCAGCATTGCCGCCTCTCCCCGATCGTTTTCGATTCCCGCCTCTGAAAGGGCAAGACAAATTTCATTGTATGTCATGGTAACCTCCGCTCTCGCCTTGAACGCTGTTTCTTCCTTTATATTATATCAAATTTTCAAGTGCTTGGCAAGAGAGATTTTGCCGCATTTAAAAAAATAGAGAGCATTTTTAAGAAAAAAATGAAATTTTTTTAAAAAAATCAAGATAACCCTTGCTTTTTTTCAAAAATATGATATACTATAAATAGAAATTATTTTTTTAAATATATAAGGAGGATGAACCATGAGCTTCTTCAAAAGAAAAAAGACAAACTACGGTAAGATCGTAGCCATCAGCGTTGCGTGCGTGGCTGTTGCCAGTGCGATCGCATTTGTGATCTACAAGCTGATCAAGAGATACACTGAGGATCTGGTGTACGATTGTGATGATCTTCTGGATGAGTGCGATGACTGCGAGTTGGCAATCGAGGATGCAGAAGAGGTCGTCGAGGCAGAATAAGCTTTGACCTTTGCGTAAAAAGGGACTGCCTGTGGCAGTCCCTTTTCCTATGGTCGGTAAGGAGGAAACAAATGAAGCTGTTGGATACGATCGCCGCCATCAGTACGCCCTACGGAAAAGGCGGCGTGGCGCTGATCCGCATTTCGGGCGAGGATGCTTGCCGTGTCGGGGAGGCGATCTTTGCCCCCGCAAGCGGAAAGCGGTTGGGAGAGCTTGCTCACGGACAAATGGTGTACGGCGAGATCCGAAGCCCCGACGGTGTTATATTGGATGACGGCATGGCAGTCTGCTTCCATGCGCCTCACTCCTTTACGGGAGAGGATACGGTGGAGCTGACCTGCCACGGCGGCGTGCGGATCACCGCCAAGGTACTGCAAGCGGCGCTTTGTGCAGGTGCCAGAGCGGCAGAGGCGGGTGAGTTTACCCGACGGGCATATATCGGCGGAAAAATGCGCCTGAGCGAGGCGGAGGCACTGGGGCTTTTGTTGGATGCCAAAAGCGACAGCCAGCTTTTGCTTGCCCGCAACGGAATGAAGGGCGGACTTGCCGACCGAACCGAGGAGCTGTATACCTCTCTGCGAACGGTGTTGTCGTCTGTGTGGGCGGCGATTGATTTTCCCGAGGAGGATCTTGCCGAGCTGAGCCGAGTGCAGATGCGGGAACAGGTGGCAACGGCTCTGTCGGGGATTCGGGAACTGGCGGCGACCTACGGAACGGGGCGTGCCATTACCGAGGGCGTCGCTACCGTCATTTGCGGCAGGACCAATGCGGGAAAAAGCTCGGTCTATAATCGGATCGTCGGATATAACGCCGCCATTGTCACCGAGGTGGAGGGAACCACACGGGATGTTCTGCGGGAAACGGCGACCTTGGGAAAAACTCTGCTTCGCTTGTGCGATACGGCGGGTCTGCGCCAAACCGAGGATCGGGTGGAGAGAATCGGGATCGAACGGACACGGGAGGAAATGAAGCAAGCGGGGCTGATCTTAGCCGTGTTCGATGCCTCCTGTCCGCTGACCGAGGAGGATCTGGCACTGACTGAGGAGATCGGACAGATGGGAGTTCCCGCCATTGCGCTGTTGAATAAAAGCGACCGACAGGAATCGGCGGATATGACCGCCGTTCGGGAACGCTTTCCTCATACGGTCGCCGTGTCAGCTGCGGATGGACAGGGCTTTGATCGGCTGTCGGTGGAGATCGACCGCCTGTTTATCGACGGAAGCCTGAATGTGCAGACCGATGCCGTGGTCACGGGTGCCCGTCAGTATGCGGCGCTGATGCTGGCGGCAGAGGCATTGGAGGCGACCCTGACCGACTTGGATGCGGAGCTTCCCTTGGATCTTTGCTGCGTCGGCTTGGAGACGGCGCTGACCTCCTTGGGACAGGTGGACGGACGGGAGCTGGGCGAGGAGATCGTCTCGGAAATCTTCTCTCGTTTTTGCGTGGGAAAATGAGGCAAGCTCCGTCGACAGACACAGGAGCAACAATGTTCTGTATAACATTGTATATACAACAAAATCTGTAAACAAGCAAAGAACGAACCGTGACAAAAGAGTGACGGCTCGTTCTTTTTTTATGACGATTTTGTTAAAAAATATCGGTGATCTTTGTTTATGTGTATATTTATACAAAATGGATCGGATAATGCTCTGCCCATAAAAGGGTCTGATAGAGCATTCCCCGCAGGCGGATGCGCTTGGCAAGATTGCGCTCCCGCTCCAAAGCCGATAACCGTTCTGCGCCGAAAAGATAGGAAAGAAGCGAGGTGTCTGTGTCTCCCAACAGCTCACGCAGGCTTCGGTCGAGCTTTTTCAAAGCTCGCTCCCGCCTTGTCGGATCGCCTGTCGACTGCTTGGAGGCTTGGATTGTACCTATCATCCACGGGTCGAACTGTGGATAATCGAACGCAAAAAGAATATCGGTGAGATGCCGTTTCAGTTCTTGTGGCTCGGGCACGAAGAGAGGAGGTGTGATGGGAGTTTGCGGCGGTTTTTTCGGATTGGAAATGGAGGTGGGTATATAGGAAAATCGGGATATGCCCATTGCCGAGCAAACAATGCCCGTACATGGCATAAGGCTTGACAGATGCGCATAAAGCTCAGCACCCGAAGCACTTCCGCAGGGGGCGGTGAGATAGCTCCACAGGCGTTCCCGCCCGATTCGGATTCCGTCGGGGAAGAAGCGAAGCAGGGCTTTGATCTCGGAAGCGAAGGCGAAGTAGTCTCGGTCGTTGACAAAAAAGAGTGACTTACCGCTTTCCGTACCGCACAGCAACAGCACCTCACTCCGTCTTTCGTCGAGGATGGCGAGGGTAAAGCTACCGCTGAGAGTTTCGGCAATATCTGTGCCCAATGCGATATAGGCCTCCAGCGTTTGCTCGGCTACGTCAAACAATTCTTCCTCTGCCGCAAGCTCGGAGGTGCAGGGTGCTCCGTCGGCAACGATGGTATAGGCACTTCCGTTTGCCGTACGAGTGAGTGGACGGGGGAGAGCAGAGCGACTTTCCTTGCTCGACATGTTTTGCAGGAGTGCCGCTTGCTTTCCGATATATGCCTCACGCACCGCCCCGCCTCGTATGGTCATCGACCGACTCATGCAGACAGGGAGCATCGGGTCGAGGGGAGAGGATGTATAAGAAAAAATACCGCCGATGGCACCCATGATCGTTCTCCTTTCGGTTGTTTCTTGGTTTATTTTATGAAAAAGCACGGAAAAACATGACCGAGCAGGAGAAGTGAGAGCAGATGATTTTTTGCAAAATGAGAACGATTGAGAGGATCAACGCATATAATTGATACAGAACGGGCAAAAGGAGGTGGTTTGACATGTGGTGTCAGATGGGGCTGAGAAAGCTGCTTGGAATCTCGGCGATCAGCTTTGGAGCGGGGATCTTTCTTTCCTTTTTGCTCCCGGGTTATTTTCTCGCCTTTGTGGAGGCGGCTGTGGTGATTGTAGCGGGCATTTTGTTGTTGGGTAAACGGTGTTAGAAATATACTTACCGAAATTTTGATTGGAATGAAAGGAATTTACAGCGTATGAAGATCGTATTGGTACATTCTCCGACTTTTTTAGCTCCTTTTCTAAGAAAATTTTTCGGAATCAGCAAAAAACGGTAGCGATGTCCGGGGCTTGTGCCCCGGCATCGTTGTTAAGACCGAAAACAAATGGATGTTTCTCTCGGTTCTGTGCTTGACAATCGGGAATAGGTGTGCTATAATAAGAGTATTGTAACGGATTGCCGCAGTGACGGTATCGCTCTGCGGCAAGGTATTTTTATCGGTGAAGCCATCGGGAAAGGAACGCTGATTTAAACGATCATGGAAAATCTCGGGTATTATAACGGACGGTACGATCGGATCGAACGGATGACCGTCCCCATGAATGACCGTGCCTGCTATTTCGGTGACGGTATTTTTGAGGTGATCTATACAAGGCATCATAAGCCCTACGCCTTAGAGGAGCATATGGATCGGCTGTATGCGGGAGCGGAGGAGTTGGGCATTCGGATCGGAAAGACCAAGCAGGAATTTTGCGAGTTGATCGCATCCCTCATCCAAAAGGTGGATGCCGACGAGCAGTTGGTATATTGGCAGGTATCCAGAGGAACCGAGCTGCGGAGCCATGCACCGCGCAGTGTGCTTGACGCCAATATTTGGGTAACGATCCGCCCCATGAAGCTGAGAGATTGCTACACGCCCATGAAGACGATCACGGTGGAGGATACTCGGTTTTTACACTGTAATATGAAAACCTTGAATTTGTTGCCGACGGTTTTGGCATCCATTCAGGCGACCGAGGCGGGATCGGATGAGGCGATCTTCCACCGAAACGGATATGTTACCGAATGTGCCCATTCGAACATTTCCATTTTACAGGCAGATGGTAGCCTGAAAACGGCACCGGCGGATCGGCAGATCTTGGCGGGTGTAGCGAGGGCGCATTTGTTAGCAAAATGCCGCTTGTTTGGGATCCCTGTGCTGGAGGAGCCGTTTACCTTGGCAGAAATGAAGGATGCGGCGGAAGTGATCGTTACCGCATCGGGCTCGCTTTGCCGACCCGTTTGCGAGATCGATGGCAAAGCCGTGGGCGGTCACGCCCCCGAGTTACTGGAGAAACTTCGCTCGGCATTGATCCGTGATTTTATGGAGAAAACGGAATAATCGGTATAGTAAAAAAACGCTCTGTCGGCGGATCCGCCGACAGAGCGGTTTTTTACTTGTTGAATACGTGATGTTATGATCATTGTGTTTTGTTGATTTTGCTTGAAGAAAGGAGCGAAAAAGGGGTTGACAAATCGGGCTTTACGTGATATAATATAAGCGATTCCTGCTACTGACGGAGCATAGAGTACTATGGGGGAACAGGGATTATATTTGCCGACCGTCTGGGTATCCTTGTTTTTCCAAGGGTACCTTTTTGTGTTTTTTTGTAACAGTTCTGTAACAAAAAAGTCTTGTTACGGAAACCGATCGGACACGGTTTGTTTACGAATTTTGGCAAATAATCGAGAAAAAACAGTGAATTTTAAGCAAAAAGAAAGGAAATAGAGAAATGGAACATTATTGGAGAGGATTTTGTGACGGCGTTTGGACAAAGGAGATCAATGTCAGTGATTTTATTCGAAAAAATTACACGCCCTATGAGGGGACCTCGGATTTTTTGAAGGGTACCACCAAGAGAACCGATTCGGTTCTCCGTCGGGTGGAGGAGCTTCTGGTTGCAGAGAATGAAAAGGGCGGTGTGCTGGATGTGGACACCGAGCATGTCTCCTCTCTCCTGACCTATAAGCCCGGATACATTCATGAGGGGGAGGATATTATTTTGGGCTTGCAGACCGATGCGCCTCTGAAGCGGGCGGTGAACCCCTTTGCGGGTTACCGCAATGCGGCACAGGCATGTAAGGCGTACGGCTATGAGCTGGGGGAGACGATCAACACCGAATTTCGGTTCCGCACGACCCATAACACCGGCGTATTCCGTGTGTACACCGATACCATGAAAAAGGCACGGCACGCAGGTATTCTGACGGGGCTTCCCGATGCCTATGCCAGAGGACGGATCATCGGAGACTATCGCCGCATTGCTCTGTACGGTATGAACCATCTGATCGCAGAACGGAAGGCGGACAAGCGACGGATCGGCGAGAGGGATATGTCGGATGAGACCATCATGCTCTTGGAGGATATTGAGAAGCAGTTGGAATTTATGACGCAGCTTGTGACTATGGCGGCGGAGTACGGCTGTGATATCTCCCGTCCCGCAGAAAATGCCTATGAGGCGGTGCAATGGCTGTATTTCGGCTATTTGGGTGCCATCAAGGAGCAGAACGGTGCCGCCAACAGCATCGGGCGGATCTCGGCGTTTTTGGATATCTACATGGAGAGAGATCTGTCAGAGGGAACCTTGGATGAGATCTCGGCACAGGAGCTGATCGACGATCTGGTTCTGAAGATGCGGTTGGTTCGTCATTTGCGGACTCCCGAATACAACGATCTGTTTGCGGGCGACCCGGTATGGGTGACCTGCTCCTTAGCGGGCATGTGCGAGGACGGCAGACCCATGGTGACCAAGACCTGTTATCGCTTCTTGCAGACCCTGTATAATTTAGGATCCAGTGCCGAGCCGAATCTGACGGTTTTGTGGGCACAGGGATTGCCCGAGGACTTTAAGCGCTTTTGTGCCAAGGTCTCGGTGGATACCGATTCGATCCAGTATGAAAACGACGATGTGATGAGAAAAGAGTTCGGAGACGATTATGCCATTGCCTGCTGTGTATCCGCCATGAAAACAGGCAAGCAGATGCAGTTCTTCGGCGCACGGTGCAATCTGGCAAAGATCCTGCTGATGGCACTGAACGGCGGACGGGATGAGCTGTACGGTGAGCAGATCGCTCCCGAGGGGAAGATATTTGAGGAAAAGCCCCTTGTGTATGAGGAGGTATTGGATGCCTTTAAGACCTATGCCTCTTGGATGGCAAAGTTGTATGTGAACACGATGAATGTCATTCACTACATGCACGACCGCTATGCCTATGAGCGGCTGATGATGTCGCTGCATGATGCGGAGCCCGAGCGGCTGATGGCCTTTGGGATCAGCGGCTTCAGCGTGCTGGCGGACAGTCTGAGCGCCATCAAATATGCCAAGGTCACGCCCGTGAAGGATGAGCGGGGCTTGATCGCAGATTTTGTGACCGAAGGGGAATTCCCCAAATACGGAAACGATGATGAGCGGGTGGACAGCATTGCGCAGTGGATCGCCGAGTACTTCTATTCCGAGCTGTGCAAGACCAAGACCTATCGGAATGCCAAGCACACGCTGTCGATCCTGACTATTACCTCCAATGTGGTATACGGCAAAAAAACGGGTGCTACGCCCGACGGACGAAAGAAGGGAGAGCCCTTTGCGCCCGGTGCTAATCCCATGCACGGCAGAGATGCCGAGGGAGCACTGGCATCCTTAAACTCGGTGGCGAAAATTGATTACGGCTGCTGTCAGGACGGTATTTCCAACACCTTTTCCATCACGCCCGATGCCTTGGGTATGGATGAGGCAGATCGGGTGGAGAAGCTGGTGGCGGTACTGGACGGATATTTTGCGCAGAATGCCCATCACCTGAATGTCAATGTGCTGAATCGGCAAAAGCTGATCGACGCCATGAACGATCCGACCCGATACCCGTCTCTGACCATTCGGGTCAGCGGCTATGCGGTGAACTTCAACAAGCTGACGAAGGACAAGCAGCTGGAGGTCATTTCCCGAACCTTCCATGAGCAGATGTAAGCGGAGTGTCGTATGAAGGGATATGTGCATTCCTTTGAGAGCCTTGCGGCGGTAGACGGAGAGGGTCTGCGGTGTGCGGTCTTTCTGCGGGGCTGTCCGCTGCGGTGTGTGTACTGTCACAACCCCGACACGTGGGCGTTTGGCAAGGAAGGGGAGATCGAGGCGGAGGAGCTGGTACGGAAGATCGCCCGTTACCGTCCCTATTTCAAGGAGCGGGGCGGTGTAACCTTTAGCGGCGGAGAGCCCTTGCTTCAGGCGGAATTTTTATGTGAGCTGATCCCTCTGCTGGAACGGGAAGGGATCGGATACATTCCAGACACATCGGGGGCGGTTCCTCTGACCGATGCCGTAAGGACGGTGCTGGTGCACGCCCAGTCGGTTTTGTTGGATCTGAAATTTTGGGATGAGGAAAATTATATGCGCCATGCCGGACGTGGCATGGCGCAAACTCTTGCTATGTTGGACTATCTGGAGGAGATCGGAAAGCCGACCCGTATCCGCACGGTGATCGTTCCCGGGATCAATGACAGTGAGGAGATACTGGCACAGTATCTGCCTCATATTCGGGGAAAGCGCTGTGTGACAAGGTATGAGCTATTGCCGTTCCACACGCTGGGCTTTTTCAAATATGAGGGGCTGGGGGTGGAAAACACTCTGCGGGACACGCCGCCGATGGATCGGGGGCGATTGGCTTCCTTGCAGACGTTTGTCGATCGAAACCGATGACCCGCAAGTACCCAAAAAGCGATCTCATCCTCTTTTATTAAGGCTTAAAGGTAAACAAAATCAGTGAAAACGCAATCAATGCCGAGAGAGAGCAGGACCTCGATCTGTTCGGGGGAATTGTAGGTATAGGCAAAGGTAAAGATATCGTACCGATCGGTCATTTCGATAAACTCCTTATCCAGAATTTTCGTTGACATCATTCGGATATCGTTTTCCACACACCATTGCAGGGTCTTTTCCAGCTCTGCATCGTCGCCGGTTCCCGTGGGCGTTTCTTTGTCTCCTATGCCTGCATACATGAAGTGCTCAAACCCGTATTTTTCCTGCTTGGCGAGCTCCAGCATCTGAGAGACCAAATGAG
Source organism: Oscillospiraceae bacterium (assembly GCA_015063535.1). Classification (GTDB taxonomy): domain Bacteria; phylum Bacillota; class Clostridia; order Oscillospirales; family CAG-272; genus HGM12713. The sequence goes on from SVTY01000003.1 coordinate 74,084, forward strand.
AATCAAAGAAGATCTCTAACACAAATCTCTCATAGATGTCGCCGTAAATTTCTCCGCTACCGTCATCTCGCAGGCGAATCTCCGCATCAAGGGAATCGTAAAACAGAGTCAGCTTTTCCTTTGCGCTTCCTTCGTATCCGCTTCGGTAGACGCTTAAAATGTCAAGATCAATGTATATTTCGGGATATTGAAGCATCAGATCGATCAGTATCTCCAGATCAATGGGGGTAAAGCCCTCCCGCTTCGTTGCCATGAATTCGTCATACAGGATCTGAGTTTCATATTGGTGCAAGGCAACGATCTTTCCGTCCATGGTGAGGCAGAGGTCGATTTCAAAGAATCTTTGCCCCCGACTGTAATGATATTCAAACACCTCGAGAGAATTCAAATAGGTGTTGCTTTCCGCCAGCCAAGGTGCGCCGCCCAGTGCATGGGCAATGGTTCGAAAGGCGTAAAAATCCTTGGCGGCACGGTCTGTGAAGGAGGCGGTCAGCTTGAAATTGGGCAGATCCTTGATCGCTCCGTCGTTCCAATACTGCTTGATCTGCGCCAACACGCTGTCGGTCTCGTTCAGATCAATGGGAGCGTTCTTTGCTTCCCATTTCTGAAAGATTTTTCCTCGTAGCGAGACAAGCAAATCGGCTTCGCTTCGTGTGACAAACTCCGAAACCGCAACCGATTCGATCAGCAGGTCTGCCACATAAAGCTCCACGAAAATCGGCTCGAAGATCGGACGGACCGTGTTGTCCTTGACAGATTCAATGGAAGCGCTTTTTTGGATGGCCGTTTCTCCGTCTGTCCAGCCGACAAAACGGTATCCCTCTGAGGAGTTGGCAAAAATTCCCGTGGTGTTTCCTTTTACAAAGCCACCCTCACAATATACGGTTCGGATCGGATCAAACAAAATAATGGGTGCAGTCGGCTTATTTTCTTGATTGGTATTTTCTTGATTGGTATTTTCTTGATTGGTATTTTCTGTGTGCTCAGTATCTGCTTCGGTTTCCGAGGAAGGCTTGTCCTCTTCGGTGGGCGTTTGAACGGTTTCGCTTTGTCCGTTGACCTCCGAGCTGTCCTCCAAAAGAGGATCCTTGGCAGGCTTTGCACAGGAGGTCAGGGAACTGATCGATAGAGCGCAAAGCAAAAGCAGTATCAGCAACAGGGACAAGATCTTTTTCATGGATTATTCTCCTAAACATGGATTCTCGAATGGAATTTGTCTTGTTCTCGGTTATTTGCGGTCGATCTTTTTTGATTTGGATTCATAGAGAAAAAGAAAAATCGAGCATACATTTATATATTATATCATAAAAAAAGAGAATTGTCAAGACGGTCTATGGCGTTCTGTCACGAAAGATAGGATTCCATTGTAAAAGAACGCAACCTTCCGACGAAGGTTGCGTTCTTTTTGCTTTTTTTGTCATTTAATCGGCATTTGCGGCAGGCTCTAATTGTTTTTTACCCACATAGCCCTTGATCAGCGCCGCCGCAAAGCGGATTCCGTTGGCAAGAACCACTGCAAGCGCAAAGCCCATCAGACCGCCAAGCGCCGTTCCGACGGCAACGCATACGAAAAATTCCACGGCGTAGAGGGCGTTAAAGATAAACTGGTCACGCTCTCCCTTGAAGCGAAGCAGGGTGTTGATGAGAACGCCGGAGGCAAAGTAAAGCACCTGTCCCAAAATTGCGGGAACCAGATACGGCATTGCTGCGGCATAGCTTTCGCTGTACAGGATGCGAATTACTATAGGTGAGACAAGGAGACAGCCGGCAAATACCGCGGCACCGCCCACCGCCACAGCCAGCACGACGACGGACCAGAGCTTTTTGGTCAGGGCACCCTTATAGCGCACGAGATAACTCAACACAATGGCGTTGATGGGTGTGGTCAGCATGGCGATGACCTTACCTACGAGAGAGGCAATATAATAGGTGGTGACCACCTCGCCGTCCTGTGTGATCGCCAAAAGGACGATCTTATCCGCATGCAGGGTGGTGTTTTCCAGTAGGGTGGAGAAGAGCAGAAAGGAAATGCTGGAGAAGATCCCTTTGAAGTGCTTTGTGATCTTGAAAAATGGAGGACGGTACAGCTTGCTTCGGATCACGGCATAAATAAAGCAGAGCACCTCGCCCGCAAGGAGTGCCAGCATCCACTGATCCGTTAGCTTGAACAAAAAGATACCGAGAATATATCCCACCGAGATGAGAACGTAATAGATCATATAGCGGAAGAAATCCGCTTTGATCTTAAATTCGGTCTCGGAGTAATACCGCAGCATGGTAAAGAAGCTCAGGAGCCAGTAAAGAAGCACGCTTGTGAGAGAAAGCAGATCTTGAGTGTAGAGGTATACCGTTCCGATGACGGCGCAAATAACTCCCATGATGATAAGCATGAGATTATAGTCGCCGTTGTTGGTCTGCCCCTTTTCCGTACCCAACAGCCGTGCGCAGCCTGCGGCATACCCGCAGGCGTTATTGGCGATCGCAATGACCGAGAGGACAGAGAGTGCAACGCCGAAGGCGGCGGCTCCCATTTTCTTTTCCATTTGAGGATACACGAAAAATTGAATGACTGCATTAAAGATGGCGATGGCTCCGATGCTGTAACACAGTCCCAGTATTTTTTTGCGGGTATCCGTATTTTTGAAGATTGATTTGATTCCCATATCCTACGAGGATAAGCTCCTTTCCGCAGAATCTGCGTTCTTATGTCTGGTTGCAATATGTATAGTATAACACATTCTTGCGAAAAAGTAAAGATATCGCAACAGAAAAATGTGCGGTCGGAATCGGGATTGTCGAATTTTTTTGTTGGGGACTTGACTATTGGACAGGAATGTGATATAATTGATATGCTATATGCAGTGTATATCTTTTTTTTGTTGATATGATTTCAGGTAAAGGAGTATTCTATGCCCAACAAGTCTCACTATACGAAGGACGGGTTTGTAGATGTGATGCCGTCGAAAAAGAATTTAATGAATCTCTGTATCATTCTCATGGGTGTCAGTGCGGCGGTCTACTTTTTGCTGGCGTTGATCTGGGGAAGGGCGGCAAGCGGAGGCTTCTTTTTCGCAAACGGTGGGGATTTCTTTATGGATGCCTTTAACTCCATTCGGGATGCCGCTCAGGGAAAAGAGGTCTACTCGGAGCGTCACGTGATCTATCCCCCTATGGCAAATTTGATCTTTTTGATCCTTTCCCGCTTTACCGATAGCGGCTATAACGATACCGACTTCGATGCGAGATATTCGTGGAAAGAGTACGGTTCGAGTATGCTGTTCGTGCTGATTACCTTGGCGCTTTGCTTTATTGCTTTGTTTGTCCTTGTATGGAAGGCAACAAAGCGGGGTACGGATAACCGCCGCATTGTATTTGCCGCTCTGATGACTCTCAGTGTGCCGATCCTTTATATGATGGAAAGAGGCAATATACTGATCCTGTGCGTGATGGCGTGCTTGGTATATGCGATTACTTATCACAGTGACAGCAGGGTCGCCCGTGAGATCGGCTTGCTTGCGTTGGCGTTTGCTTTCTCGCTCAAGCTCTATCCTGTGGTTTTCGGATGGTTTTTGATCGTAGACAAACGATATAAGGATGCGATCCGATGCGCCATCTACGGCGTGGCAATGCTGATTTTGCCCTCCTTCTTCTTTGGGGGACCGATCTTTTGTTTGATGAGCCTCTATGAAAATGTTACCGGCTGGTCCTCCGGCTCCGGAAACGGAATCGCACGTGCCATGCAGGCCCTGAATTTCTCCGCTATGACCCAAAGCGTCATCAATGCGCTGATCTATGTGTGGGTATTGATCTGCGCCGCATGCTTTGTGCTTTCTTCCTTCTTCCGCCCCGAACAGCAGTGGAAAACATGGGCGGTGGGCGTGGCGACCATTCTTTGTGTACCGTCTCTGACCGGTGTGTATGCGTGGGCGTTTATGCTGGTTCCTTTGATCTTGCTGGTCAACAGGGAATCCGCAACTCCCAAGTACATAGCGTATGTGACACTGATGACGATCCCCTTTATGTATCTGCCATTGAACGCCATTCCCTTGGAAGCGATCCTGCAACGGCTGCTTCCCACGGTAACGGTGCAGAACGTATCTTGTGCTAAGGTTTGGAATTATGTGATCACGGCGGTTGTTTCTATCTTTTTAGTGACGGATACCTTCGTGGATTTCGGGAGATTTTTGTCCCGAAGAAAAGAAAACAAGAAGCTTGACGAAACTGTGACGGAAGCGTCTGAGGTATGAGGATAACAGCGGTTCCGATTTGCTTGAATAAGAAACGGCTTTGCAATACACCGTATTGCAAAGCCGTTTTGAATTGTGCTCAAGCTTCTTCCTCGGTATCTGCCGTGACCGTAGTGTGGATCGGAATTCGATCGTTCTCGGGGGGCGGGGTCATGTAGTCACCGTAAAGAGCGGTGAGAATGGTATCATAGCCCGCAGGACAGGGGAAGGAACGGTCACGAATGGGGAACTTTACCGTTTCGGTAATGCAGTCTAAGGGATAGGAGTTGTGAATTTCCTTCATAATGGCATTCGTGATGCAGTAGCGATTAACCGTTTCGTTTCGGTAGGATGCGGAAAGTGCTTCCTGCTTTTTTAAGATCTTGTCTAATTTTTGGAAGCGTCCGAGGGTGGTCAGAACGAGGATCTTTATTTTGTCCGCCAGACCGTGCTCATGGGCGTGCTTATCATAGCGGTGCGCCATGGCATAGCCGTAGATCATCTTTTGACGGAATACCATTTTGGAGAACTTTTTGGGATCGTCCGGCGCACGGTCCATAAGAAAAATATCCACGGCAAGGCGATTCTGATAGTTATTTTGAGCCTTGTCTGCTTCGGTCTCCTCTCGCAGAGGAAACTCGGTGTTGATGATTCTGGGAACAAAATCAAAGAAATATCCGTTGTACTCGGTAGGAAGAACGAAGCGGAAGGGAGCGGGAAGCTCGTGAGCGACCGCACAGAATTTTTCAAAATTGTCTCTCGTCATAGCGAGATCGGCATCGTCATCCCAAGGAATAAAATCCTGATGACGAACTGCGCCTAACAGCGTCCCGCTGTCCAAAAAATACCCGATACCGTGCTTTTCACAAAGATCGTCAATGGCGATCATAATTTCAAACAATCCATCGTGAATGTGATGCAATCCGTAGGAATCCTTCATGATAGGTAAGTGCCTCCCTATATAACATATTTCAGCAATAATTATATACGAAAGATCGAAAAATGTCAAGTCCTTTGGGATCGAAAATGAATGGAAGTGGAAAAAATATATGGAAAAGGCGATGTTGGGATGATGTCGAGGCTCGATTTTTCCTGTATATGCTTGACTTTTTGAGGCGTTTGTGCTATAATGTAAAAAGATAAGCCTGTAACGTGCGTCCGTGTTCAAAAATGCGGGCGCAGAACAGTACGGATAGGGAGGATCATATGATCAATTTTACAGTAGGACCCGTTCAATCCAGTGACGCGGTTCGTGCCGTTGGCAGCGAAAACGTTCCTTATTTCAGAACGCCTGAATTTTCTGCCGTGATGAAGGAAAATGAGGCATTGATTAAAAAATTTGCAAAGGCGGAGGATACCGCCAGAGTGGTATTTCTGACCGGCTCGGGTACGGCATCTATGGAGGCGTCGGTGATGAACACCTTGACCCCCGAGGATAAGGCGATCGTAATCAACGGAGGAAGCTTTGGCGAACGGTTCGTGCAGATCTGTCATCTGCACCAGATCCCGATTACAGAGATCAAGCCGGAGGTGGGACATGCTCTGACTGCGGAGATGCTCGCACCATACGAAAATCAAGGCTATACCGCATTTATTGTAAATGTACACGAGACCTCTACGGGAGTACACTATGATATGGATCTGATCTCTGAATTTTGTCGGAGAAACGGACTGTTTCTGATCGTGGATGCCATCAGCTCCTTTCTTGCCGACTCCTTCAATATGAAAGAGTACGGAGCGGATATTATGATTACGGGCTCCCAAAAGGCACTTGCCTGCCCTCCGGGTATCTCGGTGATCGTTCTGTCTGAGAAGGCACTTGCCAGAGTGGCGGCTTCTCAGACCACATGTATGTATTTGGATCTGAAGAGTGCTTTGAGCAACGGAGAGAGAGGACAGACTCCCTTTACTCCTGCGGTCGGTATTCTTCTTCAGATCAATGCCAGACTCAAAGCGATTGAGGCGAGCGGCGGAGTGGAGGCGGAAACGGCAAAAATTGCGGCATTGGCGCAGGATTTCAGAGATAAGATCGCACAGCTTCCCTTTGAGATCGTTTCGGAATCCATGTCGAATGCCGTCACTCCCTTGCATCCCTTGACTGCATCGGCGTACGATGTGTTCGTTACCTTGAAGGATGAATACGGCATTTGGGTCTGCCCCAACGGCGGTGCTATGAGCCAGATCATTTTCCGAGTGGGACATATCGGAGAGCTGACCCCCGCCGACAATGATCAGCTGATCGACGCATTGAAGGATATGCAGAGAAGGGGTTTGATCTGAGCGGCTCTCGCTTTGCTTGAATGATAGTGGATTGTTAGGAAAGGAGCTTCGCAATGACACGAGTGATCACGTACGGCACGTACGATCTGCTGCATCACGGACACGTCAAATTATTGGAACGAGCCAAGGCACTCGGTGATTATCTCATCGTTGGCGTAACGGCGGATGACTTTGATAAGACCCGCGGAAAGATCAATGTAACCCAGTCGCTGATGGAGCGAGTGGAAGCGGTCAAGGCACTTGGTATTGCCGATGAGATCATCATCGAGGAATACGAGGGGCAGAAGATTGACGATATCCGCAGACACAATGTTGATATTTTTACAGTAGGATCGGACTGGGTAGGAAAATTTGACTATCTGAACGAGTACTGCACCGTGGTCTATCTTCCCAGAACCGAGGGCGTTTCCAGCAGTGAGCTTCGCAGTGTAAGGGCGAGCTTGCGGGTCGGGATCGTGGGGGATATCGACTTTATGGTCAAATTTATCTTGGAGAGCGAATATGTCAACGGTGTGGAGATCGGTGCGATCTGTACCGATGATATTCCGAGAGCCAAGAAGATGTTTGGGCAGATTTCTTTGATTACCTCCGATTACGGAGAGCTGCTTGGGCAGGTGGATGCGGTGTATATCGTTTCTCATCCCTCCCGACATGAGGAGCAGATCGCTCAGGCATTTGAGGCGGGGTGTCACGTGCTTTGTGAATCTCCTGTTGCTATGAGCCGTGAGGGATGTCGGAGAATGTTCGAGCTGGCAAAGGAAAAGAACCTTGTGCTGATGGAGGGAATCAAGACGGCGTATTCTACGGCGTATTCCAGACTTTTGCTGATGCTGAAGAGCGGAAAGATCGGAAAGGTCATTTCCGTTGATGCGACCTGTACCAGCTTGAAAAACTTTGAACAGCATAAGGATGAGGAGCTGTCCCGTGTCTGGAACACCATTACCGAATGGGGTCCTCCCGCTCTGCTTCCCATTTTTCAGATGTTGGGTACCGAGTATCGGGCGAGCCATATCGTCTCCCTTCCGCTGAGAGGGCAGAAGGATTTTGACGTGTTTACCAAGGTGGATTTTCTTTACGATGATGCCGTGGCCTCGGTGAAGATCGGAAAGAACGTGAAATCCGAGGGCGAGCTGATCGTATCGGGCACAAAGGGCTATGCTTACGTTCCCGCTCCTTGGTGGAAGACCGACTATTTTGAGATCCGTTTTGAAAATCCGTCGGATAACAAACGGTATTTCTACCAGTTGGACGGAGAGGGCATTCGATATGAGATCGTTGCCTTTGTTAAGGCGGTGGAAACAGGGCGGGGTGACGTGTATATCGGTCGGGAGATCACCGAAGCAATCAGCGGCGTGATCGGAGATTTCACGGACGGAGACAAGGTCAGCTATATTTAATAATTTTGTAAAGTTTTCTTTTCTTTCTTTTCTTTTTTAAAAGAAAAGAAAAGCACATTGTCAAAAAACGCTGGGAAAATTGCGATTTTTCGAAGAAAAAAAGAAAATTTTTCAAAACCCCTTGATTTTTTATTGGCTTTGTGGTACAATAGAAATGCTTATGATTACTCCGCCTGCTTGAGGCGTTATTTTAGGGAATCGGAGGTGTGATTCGATGGAAATTGCTTTGGGAATTGTAATCAGCATATTGGCTGTCATTTTGATTGCATGTGTATTGCTTCAGTCCGGTAAGGATAAGCGTTTGTCCGGTACTATTGCCGGCGCCGCTGAAAACTTCTTCACGAAGGGCAAGGGGCATGCCAAGGACAAGATCCTCAGCCGTATTACTACGGTTCTGTCGTTTGTCTTTGCCGTTTTGGTCGTTGTCATGTACATTATGGTGGCGTAAAAAATACACAAAAGCGCTCGGTTGCGTACCGCAACCGAGCGCTTTTGTTTGTTGTCCCACCGGGCCGTGTACCCGAGAATAGAGAAACCCTGCAAGTGCAAGGCGGAGTCCTATCTCCCGCTTTACTGCTTCCAACGTCCGAGATGCCTGTCGAGACAAGTCAATCGATGCAGAACAGCTCGGGAGGCCTGCAAACCACGTTCGAATCTGTTTTCGGTCTCCTTTTTCTAAATGTGGGTTTTTATACCCGAATATCACGAACCAAGCAGGAATGTGTACTCAGTTATCGTAGTCGATCTCCCGAGAGAACAGGTCGTCGAAGTAATCGGCAACGTCGTCCAGCTCGTCGTCGTCATCAACGGTGACAAGAAATTCCTCGTCTCCTTCCTTGGCGACCTTCAGAATGACATATTCCAGGATGTCCTTGTCGGTATCCTCCTCATCCTCCACGGGGATCATGGCAAAATATTGATTGCCGTTCAACTCGCATTGTCCCAGCATTTCAAAGTTGATCTCGTTGCCGTCCTCGTCGGTCAGGGTGAAATATTCGTTTTCCATCATATTTTCTTCCATTTTTTTCTCCTTATGCTCCTTGGCGGATGATCTGTTTATATTGTATCCGATTCTGAGGGGAAAGTCAACACCTTTTCAAAAATCCTTTGAAATTTTCCCCGATTTTTTCAACGGTCAGGTCAACAGCTCGGACAGAATGGTGTTGCTGACAAAAAATCCCCGATCGGTGAAGGACAGGCGACCGTTTTCTTTTTTCAGAAAGCCGCCTTGCAAAAAAGAGGCGATGGCGGGGCATTCGGTTTCCAGCTCGTTGCCGAAGCGCATTTGATAGTCGGACAGGGAAAGTCCCTCGGTCAGACGCAGACGAAGCATGATATATTCATTTCGGATGTCTTGGTCTGTGAGTACGGTTCGTTCGGCGGTGATGTCCTTACCCGCCAAGAAGTCGGAGATGCTTCGGGAGTTGCCGAAGCGTTCGCCGCCGATGCAGGAATGGGCGGCAACGCCGAAGCCCAAATATTCCTCCTGCTTCCAATAGCGTAGATTGTGACGGGATTCCTTGCCTGCTTTGGCAAAATTGCTGATCTCGTATTTTTGATAGCCGTTTTCCTCCAGCAGCTCGGTGCAGAGGCGGTACATGGCAAATTCGGTGTCCTCGTCGGGCAGAGACAGGGTGCTTCTTTGGCTTGCGAAAGGCGTACCCTCCTCGATCTTCAAGCCGTATGCGGAGATATGCTCGGGGGACAGCGCCAGCACAGCATCCAGCGTATGGCGGAAGCTGTCAAGGGTCTGGTCGGGAATTCCGTACATCAGATCGACGCTGATGTTGTCAAAGCCCGCCTCCCGTGCTTCAAGAAAGGTTTGCCTGAAGTCGGCAAAGGTGTGGAGCCTGCCAAGGCGGGACAGCTCTCGGTCGTTGGCACTTTGCAGCCCGATGCTCAGACGGTTGACACCCAAGCAGGAAAGGAGGATAAGCTTTTGCGGATCAACGGTTGCGGGGTTGCATTCGACGGTGATCTCGCAATCGTCCGTGACGAGGCAGTGATTGTGAATGCAGCCGAGCAGACGGCGGAACATGCGGTCGGTCATGAGAGAGGGCGTGCCACCGCCGAAATAGATCGAGTTGATGAGCATTTTTTCCCGATTTTGCTTTGCTGCTTGCACGATGCGGGCGCAAAGCTCCTCTACGTAGGCTTCCATCTGCTCCCGTTGAGGGGCGGGAAAGGAACAAAAATCGCAGTACAGGCATTTTTGCAGGCAGAAGGGAATATGCAGATACAATCCGAGGCTTGGTTTAGACATCAGGTCTCCTTTTTTTACGTCTCATTCTAATGGTATTGGTTTGATAGGTATATTATATCACAGTTTTGGAAATTTTTCAAGCTTTTTTGAAAGAATCAAAAAAGAGGTAAGGAAATGGAACTGTAAAAAACAAAACGGATTTTTTGAAATGTTTCAATTTATACAAACATTTATTTTTGTTTTTCAACACACAAAAAGAAAAATAAAATTCAAATATATTTGAATAAATATATATTATATTATAAAATTCATCACACATTGAAGAGTGAATAGGGCGGATGTTTTCAACACAAAGTGAACAGTGAATGAGAGAAATATGATACAGAGAATCGAAGGGGCTTGGCATAGAGGGCGTTTTTTTGCGCACCTCGTTTTTTTATTTGGTGGGCAAAAGGAGAGGTGTACTTGGCTTGAAAATAAAAGGCTGTCAAGCTGTACAAATCGGAGAAATGATTCTTGTACAGCTTGACAGAACGGTGTCGGCTTTGTGTTTGAAAGGTTAATATTGTGCTAAAACATGTTAATATTATCTATTTACTTTTCCTGATTTTTTTGCTACAATAAAATCACATTCACAGGGCTTTTTGCGTTTTGTCGCCTTTATCTGAGAGGTGCTTTTTGGCAATGCTTGATACGGAATGGAGGGGTACGGTCTTCTTTGCTTTTCGCCATTGCAAGGGGGTAAGCCCCGTATATCGCTTGAAAAATGTGTAAAAATAGGTGTCTTTTTCAAAGCCCAGCTCTCGGGCGATCTCCTTGATGCTTTTTTTGCCGCGAAGCATAAAATACGCCTTATTCAATCTCATTTCGGTCAACAGCTCGTGAAAGGTGATGGAAAAATAGCGAGAAAAATCCTTATTCAGCTTAGAGCGGCTGATATAAAATTTTCGGCAGATATCCTCGGAGTTCAGGTTTTCCTGACAGTGCTCCGCCATGTATTGAATGATCTTATTGATCTTTTCCAAACTTTGCGCCTGATTCCAAGCCAGCTCCAAGGGGGCTTTTGTGATGATCCGATAGAACAGAAGGCAGAAGGAAAGGCGTTCCAGCGTCGGATCGCGCGGCTTTTCCCGCAGGGCGGTCAGCTCGGAGCGGATCAGCTCCAGCAGCTCGGGAGAAAGAATGAATCGGGAAAAAACCGATTGCGCATGCTCCTCGAAGGGCTTGAAGGCATCGGCATAGCTTTTGAGCAGATCGGCACCGAAATAAAAAACAAACCGTTCGGAGGGGCTGTTGTGCCGATATTCGGTCCTGTGCATGGCGAAGGGGGCGAAGATGGTCAGAGACGGCGCAGAAATGACAGGGAGCGGTTGTCCGTTGATGGTAGTGGCCTGCTCTGTTTCGGTTGTGACCAAAAGCGCCTCGTAATGAGGGTGCAAATGCATGGGGGCGCACCAGCCGTCGGATTTGGAGAGCTGGTAATCCAATAAAAAATCGCTTCCGTAATCTTCGAAAAAAGCCATAGGGTCTCCTTTGAATCGGTAAAAATATAAGAAAATACACAAAATCTAAGTTTTTGGGATAAAATTGAGCACAAAAAAGGATTGTGTCTGTTTTACTTTTGTGGTATAATGTACATGGTGTAATTGTAACACAATTTTGGTTTCTTGTCAAGATAAAACCTACCAAATTAAATAAATTCAACAAAAAGGATAAAAAAACGGTACCAAATTGGTACCGAAATGTTCTTTTTAGGGCAACTGTGCAAAATCAACAAACCAATTGGCGATATTCAACAAAATACACAATAAAAAAGTTCCGCTTTTACGGTCCTCCAAGGACAAAGCAAAACGGAACGGTACAATGGAGTTCGTTCGGCTCTCAAGCAACGGAGCCGTTTGAATAAATAAAAATGCGGAGGATGATTTATGAAAATCACGAAAAGAATTTGTTGCGTACTCTTGGCACTGTTGATGTGTCTACCTCTCCTTGTTGCTTGTAAAAACAAGGGCGAGAATCCGGCTGATACCACGTCCGATCAAGCCGGTGGAACTCAAGCGGGCGTGGGAAGCGTCGGAAATTCCGATGTGACGGACGAGGTTGTTGAATACGACGAAAACGGATACCAAAAGGACAAACTCGGAAACAAGGACTTCGGCGGACAGGCGATCAATATTCTGGGCTGGACCGAGGCTCCCTACGATGAGCTGGATATTAAATATGAAGATATCGAGGGCTCGGTTCTGGGTCAGCAGGTCTACAACCGCAACCGCCGTACCGAGGCGAGAATGAAGGTCAAGCTGGTGGTGCGCACGGTATCCGGCAACAACGGTTCTTACAATAAGGTTTATGTCAAAGAATGTGAGCAGGCGGTGACCGATCGTTCGGTAGATCTGTTTGCTTGCTATTCCATGGCGGCAACGCCTCTGATGGTTCAGGGCTATCTTGCCAATCTGCGCTCCTTTGAGGTCATTGATTTTGATGCCCCCTGGTGGTCGGAAGATCTGATCAACCGCGCGTCTCTGTACGATCGGCTGTACTTTGCTACCGGCTCGATCGCTCCTTCCTTCCTTGCCAGTGGCTTTATGACCTTCTTCAACAAGGAAATGGTCGATCAGTATTTGTATGCCAACAATGCCACGGAGGAATTCGATGCCGAGGATCTGTACGCCATGGTGTACAACGATACCTGGACGATGGATAACTTCATCAAGCTGGCGAAGAACGTAACCATAGTCGGCGGAACCAAGACCGATACCGAGACCTACGGCTATGTTTGCTCGGTCTCCTGTGTGGATCCTTGGTATCAGGCAGCGGATCTTGTGACGCTGGATAACGCCCCCGACGGCTCAATTCAGATCTCCGATGACTGGAATTCTGCCAAGGCGCAGGATGTGGTATCCAAGATGTATAGCTTCTTTATCTCCAACAGCGCCGGTGTGGAAGCCCATATGAGTGAGTACAAGACGATCAGCTATCAAAACGCATGGGGCAAGGGCACCGCAATGTTCACGACGGGTACCTTTTCTCAGCTGGCAAGCGCAGTGAAGGGAAGCGCCGTTATTGCCGAGAAGGGAATCGGTATTTTGCCGATGCCCAAGTATAACTCGGATCAGGAGGAGTATCTGTCTACGGCGGCATTCCCCTTCACGCTGTACTCTATCAACCGCAATTCCGATTATACAGAGGCTTGTGCCAATGTGCTGGAGTGCATGGCTTCCGAGGGTTACCGCTTGACCGAGCCCGCTCTGTACGATACGGCACTGAAGATCCAGTCCACCGACAGCAATGAGGGCACCAAGGACCGTGATATGATGGATGTCATCCGCGATACCATCCGTGTGGATGTAGGACGGCTTCATAATAATAATGTAAAGAGTCTTGGATGGGGAATGGTTCGGAACTCCTGGTATACCGATATGAAGAACAACAGTCCCTACTCTACATATGAGTCCTTCTTTGAGTCCAAGAGAGAGTCGTTGGAGTTGGCACTGGAGCAGATGAACGAGACGGTTTACAACATCGAGTCGGTGTACGGAAACTGATTGAAGAAAGAGGTACGATATGAAAAAACTGCTTTGTATGCTTTTGGCGGTATTGATGCTCCTTGGGGTGCTTGCCGCTTGTAGTAAGGATGAGTCGGTCGGGGAAGAGACGACCGGTGAGGGCGTTGGCGCTCCCGTAGGCACACAGCCTGCGGGAAGCGATACGACGGAGCCCGAGTCCGAGGTAGTGGAGACCATCACCATCGTGGAGGACGGCGTGGCTCAGTTCTATATTGTAGCTTCCGCTCAGTATACCGAAACGCTGGCGTACATCCAGAAGGATCTGGAGAAGAAGGGCGGCGTGATGCTGGATGCGAAGGCAGAGGCTGACGCAAGCTCGTCGAAGCATGCTATTTATGTTGGAAGCGATTATGACACTATTTGTCCCGATGCCGAGGTGAAGCTGCTGTACGGCGGTTATGCTGTGGTATATGTGGATGGCGATATCCACTTCTGCGGTATGGATGATGAGACGACCAAGCGGGCGGCAACCAAGTTCTTGTCATCCATTCCCGTGAAGGAGTGTGTGACGAAGAATGCGGAAGGTAAGATCACGCTGGCGATCCCCTCTTCGCTGATGATGGTTTGGAATCCCTGCTATACCGTGACGAAGCCCGAGCTGCTTTCCGTGCATGTTTCCGAGTATAAGGTGGTGTATGCGCAGAACGGTACCTATGTGGACGAGGCGATCGTGGCAACGTTGCAGGACAATGTGGGACAGGTGACCGGCTATACGCCCGACGCGATCAAGAGCGATGCGGCAGAGGCAGAGCATGAGATCATTCTGAACCGTGCAAGAGGAACCAAGCCCACGCTGAAGGAGACAGAATATGCCATCAAGTCCGAGGGCAGCAAGATCTACATTGATTACGGCAGTACCTTGGCGGCGGTTACGGCATTGGAGGAGCTGAAAAACAAGGACTTTTACGGAAAGACCTCTTACGATATCTCCAAGACCATCGACGATACCATGGCGATGACGACCAAGGGTGCGGATGAGGTTCGGATCATTTCCAGCAACGTGCTGTTTACCAACGCAGAAAATGCCGAGCTTCCTTATGAGCAGAGAGCGGCACTTTTGTCGGATATCTACCTGACATGGAAGCCCGATTTCATCGGCTTGCAGGAGTCTAAGGGCGGTATTGGTGATGCGATCAAGGAGGCACTGGCAGATGAGTACGGCTACATCAATCAGGCTTTGAGCGGAAGCGGACATACGCCGATCCTGTATGACAAGGATGTGTGGGAGCCTGTGACCGAGGGCGGACAGATCGTTCAGAAGCATGAGATGTTCCAGTCGCAACACTGCTGGGATTACGAGTGGGTCATGTTCCAAAAGATCGATGACACCGACACGAAGGTGATCATGATGAATCTCCACTTCCAGCCGAGAGGCTACAAGGGTGAGGAGCGTCCCGAGTCGATGGACAAATTCAATGCCGAGGTACAGCGTCTGGAATCGGTATATCCCACCATTCCGATCATCGCAACCGGCGACTACAACACGAGACTTACCATGGGCAGAGATCCCGAGATCGGAAATGACGGTTGGAATGAGGATGTGATTATAGGCACGAATCTGCAATCCAGCGGCGCCTTGACAGAGGATACCGACGATCCCAACGGCAGTGCCATCGACCATGTTTGCGTGTCCAAGAATCTGGTAACGGTGGTTCGCAATGTGCGGATCAAGTACGAGCTGATGGTGAAATCCTCTGACCACCAGCCTGTCTTTGCGGATATCAAGCTGACTCCGCCGACTGCCTGACGGAGAGCTACCGAGAGGCGAAAGGAGAGAACGATGGAAATTCCAAAAATTTTAGGCGTTCCCGTTTCGGAGTATCGGGTGATCTACCGCGGGGACGGAAACTATGTGGAGCAGATGCTTGCCCACGAGGTGAGCAAGCTGATTATTGAGGCGACGGGGTTTGCGCCCTGTATCGCTACCGACGACACTGCACCGACGGCGGCGGAAATTCTGCTTGGCAGAACCAACCGTGCCGAGTGGGAGCCGATGGCTCCCACGGCGTATGCCGTGAAGTCTGCGGGAACGGTGATCCGTCTGTGCTACGGCAGTACGCTGGCGGCGACAGAGGCGATCGCAAGGCTTGGAGAGGTGCTTTTTGAGGAGAGCATTGACCTCTCGGGCGAGATCGAGGACACCATGAACATGGCGAAGGCGGAGGGAACGACGCTTCGTGTCATGTCGAGCAATGTGCTTTTCACAAGCGACATCAAGACCACGGGGTTGGCGCACGAAAAGAGAGCCGATCTTTTGGCGGATATGTACCGCACATGGAAGCCCGATATTTTGGGGCTTCAGGAGGCGAGAGGCGGCATCGGCGACCGAATCTATGAGCAGATCGCAGACGAGTACACCATGACGAGCCAATCGGTGCGGCGGCATACGCCGATCTTGTACCGTACCGCCGAGTGGCGTCCTGTATTGGATGAGGAAGGAAACCCCATTCAGAAGATGGAGATGTTCCACAACACCCACTGCTGGGATTATGAGTGGATCATGTTAGAGCAGATCGCCACGGGGCGGAGGGTCATTGCAGGCAACCTGCACTTCCAGCCGAGAGGCTACTGCGGCGACATGCGGACGGTTGCCATTCGGATGTTCAACACCGAAATGAAGCGGATCGAAGCCCTCTATCCCGATGTTCCGATCTTCGTGACGGGCGACTACAACACGCCCCGTAAGATGAAGCGGATGGTGGAGAACGACTGGAAGGACGGCTGGGATGACATCGTGGACGGCACGCATCTGTTGTGCGCCGGACAGCTTTGTACGGCGACCAGCTCGACGGGCAACGTCAGAAACGCCGACCCGAACGGAGTTCTCATTGACCATGTGTGCATGTCGTATCATTTGGTCGAGAGAGTGCATTATTTGCGTCGGGTGATCTACAATCTGATGCTGAAATCGTCGGATCACAGACCTTGCTTTGCGGATATTACGTTGAAGTAATGTAGGGGAGGCGGATGTGCGGACAGTCGAGGACGCCTGTCCCTACGGCGATGTGCGTACGAGCAGAGTGGGGTGACCTACAAACCTGTAGGGGCGATCATCGGTCGTCCGCTTCACGGCGGGAGTAAACCCCCGCCCTACAACGAGGTGTGTGCCAACATGGCATCTTAAAATGTTCCCAACTTCGACGAGGTCGAAGAAAAAATATTTTATTATAAAAGGAGAGACTTTTATGAACGCAAAACACACAACCAAAAAAGCGTTGTCGGTGCTGTTGGCGGTTCTGATGCTGGTCATGGTCTTCCCCGCAGGGGTGGTAACCATTACGGCGGCAGGAAAGGACGGAGATTTTGCTCTGAATGACACCGATACGACGTACACCATCGACGGTCCCTTGGACTGGAATGAGGTGGCAAGGCTGTCTGCCGCAGGCGAGACCTTTGCCGGCAAGACGATCCAGCTTGCCGCAGACATTGACGGAACGGCTGCGAAAGAAGCAGGCGTGACTCTCGCAACCCCTCTGTTTACGAGCTTCGCCGGAACCTTTACCGGCTTGAAGAACGCAAACGGGGCAACCAATGCGGAGAAGTATTATACCGTTAGCAATGTAACGTCTACAAAGACGGTGATTGCTGATAAAGTTGCTGCGGCTGCAACCTTTACCAGCTTGAATTTTGACAGCGTGAGGGTTGAAAACCCCGACGGAACAAGCATCTCTGTTTTGATTGGGGAAGAGACTTTTTCCGGTGAAGGCGGTGTCAAGATCAATTACATTTATATGGATAACTGTACCGCAATTGGCAACAGTAACGTAGCTTTGTTGGTTGGCAAATCGACCGGTGGTGCCAGTGATTCAAGCCCGAATTTGGTTATCAATAATGTGACGATAACCAATGGTACGGCAACCGGCACCGATTCGCAGACAGCCCTTTTGTGTGCGTATGCATCGCATACCGTTAAGCTGACCGATGTATCGGTACACGGCACGGTAACCGGAGCGTATCGCGCAGCTGCGGTGATTGCTTTGGGCTCCGGCGGAAGGCAAAAATTCACTCTGACTCGGGTTAATGTGCTGGAAGGAACGGTTGTCAACGGTGGAACCACCGCCTTAACTACGGATGAGAAATCGCAATTAAATTCCGCCTTACAAGGAAACGCTCTGTTTATTGGTCAGCTTTATAAAGTAAACTACGAAGGTTTTGCGACCTTTAACGATTGTTCCGCAAAAGGTACGGTCAACGGAGTAAATAAGAACGGCTTGTATGTCGGTCATGCAAACGGAGAAGGTATTGAGTCGAACGATACGGTTACTCCGGGTTACAAATTGACCTTTAACAATTGTTCTGCCCAAGGAACGGTAAACGGTAGCGGAACGCTCGACAACACAGCAGCCGGAAAAACAATGTCAACCAACACCCACTCTGCTTTGTATGTAGGACATAGCGAAAATTCGAGTGTCACCATTACAAACTGTACGGCACAGGGAACAGTGACCGGAAATGCAGAGAACGGTCTGTTTGTCGGCCGTGCGGACGGTGATACAAAGAGCGGCACTGCCGTAACGATTAAGGGTTCTACCGCCAACGGTACCGTGAATGCCACCGGTAGTTCGAATGCGCTGTATGTAGGGCATGATTTCAGAACACCGATTACAACAGGTACCTATACTCCCACCGGCGGAAGTGCCATTCCCTGCGTGGCGAGCGGTACCGTAAAGGGTTCATCCTATTTGGGCGGCGTGATCGGACGAGTTTTTAACAAAGCGGATCATGTGAATCAGCTGAAAGATATTCAGGTCAAAGATCTGACAGTGAATGGCTCATTCGGCATCAGCGGCGTCGTTGGCATGCTTCGAAATGATTCTAACAATAAGGTTGCTCAGACCCTAACACTGGAAAATGTAGACCTGACCGATGTAACCGTAAAAGCTACCGGTTACGGAGCAGGTGGTGTGCTCGGTGCTATGACTGATATCGGCGCAGCTACCATTACCATCAACAATTCGGATCTGACAAATATCCAAGTGCTCGGTACGGACGATGGCGCAACGAATGTGGGTGGCGTGGTCGGACGTCTGACGACTGCGGCGGCATTGACGATCAGCAACCTTACGCTTTCGGGAGAAAATGTCGTATCTACCACAGCCGTAGCAGAACAATCTCCTGCGGCAGACCGAGGTGTCGGCGGCTTGATCGGAGCCAATCAAAGCTCGTCTTCAAGCGGCGTGAAGATTCAAAATGTGACCATTGAGGATCAGCTGACGGTCTCTTACAACAATCGGGCAGGTGCGCTGATCGGAAAGAACCATTCTAAGGTGGCTTTGCTGATCGACGGTGTGACGGTCGCAGAGGGTGCAACCGTGCAGGTCAACGGCGCAACGGATGCCGCTGCTGTGGGTATTTCCAAGGCAGGCGGCTTGATCGGTGAAAAAACCAGCACCGGCTCCGTAGCTATTAAAAATGTAACCTTTGCCGGATCGGTAACGACTACGGCAGAAAACGGTATTTCCGGCGGCGTGATCGGTAACTGGGAAGAAAACAGCAAGCTGGCTGTGTCGAACGTAACCGTGACCGAGACGGGAGCCGTTACGTTGAGCGCAAAGAATAGCGCAGGTGTTGTTGTAGGCAGAATGGTCGGAAGCAATGCTGAACACGAGATCGCGAATATTGTCTCGATGGGTACGCTGTCACTGACCACCAAAAATATGGACGGATACCAAGGCGCAGGCGGCGTGATTGGTTATTATCAGGCAAGCGATACGGCTGAGACACTTACGGTGACCAACGTAGCTCTGGACAACTTGACCGTGGAATCCAATACCGGTAAATCACTTGCCGGTCAAGATCTTGTTTCCATGAACCGTGAATCCATTGGTGTAGGCGGTGTGATCGGAAATTATCGTGCATGGATCAATTCTGCTCTGATCATTCAGAATGTCTTGATCGGAGGCGGTACGCTTTCCATGACCGGTATCGGCTCGGATGGAAGTACGATATATCATAAGGACGGTTCGGTCGGCGGTATCCTTGGCTATGTTTCGGAGTATGCTGGAATGTACAAGGTTGACCATGACGGAGACAGTACGACGGCTACGGAGTATGTCTTAGACCGTTACACAGGAACCATTACCATCGCTAATTGCGAGACAAACTTGGCTCTTAATTCGGCAATCAAGACCAGCAACCAAGGTGTCGGCGGTCTTGTCGGTTCTTACGGACAGAGAGGTCAAAACGATGATGCTATTCCCGATTCGCATGCTTCTTCTGTATTGAATATTTCCGACTGTGTTGTCGGCGGTTCCGTGAGCGGTGCTAACAACTCGGTCGCAGGTGTGATTGGCTTTGTCGGCTTCTGCGGATCGACGGTGAATATCAACCGTGTGATCGTGGATGCCAGTGCGATCACTACGACGGATGACGCACAGGTCGGCTTGATCCTCGGACGTGCGCTTCGTACAGGTATTGCCCTGACGGTCGCTAACTGCTCCACCACGCTGACCGAAGCCATTTCCATGGCAGGTGATCTTGGCGCGCAGAAAGGACATGAGCCCACCGACGACGGCTATGCTCTCACAGGCTGTACCATTATGGTCAACGGTATTGCCTATACCGCAGGCACTGACGGCTGGAACGGCGGTGCGTTTGATCTTCAGTCCGACGTTATCGCTATTGTTTCCGACGCCGAGATCGCAAAGATGGTGACCTACGGCACTGACGGCTACATTGATTCTGTTCGGGGACACGTGGTTGGCGGCTATGAGCAGCATACGACGCCCGGTGAGGACGGAACCTATGATATCCGCTTTATCGCTCTGGTCAATCAGAACGACGAAAACGTGAAGGAATACGGTATCTCTCTCCGCATGACCGACAGCAACGGTGAGGTGACCTACTTTGCCGTGACCTGCGAGGCATATGAGGTGCTGGAGGGCTTCGACAGAGAGGGTCTGCCCGCTTATGAGTATGACGCTATGGATGACTACGGCGCAAAGAAGTTTATTGCGGCTGTGGCTACCAATGTTCCCATGGAGGCTCTGACCTTCGATGTGATCGCTTGGTATACCACGAACAGCGGTGTCACCGTTTACGATACCATCAAGACGGCGGAGTACAGCAATGCCGGCGTTCTCGTCAACGCAATGTAAGGAGGTACGATCATGATGAAACATTACAATACTCCCATGGCAGCCTTCCTTGCGCTGCAGACGGCGGATGTGATTACTTTCTCTCTGTTTGAAAACGTCGGAAGTATCTTCGATATCAAAAACGACGGCAGCAGCAAGCCTGCTCCCGGTTTTGAGGAAGACGGCGAATAATCGAACAAACCAAAATAGGGGCGAACGAGTTCGCCCCTATCGGGGCTTTGGGCGGACATGGCGGATGTGCGGACAGTCGAGGACGCCTGTCCCTACAAGAAATGTACAAATTTGGAACGGACAGTCGAGGACGCCCGTCCCTACAAGAAATGTACAAATTTGGAACGGACAGTCAAGGATGCCCGTCCCTACGTATGCACCCCTTTATCAACAATGAAAGGAAGCAAATCTATGAAAAAAACTACCAAACGAATCTGGTCGGTGCTGTTGGCAGTTCTGATGCTCGTGACGGTATTCCCCGCAGGGGTGATAACCATTACGGCGTCAGGAACCGACGGAGATTTTAGCATCGATGATACGACGTACACCATTGACGGCCCCTTGGACTGGAATATCGTGGCAGGGCTGTCTGCCGCAGGCGAGACCTTTGCGGGCAAGACGATCCAGCTTGCCGCAGATATTGACGGCTCCTTGCTGCCGCAGGGTGTGACCCTTCAGGCACCTTTGTTTACGAACTTCGCCGGAACCTTTACCGGCTTGAAGAACGCAAACGGAACGACCAATGCAGATAAGTATTATACGGTTAAGAATGTTACGGTGACCGGTGCCGCTGACAATACGGCACTGATCGCAGGTACGTACAGCGGTACGGCTGTCATCGGCAACTTGAATCTCGATACCGTGGTGATGAATGCCGGAGCCTTCGGGCAGGTAGGACTTCTCGCAGGCGCTCAGGCTTCCGAGAGCAGCTCGATTTCGTTGACGATCGCCAACGTTTCTGCCAATAACTGTACGCTGAATGCCAAGACCAACGTCGGCTTGATGGTCGGTCTGGCGAAGAATATCGGTTCTTTGAGCATTTCGAATGTGGCAATTGCCAATGCCTCCGTTACGGCGACAAACTGGGCAAGCTCCTTTGTGGTCGGCAGCGGCTGTACGGTGATGACCTTTACCGATATTACCGTTCACGGTACTCTGTCGGGCAACGTGCGTACAGGCGGTGTTCTGGGCGCAACGACGAATAAGTCGACGAACAGTGTCACGATGAAGAACGTGGACGTGTTGCAGGGAACCAAGGTGACCTCCAGCTCCTATGAGGCGGCACTGTACGTCGGAGAGATGTACAGCGGCAAGCTCCTCAGCTTTGAGAATTGTGACGCTAACGGAGAGGTCAAGGGTACGAAGAAGGTTGCCGTGTTCCTTGGCAATATGGGTGAAAAGGCAAGCACCTGTACCGATGTCAAATTTACCAACTGTACCGCTACCGGTAAAGTAACGGGAACTGACAGAGAGGTAGGCGGCGTGGTCGGCGGCGTGAACGGAAACGGCACGTTTACCATGAAGAACATCGATCTTGTCGGCTTGACAGTCGAAGGCTCGTTTGCGACGGCAGGTGTGCTCGGCTCGGTTCGGAATTTTGATAGCGACACCAAGGTGAAAAACATTACAATCAGCATGGATGACGTGGACTTGACGGGCGTGACGGTCAAGGGAACGAAGGGAGCCACCTACGGTGTTGGCGGTATGCTTGGCGCTTGGCATAATATTGATTCGACCGGCAACGGCTTGATCATTACCGTGAAGAACACCGATCTGAATACGGTTTCTGTTACCGCTCCCTCAGGCAACATTGGCGGCGTGATCGGTCGGGTGACCTTGGCGACGCAGGTGACCATTGAGGATATTACCCTGTCGGGAACGAATACCATTACCAGTACCTATACCGATGAAGCGAACGTTGAGAAGAACGGTAAGATCACTGATGACGTCGGAAGCGGCGGACTGATCGGCTTCTCCGGAGGCAGCAAGGCGGTCACCATCGACGGAGTGACGGTCACGGGAACGCTAAACGTGGACAGTTGTCTGCGTGAGGGCGTGCTGATCGGCAATCAAAAGAGTGCGGAGAAGCTCACCATTAAGGACGTAAAGATCGACGCTCCCATTACGCTGGATGCGCCGTTTGCCGGCGGCTTGGTCGGCAGAAAGAGCGGAGCCGGTGCGGTGGAGATCAGCGGTGTTGCCGTGAACGGGAACATGACGCTGACTGCGGAGCATTATTCCCATACGTATACCCCCACGGGAACCGAGACCTCCAAGACGGTCAATCAGGATTCTTATGCCGGTACGCTGATCGGCTTTGTGGACGGCGGCTCTGTTACCGTCAACGATATTGCCGTTGCGGGCGATGTGACGATGACGTCCAGCGATTGCGCCGGCGGTATGATCGGCTTGATTACCAATACGGGAACGCATGTCATCAACGATGTGGCAATGACGGGAGAGGTCGTCATGAAGGCGACGACGATGGACAGCTGGATGGGCATCGGCGGCGTGGTGGGAGCCTACCGCGCAGGCAGTGCCGATTCCTCTCTGACGGTGACGAACGTGGAACTGTCTTCCGTCAGCATGGCGGGAAACAACGGAAAGGCTTCTGCCGGTGATAAGGGAAGCACCATGCACCGTGAGTCGATCGGTGCCGCAGGTGTCGTTGGCAACTACCGTGCCTTCACGGATTCTGATTTGACGATCAAAAATGTGTCGGTAGCCGGAGATATTTCCATGAGCGGTGTCGGTACGTATAAGGCGCAGTATCATAAGAGCGGTTCGGTCGGCGGTCTGATCGGATATATCAGCGAATATGCGGGCGGAACGACGGTCGATCATGACGGAAACGGTGATACTGCCAAGCAGTATGTATATGACCGCTATACAGGAACCATTACCATCGAGAATTGCGAAACCGAGCTTGATTTGCATTCGGCGATCACCTATACCAATCAAGGAATCGGCGGTTTGATCGGAAGCTACGGACAGAGAGGCGGAAATTCGGCAAATATCCCCGACGCACACGCAACCTCGGTGCTGAACATTTCCGATTGCGTGGTGGGCGGAACCATCAAGGGCTCCAACAATTCCACAGGCGGCGTGATCGGCTGGATCGGTTTTAACGGGGCTACGCTGAATATCGACCGTGTGGCGGTGGCTCTGTCGTCTTTGACCTCTCAGAGTACTGCCTATACATACGAGATCGATGAGACGGACAGCAAGGTGAAGGATGAGGAAGGCAATTATATTATCGCCTCGACCGAGACGACGGACAATGAAACCGGTTTGATCCTCGGTAGAGCATTGCGTTCGGGAATCACGATGAACCTGACGAACTGTTACACCACTATGAAGCAGGGCTGGAACATGATCAGCGATCTGGGCGGTGAGGCAGGCTGGCTCAGAATCGAATCGCAGGAAGACGAAACACAACCTACCACCGTTTCTTATAAGCTGATCGGAGCTACGATCATTCTGAACGGTCAAGAATACATTCCCGGCAAAAACGGATGGGAAGGCAATGCGTTCGCTGTGCAGAACGATGTGATCTCCTGCCTGAAGGAGGAACAGCTGGCAACGGTCGTCGGTCATGACGAGGAGTCGGGTGCTGTCTTTGTAAAGGCGCATTTGCAGGGCGGCTTTGTTCAGCAGAGCCAAATCTATACGGTAACGGAGGGCAATGCAAGCGCTTCTTACTATACGCTTCGATTCATCACCTTGGTCAACAACAAGAATGCCGAAAATTACCGTATCAATGTGAAGGCGACCACCGAGAGCGGTGACGTGTATCTGTTTGGAAATCTGTCGTGCAAAATGTATGATTATCTTTTGGCATACAATGTAGGTAACAACGGGGAGCTGACCGAGTACAGCTATGAGGCGATTGAGATGGGCGGATTGAAGTTCCTTGCCGTCGTGATCACGGGGATCCCCACAGGTCAGGCGCTGAGCTTTGATGTGACTGCTTCATATCAGACTACCAGCGGTGTGACGGTAACGGATCAGACCCGTACCGCAAGCTTTGCGGCAGACGGCACTTTGCAGAACGCAACTCCCGTTGTCCCTACCGTCTGATGGGCAGTGAAAGAAATACGGAGGAATGATATGAAGCAATTAACAATCAAACTTCTCGCCATTCTTATGGTGATCCTGCTCATTGCGGGATGTGTGGCATGCTCGAAAAAAGAGGATGTGGGAACGGACAGCGATACGGATATTGCGGATTCGCAGCCGATCGCTTCTGTAATTCCCGAAACCGAAACCGACGAGGTAACGGAGGAGACCGAAAAAGGTCCCGGCAAGCTGATCGTCAGAAAGCTGTTTGACGGTCAAAAGGGTCTGAAAATTTTGGGCGAAAGAACGCTTTCGTCCGAGGATTATGTATATTTGGATTGGCCCGGCTCGGGTATTGAGCTTGCCATGGAGTGCAACGGCGGAAAGGTCGTGTTCCGTATCAGCGGAAACGGCTCGGTGCGTGTATGGCTGGACGGAGAGCCTGTGAAAAATGCCAAGGGTGAGCTGATCCATGCCACCGCATCGGGAAATCTGATGCTGGAAAACGTGGAAGCGGGTGAGCATGTGATCAAGATCGTGAAGGTCGACGGCTATTCTAACCGTCTTCAGATCCCGAACGTGATGTTTGACGGTGATCTCGCACAAACGGCACCTGCCGACAAGAGGATGTATATTGAATTTGTGGGCGATGCTGCTATGGGCGGTACGGATGTGACCGAGACTTACCCGTATCTGCTTGCCGAGGCAATGGATGCCGATTATGCGATCACCGCACGGGATGGCTTCTGTTTTACGTCGGGTGATGGCTTGTATAACGTAGGCGATTGGTATGGCTATGCCAGCAAGGGTCGGGATGACACGGTGACCTATAAATTTCCCCGTACCGCCGATGCGGTCGTGGTGGATCTGGGTACGACCGATGCGGAGAACCAAACCTCTGCCGAACGGTTTGGCGAGGAATATGCCGAGCTGCTGATTACCATTCGGGAAAAGAATCCCGACTGTAAGATCTACTGTGTATACGGCTCCCAGACCGACACCTTCAATACGCAGATCCTGACTGCGTGTCAGGTATTGGGCGGAGAGGAGGCAGGTATTTACACCTTGGAGCTGACCTCCACCGAGCATGAGGCAAATGCGACTGCCATCAAGGCAAAGCTTGCGGCGACTGCCGACAGCCCTGTGGGAGAGATCAAACGGGGCGGTGTGGGCACCGTTGTGGATTGGTCTCAAGGCATTCTTCAGCCCAAAGAGGATTGAAGGAGCTGAATCAAATAGCAAGAGGTCGACCGAGTTCGGTCGACCTCTTGCGTTTTTTATGTTTATGGATGCGATTGATAGACTTGTATCAATCAGGAAGGCTCGGATGAGATGCCTGCAATGTCCAAGGCAGTATGCGCCTTCAGCTCGGTGCGGATGCGCCGAAGTGTCTCCGATGTTACCGAATCGGCGTCGGAAGCGGCACTGACCGCCAAAGAAGCAGAGTCGAACAGGATGTCCTTTTTGGCGATCCCGTAGGTGTTTGCCACGTCCAAAATGTGTTTGGCGACGGTGAGCCGTTCCTCGGCCGTTTCGGGGATGCCGTTCTCGTCCTGTGTCAGGGCGACTGCCAGACCGCCGTATTTTTTGATCAGCGGAAAGACGGCATTCATGCTTTTCTCTGTGCCGTTGACCGAGTGGATCATTGCCTTGCCGTTGTAGCGGCGCATGGCAGCTTCCATGGCGGCGGGGTCGGCGGTGTCGATCTGCAAAGGAAGAGAGAGCAGGGTCTGAAGCTCGCACACGGCTGCGGGCAATAGCTCTGCCTCGTTGCTGTCGGGCAGAGCAACGTTTACCTTCAAAATATGAGCCCCTTCCTCCATTTGCTCTATGCCTTCGGATACGATATCCTCCATATCCTCTTCGGTCAGTCCTTGCGCAAAGAGCTCTTTATTTGTCGGATGGATGCGATCGCCGATCAGGATCGGGGCATCCTCAAAGGATACCGCACGGGTATAGGAGGATACGACGGAGAGGTTTTTATCGGTGAGGGGACAGGGCAGGATGTCTTGGGTCTGTTCGGTCAGCGCACGGATATAGGCGGGGGTGGTTCCGCAACAGCCTCCCACGACCCGCACGCCCAGACGGAGCAGATTTTTTAGCTCCTCGGCAAATTCATCGGCATCTACGTCATATACGACCGTGCTGTCCGCCGTGACACGGGGCAGACCTGCATTGGGCTTCATTACCACGGGAACCGAAGCACAGGACAACAGCTCCTCCGCTACACTTCGCAGTTGCTTGGGCCCCAAGGAGCAGTTGGCACCGACAGCGTCTGCTCCCATACCCTCCAAAAGGGCGACCATGGCGGCGGGAGAGGCACCTGTCATCAGCTTGCCGTCTGCACCGTAGGCGTTGGTCACAATCACGGGAAGACTACTGTTTTCTTTGGCGGCAAGCAGTGCCGCTTTGGTTTCATAGCAGTCGCTCATAGTCTCGATGAGGATCAGATCAACGCCGTACCGCACGCCGAGGCGGACGGTTTCGGCAAAGACCGAGACGGCGTCCTCGAAGTCCAAGGTTCCCAGCGGCTTCAAAAGCTTTCCTGTGGGGCCGATATCCAGCGCCACGAATTTTTCATGCTCGGAGGTACTGCGACATGCGGCGGTTCGTGCGTTCTCAACCGCCGCACGGATGATCCGATCCAGCTCCTCGGAGGAGAATTTCAGGCGGTTGGCACCGAAGGTGTTGGTGGAGACCACGTGGCTTCCCGCATTGAAATAATCGGTATGGATGGCGATGACCTGCTCGGGGTGGGTCAGATTCCATCGCTCGGGACACTCTCCGGGCAGAAGTCCTGCCTTTTGGAGCAGAGTTCCCATTCCGCCGTCCAGACGTACGATATGCGTTTGCAGATGTTCCTTGAAATTCATAAAAACCTCCCGATCGATTGTGTATTCTGTGTATCCATTATAGCACAATCGGCAGGCAGATGCAAGCGATTCGGTCAATTTTTTCCTTGGTTAATACAAAAGTCGGCAAAGGGAGGGGTCGGTTGCCAAGGTATCCGCTCCTTGGAGCACCAAGACCCGATCGAAGGCTTCCTTTTCCAAAAGGGCGGAGAGGGAGGAGCGGTCATAGCGCAGATCGACGACGGTCAGATCAAAGTGGAGTGCGAGAAAGGGGATCATGGCGTTGGCAAAGCTATCCTTGACGAGAAGAAGTCGGTGCTTGCTGTTGTTGGGTTCTGCGATGTGAAGCTGTCCGAAATTTCCGCCTAAAAATATCTCATAGCCCTTTTCCCGCTCGGGGGCGGTTCGGTCATAAAAGCCCTGTCGGACTGTCCCTGTTTGTCGATCGGTGACGGTGAAGCGGTCGTCTCCCTCATAGCGGTACAGGGTGACCGTATCGGCGGTTTGGGTGACCCCACCGGAGGTAGCATAGGAGGAGCCGTAAAAGGAGGTATCCGCCGTTTCCCTTTGGAAAAATTCGGGGGGATAGGGCGAGAGCTGCCAGTCTTGCAGCAGCTCCGCATAGGCGACATATGCCCCCTCTGTTGTCCAGTGGTGGTCGGTTCTGTAATAGGGGGCTTCGATTTGCCGTAACGTCTCTAAGGGAAGAAGGGCGGTGGGCTCGGTGGCAAGGATGTGTGTAAGGAGGGTGGAATCATACGCGGGTTGATACAGAGTGGGGAGCCGATCGGTCATGACATCGGCACTTCTTGGCACTACCAGCAGGGAAACGGGGATCCCTTGGGCTTCTGTGTGGGTTCGGAAGACAGCAAACGCCTCCAAATTTCGCTGAGCGGTCGATAGGTCGGTGACCTCGGTACGGGGGAACAGCGTTCCGTCCTTTCCAAACAGGATGCCGTTGTTTTCCTGTTTGAGGGAGAGGCGTTCCGTCCTTGCCTTGGCGGCGGTAAACCAAAGCCGAAGGGGAAACTGATCGGTATAAAAGGCACTGAGCTCGGTGGCAAGGGCGCCGCCTTGCAGGGCGGATAAGTCGAAGGAGATATGATCGGTGAGGGGGCGGTTTTCTGTCTCGGAAAAGTCGGCGTGAGGACGGAGCAGAATGCCTGCACCGAAGGCAACAAGCAGGGCGGCGCAGGGAAGGATCGTCCAAAGCTCGTGGCTGTGTTGCTTCATAGAGGACTCCTTTTTCTTTTTTTATTAGTGTTACCCACAGCAGAGATTGTCATACAAAGGAAACGACCTCCCTTTTGGGGAGGTCGCAGATCGTATTCAAGCCTTTGTACAACCGAACAGGGCGGCATGTTGTTGTCCGTTCAGACGCTTTTATTTCTTTTTGTTCTTTTTGATCAGCACAACAGCGCAAGCACCCACCGTAGCGGCGAGAAGCACTCCGATCCCGGCGGCAATAGCTATGACCTTGCCTCGGGGTCTGTTCGTGTCGGTCGGCGGCTCGTCGGTCTCCGCCTCGGATTCGGAAACCTCTTCCGTCACCGTTGGTTCTTCCGTTTCTATGGGTTCTTCGGTCTGGGAAGAAACGGGCTTTGAGGCAAGAGCCTGCGTCAACAGTGCATCTGCCGTCTCGCAATAGGTCTCAAAGATCGCCCGATGTCCCTCCTTTGTGGGATGAGGATTGGCTTGTGCAAGTGCTATGATCGCTTCGTTGAGGGTTCCATCGCTCATCGAAGCATACAACCAGCTCTCCTGCCCTCTGGTCTTGAAGGTTTCTCCCACATCCACGACCGTCACACCGACGGCTTCTGCCCGTTCCTTGAGCATCGCATTGTAGCGGTCAACATAGACCCCCATCCACTCGGCAATGGTTTTGCCCGGCTCAATCTCTACGGTAAAGTAACGATAAGGAGCGAACAGCGTTTGAACCAATATCTTTGCCTCGGGATTGATGCTGTGTAGCTTCGCAAAAATGTCATCCAGATCTTGCTGTGCCGCTGCCTGCACCTCTGCATAGGCGCTGTCCACCGCATCGGGCGTAAAGATCGTGCCTGCGGCAAACAGCTGTCCCATCAGTTGCAGGAAATTATTGCCTCCGATCGAAATGCAGATCACATCCGCCTGTGCGATTGTATTGCGTTTCGCAGGGGCTTGCACCACCTCCAATAGATTGGCTGTCGTATCGCCGTCCACGGCAAGATTGATCTGCTTGGCAGCATAGCTTTCTGCCAGTAAGGTCGCCCAGGAATACCGGGATTTCGGATTTCCTTGACTGTTGTAATCCTCCAGGCTGTGTCCTGTGGCAATCGAATCCCCCAAAATCAGGAGGGTCGCCGGTTCGGTTTGTACCGCCGAACTACCAACTGCACCCACCGCCGAAAGCATTATCGTAGCCAACAAGACAAACGCCACCTCTCTGTACCATTTTTTTTGATGAAATCTGTGCTTGCACCATGAACTCATAGTCGGATATCCTTTCCGTTTTTTAAAGTATACCATAAAAGCATTCACATGTCAAGGGGAATTTTGAAAATCCAATCAAACATCGCTACATCCGAACAGGGCGGCACATGCCAGATAGAGGGGAGCATAAACGGTGGGAAAGTCCATCTCTGCCAGTGTCTGTGCCATACCCAAGACCGCCTCGGTCAGATCGGCGGAGCAGGAACGGTTCGGGCAGAGAGCGGCGATGATGGCACCTTCTCCGATATCTCTCACGGGGTAAAAGGTAGGAAAGTCGGTTCGCCGTTCGCTTTGGGCGGGATTGTCATAAAGGTAGCCCTCAAACAGTCCTTGGCGGAGCGGTTCTACCTCATTCCAAGGGCGGAAGCGGTCGGCAAGTGCCTTGCGATAGCAGGGCTTGCGGTACTCTCGGCTATTGGCGATCGCCGTCTGTTCTCCGTGCTCTGCCAAGCGTGTCATCAGCTCGCAAAGCAGGGGGCGGATGGTGGGGTCGGGGTCGAGATCATAGAGCGTTCGCAGGGAATACTGCATTTGCAGGAAGCAGTACATCCGATACTTCGGTAGCTCGGTAAAGCGAGAGCGTGCCAATGCTTCGTTTCGATCGTGTTGGTACAGGGCTTGCCAGTGAGGATCCTCTGTTACGTGAAATGCGGCAAGATAGAACAAGGGCAGACGCAACCATTCATGGAGAGCAAGCTCGCCCCACAGGCGGTTGACCTTGCCTCGGGTGCCGTCCTCCCGAAGCAGGTGGTAGTCATGCTCGGGCGTGACCTGCTGCTCACAGCGGCGGGCGATTGCTGTCAGAACCCGACGGATCGCCTCCTTCTGCGTGGGGTCGCACAGGGGTGAATCATACAGGCGAACGGCGGCACAGACCCAGTGGGTATACTGATCCCGAGAGCTTTCTATGTAATGTGCCTTGCTGTCTGCGGGGGACACACTTCTTGCGACGAAGCCACTTTCGCCGTCGGCACACCGCAGAAGTCCCCGAAACAACGCATCTGCCGTGGGCTTGACCCGACGGTCTTGCGTGCGGTTGTAATAGGTAACCAGCGCATCCAGTGCTGTTCCGCCGTTGAGCACCGAATCCTCCATGCCCGTTCCCCATCCGCAGGGATTGGGGATCTGTTGGCGGATGGTTTCGGGCGGGGGCAGGTGCGTCCAAGCATTGCCGCCTTTCTCGGTGATAAATTCATACAGCAGTTCGGTTTCGGGGCAGAAAAAGCGGGCGAATACCGTTTCCCACATGTGAACGATACAACTTTCCATTGCTATCTCCTTTTTTCGTCTATGGCTTCATTATATCATATGGAGGTGTCGGTTGTCAATTGTTGGGAGAGAGAAATCTTCTTTTTCAAAAGAAAAGGAAGCAAAAGAAAACATGGGCGGATAATAAAGATTGAGTTTTGAATGGATGAAAACGGGCGACAAAGTTCGCCCCTACGGAAAAGAGGGAAGAACCTCCAAGCCGTAGGGGCGAGATGCAATTGTCTGTTTGGTTTATGCGATGCGTAAGCTTATTTCCCGTTCGGCAGTTTTTTTCCGCCACGCTGGGGGGACGGTTCGGTGACGATGGCACTTCCGCCTGTCAACAGGATCATTTTCAGAGCGGCAGTGCTGAAATCCTGCGCAATGACTGTCAGGGGCTTGTTCAGCGTGCCTCTTGCCAAGATCTTGACGTGTCCCGCACTTTGGGGAATCAGCTTTTTCTCCTTGAGGGAGTTCAGCGTGATTACCGCACCGCTTGGGAAGGTCTGCGAAATGGTATCAATATTGATCTCCGCCTTTTTGGTTCCCGTGTAGGTTTCGGTATCCACAAAGCCGTCGGTATCCTCACGCAGCTCCTCGTTGGCTTCCAAATCGCTCATGAGTACCTCGGCTTCCGCTACCGTGACCTCGGGAAGGGGTTCCGTCTCCGGCTTCGGTTCAGGTTGAGGCTCCGTTTCGGGCTCGGGGATCGGCTCGGGTTCAATTTGTGGCTCGGTCTCTCTCTTTGCACGCACCTCCGCAACGACAAGGAGGGCGATCCAAACTCCCAACAGTAGGGCGATGGTACCCAACAGCCAAAGGATCGCAATGCCGCCTGTGGGGCGATACAGGGTCAGTGCGGTGAAGGGAAGCATTAGATTCAGCAGGGGCAATTCCGTTTGCTTGCGTGCTTTTCGCACGGACATCAGCACAAGCGCCAGTGCCTCGCAGAAAATGATGACGCACAGTAGGACGATCCACGGCACCAAATTGACCGTGCTTTCGCTGACGAGATAATAATCGGAAAAATGGGTGGCATCAAAGCGGATCAACCAATCCTCCGCCGTGATCTCGTAAAATTCGGCAGAGCCGTCCGCACGTACAAAGACCACGCCGATGACGTGGGAGAGATCAACGGTCTTGGGAAGAAGCAGAGAGACCTCATAGGCTCCCGTATTCGAGAGCAGCTCTTGGCTGGGACGAATGTTCATGGCGGCACTGACATAGCAGTTCTTCAACAGCTTCAGTACCTCGGCAGACGCTACGGAGCCGTCGGGCAGATAGATCTTTTTTGCCTTTGCCGCCGCCTTCAGGGTCTTGGCGATCTCGGAGTCGGTGGTACAGGTGATGGAGAGGGTCAGATCGGAGGGAAGTCCGTTCTCGGCTCGCACCTGTCCGCTGTATCCCATCTCGCCTGGGGCATATCCGTCGGGCAGGAAGGGAGTGTCGGAGTCGGCAAACAATCCGTCCTCGGTGTAAACACGGCTGATGGGAATGGCTCTCATCGCCGCAATGCCCGTATCCGCTGTTTCGATGAGGGCGGGGGCATCGCTGACTTGGGAAAAGGCACGGAGTGCCGCAAGGGTCGTTTGATACCGCTCATGCAGTTCCTGAAGCTTTTCTGCCGAATAGAGGTTTTTGCGCAACAAGAGTGCCTCATAGGCGGCAGTCAGCCTTGCCTCTCCGTCGGTCAATGCTTCCTCCAGTAGATTGGGAACGGCGTCGATCTTCCGAAGAGCATCCGCTAAAAGGGTCTCATACTCAGACACCTGCTTGGTACGCTCCAGCTCTTCCTTACACTCGTCGATGATATCCCGAATCTCCAGACGGCGATCCGCCGAATAGTCGTTTTCCGTGTAGGAATCCTGCAACGTCTCCTTGACAAAGGACAGGCAGTCGTCGCTTTCCTCCGCATTTGCCCGCTCGGCAAGTGCCGTTAGTGCCTCCTCGCCCTTCTTTTTGGCATTTGCCACGCCATCGGTATCGGTGGCGGCATCAAGGGCGGCCTCGGTCTCGGATTGAATTTGCTCCAGCTCTGACAGGAGGGCTTCTTTATCGGCATCGCTGATATAGCCGTAGCCGTTTATCGTATCGGTCAGCTTTTCGGCTTGTGCGCCGATCTCTTGCTTGGCTTTTTCTTGCGCCTGCGCCAGATCCTTGGCACCTGCCTCGGTCAGAAGGTTGCTTATATCCTCCTTCAAATCGGAGAGAGCCGTGTTGACCTGTTCCTTGGTATGGGTCTCGGCGACCTCCTCTAAGAAGGTATCATACTGCGTATGGACTTGGCTTTCCAAACCGTCCTGCTGTTCGGCGGAGAGATTGGGCAGACCGCTTAGCTCCTTGAGGGCATTGCTGTATTCCTCATAGGCGGCTTCGATCTGATCCAGTGTATGCGAAAGCTGTGCCAGTTCTTCGGCAAAGCTCTCCTTGGCTTGGGTAACAGTGGCTTGCTCGGTTGCCTTGGCTTTGGCGTTTCGGATATCCTCGGCATAGTCCCTCAGGGCGTTGGCACGATCCAGATAGGGCTGTT
Source organism: Oscillospiraceae bacterium (assembly GCA_015063535.1). Classification (GTDB taxonomy): domain Bacteria; phylum Bacillota; class Clostridia; order Oscillospirales; family CAG-272; genus HGM12713. The sequence continues at coordinate 108,005 of SVTY01000003.1, forward strand.
TTTCGTTTGTCTGATCGGACAATTCTTCGTCCATGGCGTGGATGCGGTCGAGCAGGTCGTCGATCTGTCCATTCAGCATTTCGGCGGTAACACAGTTTTCGATGCGAAAGATGGTGTTTTGTGCATACTCGGCGATCTCTACGTCGGTGGAGGGCGGTGTTCCCTCGCCGTTTTTCAAGGTCTTTTCTGCCTCGTCAAGGAGGGCGGCAACACCATCGGCGTTGACTCCCTCTGCCGCCTGTTCAATGTCCTCCAAGGCATCCAGCCGATTCAGACGGATCATGGCTGCCTCCGCAAGGGCAGTTTCGTTTTGGCTTTCGGTCGCTAAAATTTGCGCCGTGCCGTCGGCGGCGACGGCGTTCATATCGGATTTGTGGGAGGAAGGGCTACCGTCGGTCAGCTTTTCATGGTAGTCCTTCAGCAGGGATTCTACTGCCGTCGCCTTATCGGTCAGCCGCTTGGCGGCGTCGATCAGATCGGTATAGGGTGTTTGAGAGGCTTGATCTAGAGACAGTGCCTCTGCCCGTTCGGTTAGGTTGGCTTCGGCATCGGTGGCAATGCGGTTGAAGGCTTCCTCGCTTGCATCGTTGGGGATTGCCGCAGTGATCTTCTCCGCCATGTGTGCCTTATAGGCATCCACCAAAGCGGAAAGCTCTTCCGCCAGTACCTTCTGGGCTGCCGACGACAGCTTGTCCGCATCGGTCAGTGCCGATTCCAGCGACGATTGTTCGGTGTTGGGCTTGACAGAGGCATCATTTTGGAAAATAGGATGGTCGTTCCGATATGCCGTTGCCTCTGCTTTTGCGATGGTTTTACCGAAATCGGTGTTCGCAGGTTCTCCTGTTGCGGGATCGGTTGCCGTGCCGTTTGTCACTTGGTCAAGGGTGGCTTGTCCCTTTGCCAACAGGGCATCTCCGTTTTGATATTGAAGCGTAAGCTCGGCTGACAGGGCGGAGAGATCTTCACCGCTGACGTAGTCTTCTACGGTATTGAGGGCTTTGACCGATCGGTCAAACCAATGCAGGCGATCCTTTGCCTGCTTTAACGTATTCTGAAGCTCTTCGAAGGAACAGACATCCAGCAATTTGTCGGTGGCTGTGGGATCGGCATATAGGGTGACCAGTGCATTTCTTGCACTTCCTTCGGCTCCCGAATAGCCATCCAAGGACAGGCTCTGCTCATAGGCGGTCAGCTCGTCCTTAGCCTTTGCCCGTGCTAAAAGCGCATCATAATTGGCAAACAGGGGGGTCACTTGCGCAGGAAAGCTTCCGTGGTCGGTTTCATCGCCCACCTTGGTTCGGAGGGAGGAAAGGTAGGCACGCTCGTAGGTATCGGCTTCTTCGGCACTTTCGATAAGCTCATTCAGCAATGCCTGTACGGCACTTCCCAAGGCTCTGTTCATATCGCTGACCGAGGTCATGGCGGGCATTTCCTGTGTTCCCATGACCGAATCCAAAAAGAGTCCTATTGCGGTTTTGGCACCGCCTTCGTCTATCGCCACATCTGCAAGTGCAAAGGAATCGGGGGAGGCGACCTCGTACAGCGTCAGATAGACCTGACGGAGCTCTTCCGCTACTTGCTCCCGATTGCGCTGATCGGTCACCTTGGTTTTGGTATCGGCATACAGCTTGGTGTAGCCATCTTCCGTATTGTATATTACGTTGACAACATCGTGGTAGGGGAGGAAATCTGTGGCGTATTTCTTGCCTTCCAATTGGGAGAGAGCCTCAAAAACAATGGTTGGGATCTCGGAATCGGGGAGGTCGGTGCTCAACTGCAATTGATTCAGCTTCAGCGTGTAGATCGCCTTCAGCAGAGCGGTGTAGCAGCTTTCCACCGCAGGTGTGCCGCTGCTGACCGAAAAGAAGGACAGATCGGGATCGGTTTTGTCTGCCGTAGTGTATCCGTCGCTCTCCCACTCGGAGAGATTGGGGTCGATCTTTTTCCATTGGTTACGGTAGACCGTGCTGATTTCTTCGTTGGTGCGAATCTCCTCCGGCTGTCGGTAATAGATCCAAGTTAAAATACCGGCGGAAACACCCTGTTGATAGATTACCTCTACTTGCTCGTCGGAGGTGTTGGCAGGTAATTTTGCCAGTTCATCCACATAGAACCAAACCGCATTGGAGGGATAGATTTCCGAGCTGTGATTTGGGAGCTTTTGCGCATATTGGGTATATAGCTCATAAAGCGCATTGCGCCTTTGATCCAAATAGGTGGCTTCCGAGGCTCCCACTGCGCAGAATAGCAGAGAAGCAAGCAATAAGACCGATATAAAAAAGGTCAGAAATCTGACAGCATGTTTCATGAAATAATACCCCTTTGCAGACAAAAATAACCCCATCGGACAAGCCGATTTTATAGATATATTGTACCATTTTTCCCTTTTTTAGTCAATGGTAAAGAAAAAAATATCCAAGAAAAAAAACAAAAATTTTCGGTTCGTTCAAGGAGGTGTCCCGAATGCGGGAGGAAGACTTCGGTTTCTGTCGAAGCAGGAGGAGTAATTTTGTCGAGAGCGGAAAATAATTCGTCAAAGATATTGCAATTTTGCTTTGATTCTGCTATAATAATAAATATAAATAAGTATGTGAAAAGAGGTAGCGTATGAAAGCAGTAATTACCGTTGTGGGACATGACAGCCGAGGCATCATTGCAACGGTTAGCACCAAGTGTGCCGAGGCGGGTGCCAATATCATCGAGATTTCCCAAAGCGTGTTGAAGGAATATTTTGCCATGATTATGGTGATCGATGTTTCCGCACTGAACGTGCATTTTACCGATTTTGTGGATGACATGCGGCGGCTTGGCGAGGCGAATAATCTGGATATCCGTGCGATGCATGAGGATATTTTCAATTCCATGCATAAGATCTGAGGTGCGCCATGAGCATGATCAACATTCACGATATTCTGGAAACCATCAACATGATAAAGGAAGAGAACCTGGATATCCGTACCATTACCATGGGGATCTCCCTGTATGATTGCGCCGGAGACGACATTCAGACCGTTTGCGACCGCATCTACGATAAGATCACGACCACCGCAGAGCGGCTGGTGCCTGTGGGCTGTGAGATCGAAAAGGAGCTGGGAATTCCGATCATCAACAAGCGGGTCTCGGTCACGCCGATCTCCTTGGTCGGCGGAAAATACAGTCCTGAGGATTATATTCGCATTGCCCATACCTTGGATCGGGCGGCGCATACACTGGGGATCAACTTTTTGGGCGGCTATGGGGCACTGGTGCAAAAGGGCTTTACCGACAACGCACGGAATCTGATCGACTCGATTCCCGTCGCTCTTGCCGAGACAGAGCGGGTCTGCTCCTCGGTCAATGTGGCGTCCACCAAGGCGGGTATTAACATGGATGCGGTGGCTCTGATGGGGCAGATCATCAAAAAGACGGCATATCTGACCAAGGACAAGGAATCCATCGGCTGTGCCAAGCTGGTGGTCTTTGCCAATGTGCCTGAGGACAACCCCTTTATGGCAGGTGCCTTCCACGGTGTGGGTGAGGCGGAAACGGTCATCAATGTGGGCGTATCGGGGCCCGGTGTGGTCAGCTCCGCCATTCGGAGAGCAGGGAATTGCGATTTCTCCGCATTGGCGGAGACCATCAAAAAGACTGCCTTTAAGATCACCCGTATGGGTCAGCTGGTTGCCGCCAAAGCATCCGAGCGATTGGGCGTTCCCTTTGGGATCGTCGATCTCTCCTTGGCACCCACGCCTGCTGTGGGCGATTCGGTTGCCCATATTCTGGAGGGTATGGGCTTGGAGAAGTGCGGCGGACACGGCACTACGGCGGCGTTGGCTCTGCTGAATGATGCCGTCAAGAAGGGCGGTGTGATGGCGTCCTCCCATGTGGGCGGACTGTCGGGTGCCTTTATCCCCGTATCGGAGGATGCGGGTATGATCGATGCCGTTACCTGCGGTGCTTTGTCCTTAGAAAAGCTGGAAGCCATGACTGCCGTTTGCTCGGTGGGGCTGGATATGATCGCCGTTCCCGGTGACACCACTGCCGAGACCATCAGCGGTATCATTGCCGACGAGATCTCTATCGGGGTTGCCAACACCAAGACCACGGCGGTTCGGCTGATCCCCGCTTACGGAAAGAGCGTGGGCGATTCGGTGGAGTTTGGCGGACTTCTTGGCTATGCGCCCATTATGAAGCTCAGCGAGTATTCCTGTGCCGATTTCATCGCAAGAGGCGGACGGATCCCCGCTCCCATCCATTCCTTGAAAAACTGATGTGTCTACACAGCCCCTACCACATGGCAGGGGCTTTTTCATTTTCTGTCCACACAAAAAGAAAAAGACAGCATAAATTTCCTTGTCGGCGGGTAATAATATCGAATAAGATACGGATTTGACAAAAAAATACAGACCTCCGAAGTTAGGGGTTCTACAAATACCCCATTAAATCAGCGATCTGCTACTTATAGTATATCACAAAATTCCGAAAAGTCAATAGGAAATAGGAAAATTTCTCTTTCCAATAGCAAGGGTACAAAGCTCTCTCAGGAGCAAAGCGAATTGTTCAAGGACAGCAAGGTAACGGACGAAAAAGGAAAAAATTCCGAAAGAAAAGAGGATATACACCATGCAAAAAAGAGGTCTGTTGCTCGGCACGGGACTGACCGTCACGCTCGGCTTAGGGAGCGCCCTTTCCTACGGAATTTCCAAGGGACTGGTTCAAATGGCGCTCCATCGGGACCTTTCTCCCTTGGGAAAACGGCTCCGCCTGTCGGGCAAACGGACGGCAATGGACGAAAAAAAGGAAGAGATCTTATCCCACTATGCCAAAAAGCTGTCGGGTGCAGGATGTGAGGCGGTGGCGATCACGGGACGGGATGGGGTTCGTTTGGTGGGGCATTGGTATCCCTGTGATGCCCCGAAGCGGGTGATCGTTGCCATGCATGGCTGGCGGTCGGCGTGGGATCGGGACTTCGGGAAGATCGCAGAGTTTTGGCACAAAGAGGGGTGCAGTATTTTATTTGCCGAGCAACGGGGACAGAACAACAGCGGAGGGGAGTATATGACCTTCGGATATCTGGAGCGTTTTGATTGCTTGGCTTGGCTTCGTTGGGCTGAACGGACGGTGACGGGAGAATTGCCCCTCTATGCGGCGGGCATTTCCATGGGGGCATCTACGGTGCTGATGGCGGCGGGGTTGCCTCTGCCGAGGCGTGTCAGGGGGATCATTGCCGATTGCGGTTTTACCTCCGCCGAGGCGATCTGGCGGCATGTGGTGCAAAACAATTTGCGGCTGTCGTACGATTGGCACCGTCCGATGATCCGTCGGCTCTGCAAAAAGACCCTTCATGCCGATATGGGAACGGTGACGACGCAAGGTGCGCTGCGGCAGGCAACGGTTCCCGTTTTGTTTATTCACGGAAGTGAGGACACCTTTGTTCCCATTGAGATGACCTATGAAAATTACAAGGCATGCGCTTCTCCCAAGGAGCTTTTGGTGGTGCCTGATGCGGGGCACGGACAGAGCTATTATCGGGAGCCGAAAAAATATGAGGCGGCACTGAAGCGCTTTTGGTGTTTATATGATTGAGAGATTTTTGCGAATTTTGCTTGCAAATGGATGGAAAATATGATATACTAATAAAAAAATGGAGTACAGACAATGAAATTTGCTTTTTTTGATACAAAACCCTATGACAAGCCCTCCTTTGACCGATACGGAGCGGAAAAGGGGATCACGTTTAAATATTTTGAGACCAAGCTGAATGAGGATACGGTCGGCTTGGCTAGGGGATATGACGGCGTTTGCGTTTTCGTGAATGATACGGTAAACGCAGAGGTGATCGACCGCCTGTGCGAGATGAATGTGAAGGTGGTGGCGCTTCGGTGCGCCGGCTTTAACAATGTGGATATGAAGCACGCCTTTGGTCGCATCCATGTGCTTCGTGTTCCTGCGTACTCTCCCTATGCAGTGGCGGAGCATGCCATGGCAATGCTGTTGACCTCGATCCGTCGGATCCATAAGGCGTATATCCGCACCAAGGATTTCAATTTCAGTCTGTCGGGAATGACGGGCTTTGACCTGCACGGTAAGACGGTTGGGGTGATCGGTACGGGACGGATCGGACGGGTCTTTATTGATATTTGCCGCGGTTTTGGTATGAAGGTGCTGGCGTATGATAAGTTTCCTGCTGAGGGCTTGGAGAACGGGGATACGATCCGTTATGTTTCCTTGGAGGAGCTGTTTGCCAACAGTGACATTGTGTCTCTGCATTGTCCGCTGACCGAGGAGACCTATCATATCATTGATGAGGCTTCCTTGGCACAGTGCAAAAAGGGAGTGGTGCTGTTGAATACCTCCCGCGGTGCGCTGGTGGATGCCGAAGCACTTTTGGCGGGGATCAAATCCCGTCAGGTGGGTGCCGCTTGTTTGGATGTGTATGAGGAAGAATCGGAGTTTTTCTTTGAGGACTTTTCGGGACATATCGTGGAGGATGATGTTTTGGCACGGCTGATCTCCATGCCCAATGTGATCGTTACCTCTCATCAAGCTTTTCTGACTGAAGAGGCACTGTCCAATATCGCCGAAACGACCGTGCAGAATATTGCCGATCTCTTTGAACGGCAGCAATGCCCTAATGAGCTTTGTTACCGACGGGGAAATGCGGAGGATTGTAAGGACGGAAGATGTTTTTAACTTACTTTTCTTTTAGAAAAGAAAAGTAAGCAAAAGAAAATGTTGAACAAGAATATTTTTTCCAACCAAAATCTTTAAAAGTTTTTGAAGATTCCAAAGAAACTTTTTTCAAAAAGTTTCTTTGGTGGGTCGTAGGGCAATGCCCTACAATCAAAAAGAAAGGAATACAGACGATGAAGCTTGTACTTTTGACCGCTCTTGGGGTAGGAGGAGCGACGGTTATTGGCGCGGTGCTGGGATTTTTATTTAAAAAGACCTCTCACCGATTTTCGGATATTGTGCTATCCTTTGCGGCGGGCGTGATGCTTGCGGCGGCAGTACTTGGATTGATCCTGCCTGCGGTGGAATACGGCGCTTCCTTTGGCTTACCCATTGCCATTGTGGGGATCTTTGCGGGGGCGATCTGTCTGAACCTGATCGACAAGCTGGTGCCTCACTTACATAAGCTGGCGGGTGTTGAGGGTGAAGCGCACAACAATGCGAAGCTGAGCAAGGTGCTGTTGTTTGTTACGGCGATCGCCATTCACAATCTGCCCGAGGGAATTGCGGCGGGGGTAGGCTTCGGTGCGGGAGATACGACGCAAGCGTTGATTATTGCGGGCGGAATTGCCATGCAGAACATTCCTGAGGGAATGGTTATTATCGGTCCGATGCTGGCGGCGGGTGTACCGCCCCGCAGAACCTTTTTGCTGGCGCTGCTGACGGGTCTTGTGGAGGTAGCGGGAACGCTGCTCGGTTATTTTGCCGTCAGCCTTGCTTCTGCCATCCTGCCCTTTGCGCTTGCCTTTGCGGGCGGCACGATGTTATACGTCATCAGTGACGAAATGATCCCCGAAACGCATGCTCACGGGCATCAGCGAGGTGCCACCTATGCGCTATTGGTGGGCTTTTGCTTGATGATGGCAACCGATATGCTGTTGGGATAAAAAGAAAAGCACGGAAATTTTCCGTGCTTTTTTGTCGGATGGGAGTTAGTTTGCTGTTGCGCTGGAACGGTCTACCGTGACGATATAGCCGCCCATGTTATCGCCGCTGACGGTATAGCTGAACTTGGAGGGAACGATCGGCGTTTCTTCGGCGGTCAGATGGTAGATGTTATAGGCGACCGAGACAGCCTGTCCTTCCGCATTCTTGGTGCTGATCTGAACAGACAGGGGGCGTCCCGCCGTTCTCGTTTGCAGGATATCCAAATACTCTGCCAAGGTCTTATTGTTGTTCTTCATATAGGTCGCATGTGCCACGCCTACATAGCGGAAGATATTTTCCTCGCCTTCGACAGCCGATGCCTGAACGAAGCCGTACTCATGGGCATGGTCATAGAGCCATTTGTAGGTATCTACATTATGAATCGTCTTTTTATCGGTGGGATTTCCGTCGGTAGAGCCTTCATAGGTGTAATACAGCAGGGTCAGTGCCGTGCCGGTCTGGTGCAGTGCTGTTACCTGTGTGGCGGCACTTTGATTGTAGGCATCCTTGACATACAAATTGTTATCGCCGCTTTCCGCATGGAAGTCCTTGACCATCAGATTGAAGGCATCCAGCGCATCCTGTGTCAGCGCAAAATTCACCGTGTCGTACAACCAGTAGAGATATTCTCCTGCATCGTCGGAGGGACGTGCGGAGTTCATCAAAACTACGGTAGGCGTACCGGTATAAGTATGGGTCTCATCGATCAAAAGCAGAGTTCCCGAAGAAAGCTGTGACTGATCGAAGGTCGTAGTGGTGTAGCCTGAGGGGATGCCGGAGCCGCCTGTTTCCTCGCCATCCTCCTCTCGGGGTGCTTTCCCCTTGATCGCCGTGGCAATGGATGCGATCATCAAAGCGATGAGCGCCACAGCCAACAGAGCGGCGGTGATACAGATGAGCAGGGCGCCGAAGCGCTTTTTGTTTTGCTGTTTGACAGTTCCGCTGTTAAAATAATCGGATAAAAATTTCATCGGGAGAGCCTCCTTTTTTTATTGTTTGCAGGAAGAAGCATGCGCTTCCTCCTGCTGTATTGTTTGGAATTTACTCGGCATCCTTGATGGAGAAGTCCATGCGGCCCTTCTTATCCAGACCCATATACTTGATCTTGACCACATCACCCAGCTTCAGCACGTCCTCGACCTTTTCGATGCGGCGGGGGGCGATCTTGGAGATGTGGACCATGCCCTCCTTACCGGGAGCGTATTCTACGAAGCAACCGAACTCCTTAATGCCGGTAACGGTTCCTGTATAAATGGCACCGACCTCGGGTTCGAATACGATGGCATCGATCATTGCCTTGGCGGCGGATGCCTGCTCGCCGTTGACGGCGGCAATACAGATGGTTCCGTCATCTTCGATATCGACCTTGGCGCCGGACTCGGCAACGATTTTCTGAATCACGGAGCCGCCCTTACCGATGACCTCACGGATCTTGTCGGGGTCGATCTTGAAGGAGGTCATCTTAGGCGCATACTTGGAGACCTCGGCACGAGGCTCGGCAATTGCCTTCAGAATGACTTCGTCAATGATATAATCTCTTCCCACATGGGTCTGTGTCAGGGCTGCCTTGATGATCTCGGGGGTCAGACCGTCGATCTTCAGGTCCATCTGAATGGAGGTGATACCCTTATGGGTTCCGGCTACCTTGAAGTCCATGTCACCGTAGAAGTCCTCCAAGCCCTGGATGTCAAGCATGGTGTCCCAGCTTCCGTCCTCGGCGGTGATCAGACCGCAGGAGATACCCGCAACGGGTGCCTTGATCGGCACACCGGCATCCATCAGTGCCAGCGTGGAGCCGCAGACCGAGCCCTGAGAGGTGGAACCGTTGGAGGATACCACATCAGAGACCAAGCGGATGGCGTAGGGGAATTCCTCGGGAGAGGGAAGCACGGGGATGAGCGAACGCTCTGCCAGCGCACCGTGGCCGATCTCGCGGCGTCCGGGGCTTCTGGTTGCCTTGGCTTCACCTGTGGAGAAGCCGGGCATGTTGTAGTGGTGCATATATCTCTTTTCGGTCTCGCTGTCGATACCGTCCAGCATCTGTGCTTCGGACAGCATGCCGAGGGTGGCAACGGTGAGAACCTGTGTCTGACCTCTGGTAAAGAGTCCCGAGCCGTGGGTGCGGGGCAGAACGCCGACCTCACTGCCGAGAGGACGGATCTGATCCATTCTTCTTCCGTCTACACGCTTCTTGTCCACCAACAGCCAACGGCGGACGATCTTCTTTTGGATCTTATAGATCAGCTCGTCCATCATGGAGCCGATCTCGGGATATTCCTCGCCGAACTTTTCAATGATGGCATCGGTGATCGGAACCACCTTCTCGTCACGGACGTTTTTATCATCGGTATCCAGCGCTTCCATCATATCCTTCTCGCAGAAGGCGAAGACCTTATCGAACATATCATGATCCAGCTCGCAGGAGGGGTAAGCAAATTTGGGCTTGCCGATCTCGTCGATGATGGCGTTGATGAAGCCAAGCAGCTCCTTGATCTCCTCATGACCCTTCATGATTGCTTCGTACATGGTATCGTCGTCTACCTCGTTGGCGCCTGCCTCGATCATAACGACCTTTTCCATGGATGCGGCAACGGTCAGCTGAAGATCGCTCTTCTTCTGCTCTGCCTCGGTGGGGTTGACGACCAGCTTGCCGTCTACCAAGCCCATGAACACGCCGCCGATGGGACCGTTCCACGGGATATCGGAGATTGCCAAAGCAGTGGAAGCACCGATCATAGCGGTGATCTCGGGCGAGCAATCGGGGTCGACCGACATAACGGTCAGGGTGAGTGCCACGTCATTGCGGAGATCCTTGGGGAAGAGGGGACGGATGGGACGGTCGATGACACGGGAGGTCAGGACTGCCTTCTCGGAGGGCTTACCCTCTCTCTTCAAATAGCCGCCGGGGATCTTGCCCGCAGCGTACATTCTTTCCTCGTAGTCTACCGAGAGGGGCAAAAAATCAATGCCGTCTCTGGGCTTGGCAGAAGCGGTAGCGCAGCAGAGCAGAACGGTGTCGCCGTAGCGAACCAGAACGCTTCCGTTGGCAAGACCTGCCATTTTGCCGGATTCAATCACCAAGGGACGTCCTGCGAAGGTATAACGAAATACCTTGTGATTCTTGAATTCCATGGGTGTGCTGATGGTCTGTGACATAATAAACCTCCAAAAAATAATATTGATTATCTCACAGGGTTTAGCACTTAACGGCTTGTCCGTCCGCTGACAGGCAAACGGTTAACTGCTAAAACAATGTGAGATGATTCCAAAATTGTGAAAAAGGGTAAAATAAGAGTAAGGAGTGAGGAGTCGAGATTCTCTCCACTCTTCACTCCGACAACATTGAACTTACTTTCTGATGTTCAGCTTTTCGATGATCGCGCGGTAACGCTCGATATCGGTCTTCTGCAGGTAGCCCAGAAGATTTCTTCTGTGACCGACCATTTTGAGAAGACCGCGGCGGCTGTGATGGTCCTTGTGATTGGACTTCAGATGCTCCGTCAGGTTGTTGATCCGATAGGTCAGAAGTGCGATCTGCACCTCGGGAGAACCGGTATCGCCCTCGTGGGTGGCATACTGTTCAATAATTGCCTGCTTTTCGTCTTTCAGCATTGTTTTCACCTTTCCTGCATTGCTGCAATTTCAATTTATCATGAACACAGCGGGCGGCGGGTGAAATGCTGCGTAACAGCTTGATCCGCAAGCCGAGCTCATGACATGCTATATTATTATAGCATATATAAGACTATTTGTAAAGAGTTTTTTTGAAAAAATCTTTGCTTTTTCACCTTTTTTTAAAAAAAGGTTGCCGTTTTGGAGGATGTTGTCGAAGAATGGCACTATTGGGAGAGAATACGGGGCAGAGCGATTCGCTCTGCCCCGATGGCTTTATTGATTATTGACAGTCATATGCCAGCTTGTAAAGCTCTTCAATCTCGGCACGGCGTTTGACGCAGATCGCCTTCATTTGTTTGATCTCGTCCTCGTTGTAACGATCCAGATCGCCGTCCTTTAGCTTGTTCTTATACATACGATCCGTGGTCAGTGCGAAGACGATATCCATGCTGGTAATTTTACCATCTTCCTCCAACACCACCAAATTGCTCTTGCCTTCCAACAACAGCTCTACCGCCTTGGCACCCATCCGTGTAGCTGTCAGACGGTCTCTTAAGGTGGGGTTGCCTCCCCGAATCACGTGCGCCAGACGAACAAAGCGTGTGGCAATGCCCGTTCTCTCCTCAATGCGTTCGGCAAGAACCTCGCCGTAGGGAACTCTGTTGCCATTCGCATCTGTGGTGAACACACCCTCACTGATGATGACCACCATACCTCGCTTCCCGTTGGCTCTGGCACGCTTGATATTTTTGATAGCGAGATCCTCATCAAAGGGCATTTCGGGGATACAAACCGCTCTTGCGCCGGTTGCGATACCGGTCATCAAGGCGATCTGTCCGCAGTCTCTGCCCATGACCTCAATGACGTTGATGCGTGCATGGGACTCACAGGTATCACGCAAACGGTCTACTGCTTCCACGACGGTATTCATGGCGGTATCGAAGCCGACGGTGTAATCGGTTGCCGTGACATCGTTGTCAATCGTGCCGGTCACGCCGATGGTGGGAATGCCGTGCAGCGTCAGATCGGTGGCTCCGCGGAAGGTGCCGTCGCCGCCGATGGCAACAATGGCGTCAATTTCGTATTTTTTACAGGTATTGATGGCTTTCTGCATGCCTGCTTCGGTCTGAAACTCTATGCAACGGTCGGAATACAGCTTGGTTCCGCCCAGTTGAATGATATTGGAAACCGAACCGGTGGTCAAGGGAACAAGCTTTTCCTGAAGCAGACCGCTATATCCTCCGAGAATCCCCATGACCTCGATATTCTGCTCCAATGCTTTTCTTGTGATGGCTCGGATTGCCGCATTCATGCCGGGGGCGTCACCGCCGGAGGTGAGCACGCCGATTCTTCTGAATTTTGCCATTTTTTGATCCCCTCTCTGTTTGTGAAAATAAAATGCAATTTATTATTTTAAATTATTTTTTGTACTTTATTAAAATCAGCCGAAATTATCGGCATCTTTAATATTGTAATACATCTTTCAAAAAAAATCAAGACTTTTTTGCGGTTTTTTTTGATTTTTTTGCAAAAAAATGAAAAAAAGAGAAAAAAGCAAAAAAACCGCAAACGTTGCGGTTTTTTTGCAAGCTATTTCATGCGAAATCGCTTTCTCAGCTTATAAAGATACAGGGAGATCAGTCGGGTCAGGGCGATGTCGTATAGGGGAAAGATCGCTTCCGCCAGGACGGCAAAGATAACGTACAACAGGATCGGTTGCGCATCGGATGCCATCAGCAAAAAGCGAGAAAGAACAAGGATAAGGACAAGGGCGATGTTGAAGATCACCTCTTTGAGCACCCAAGAAATGACTCTCGGTCGCTTTTCCAGCTTTTCCTTCAGAATCGGATAATACCCGAAAAACAGCAGATAGAATACAGCGGGCGTTTTTTGGGGGATCAGGATCAGCGACAGGAGTCCTGTCACGCCGAATACCAGCCAAGGTGCGCTTCCGCCGTATTCGATGACGGCAAAGACGCAGAGCAGGGAGGCGAGCACCGCCATGGACAGATCCGCCACCTCGATCATGGAGCCGAGATAGAGCAGAACCACGCCCAGTGCCGCCAGCATGGCGCAGGTGGTCAGCTTGCGGATATTCGCAGAACGATTGTTTTTGTTCATTTTATTTTCCTACCGTTTGCCAAGCGCTTAGCAACAGGAGATCAGATCTCCGCCGCAGCATTCGCAGCAACAGTCAGCACAAAGCAGACCCGAGCAGATGTCACAGCCCGAGCAACCGCCGCCTCTGGTGGTATTGTATCCACCGCCGTAGCCGTTTGCACGGGTGCGCAAGCGATCCTGAGCGGCACGGTATTCGTTGTTGTAGGGATCCATAGAGCAGGCAGTATCGAACAGGCGCTGTGCATCCACATAATTGCCTCTCTTGACACAGACACAGCCCATCAGGAAGTGCCATTCGGCGTTGCGTTCGCCTGTGGGAATGCCATTGAGCAAATCCTCGGCACGGGCATCGTTGCCGTTGTTTATCATACGGCGAATATCATTGTATTGCGGATTGCCCGAGGAGGAGGTGTTTCCGGCATAGCCGTTTCCTGCATTGCTCCGTCCCTTGCGTCCGCCGCCGTTTTCCCGCATTTGCTTGATCTCCTCGTAGGCGGCATTGACTTCTTTCATTTTTTCGCTTGCCAGATCGGCAAGGTCGCTGTCCCGATATTTATCGGGATGGTATTTCCGTGCCAACGCACGGTAAGCCTTTTTGATTTCATCGTCCGATGCGTCGGGGGAGACGCCAAGGACCTTATACGGATCGTTCATCGGTTGTCCGTCCTCTCTTTCGTTTGCTTTTTTGTTTGCATCCTTTTTCCGTCTCCGCATGGATCTGCTCCATGCGACCGGGCATACCTAAGTACAGGATATTGGAAACGAGATTTTTGATCTCGGGGTTTTCAAATCGCATGAGATCGATCGCCGCTTCTGCCTCATACAGCTCATTTTTCAGCGCATTGCGGATGCTGTTCAGATCATTCTCGGTGGGCAAGGCGCCGTGATACAAAAGCAAAAAGGGATTGTATCGTTTTTTCTTGGCGTCCTCCGTCCAATCGTCCAAGGCATCTGCCAAGTAGATCCATTTTCCCACCGCCTTGCCAAGAGCGGCGGTCAGACGCTTGTCGCTTCCTTCCAAGCCGAAGGACATGATGTCACCGAGCAGGTCTCCGAACAGAGCCGCCGGAATATCGGCACTGGTGAGTGATGCGTGTTCGGTCTCGGACAGGCGGGCAAGTCTTGCGGCGATCTGTTCATCCAAGGGGGCAAGCCCTGCCTTCAGTGCCTTTTTGCGGCTGTGCGCCAAAAAGGGGCGCAACAGGATGGCTCGGAGCCGCTTGAAGCCCTTTTCGTCTGCCAAATCGTCCAACAGCTTATGATAGTTCAGCAATGCCGCCGCTCCCGCACAGTAGGCAAGGGAGGGGGTATGCTTCAGGTAATTTCTCTTTTTCAGAGGATGCGCCATGCAACGTTTTTGACCGAAGGCGAGCTCCTCTCCCGAAACAGACAGGCGGATCAGAGCCAAAAACGCAAAGTCATAGCTGAGGGTCATGCGGGAGCACTGACCCGTACATTTGCCCATCGACCGACAGAGCCCGCAATAGGTTCCGCGGTAAAATTCGTATTCCTTTACCTTTAATTCGGGACTCATGACCCGTACATATCCGAACAAGGTCTACCTCCGATGCTTTTGAGGGATTTTTTCGAATTCATATCGGCACACATTTAAATTATAGTATAGCACAATTTGGTGTATTTGTCAATACCTACACAAAAAAATTAAAGGAGCCGATGACAAATGTCATCGGCATCCCCTTTTTGGTCTATTTGGTTTGTATGATCGCCTCTAAGCAGATGACACCACTCTTGTTTACCGTTCTAAAATACAGATTGCCGTCCTGCTTGGCACGGAGGATCGTGACCGTGTCTCCGTACGCCGCTTCATGAAGATAGGACAGGGAGATCCCGCAGATCCGATCGACCTCCTCCAGCGGCATATAATCGCACAGCATGTCGGGATATCGGGTGTTATTCATGTGCATGTTATAGTCCAGATCGGAGTAGACGATGGGGCGGTGTCCCTGCTCGGTCAGCTCCGCCTCGGCGGGGATCCGAATGCGGGCGGGAACGTCCAAGGGGATGGGTGCCTCGTCCTCAAAGACATAGCCGGTCTCCTCCATTTTATGAAAGGCTTTGTCCTCGGTCCCGATCAGTGCCCACGTGGTATTGGCTTCGGCGATGACCTCCTTTCCCCGCAGAACACGGAAGCTTCGCAATGAGCTGAAGCCTCTGCCGGGGCAGGTCCATGTCTGTACCTCGATATCCTCATAGGCAAGGAGAGGACGGTAGATCGCAAGCTGTATTTTACTCAGGATAAACGCAAGATGCTTTTGATCCCGCAATTCATCCAGGCTCATGCCAGTGCTTGCCACATGACGGTTGGAGGCTTCCTGCATGTAGACCAGTAGCTGAGAGGGGCGTACCCTTCGATGGGCATCGGTGTCGTGCCAGCAGGTTTGATATCGCTGAGAAAATTTCATAGCCATTCTTCCTTTTCTTGCAAATAAAATTGGTTGAGCACTCAATTTCTTGTATTATAGCAGAAAAATGTGAAGAATTCAAGACTATTTCCTTGCGATTTTGAAAATTACGCCGTAACAGTGCCTCCGTCACCGACGGATGGGGCGGGCTCCGCGACGGAGGCGGCTGCGGCGCCTCCCATGGAAGGGGAAGTTCCGCTCTCCCGTCTGCCGCCTCTGACGGCGGCTCGGTCGTCGTCCAGCCCGAAGCTGACGGCGATGGCGGTGTTGACGGCGTGCATCATGGTTTCATCCAAATGTCCCATTTTTTCCTTCAGACGGCGTTTGTCTAAGGTGCGGATCTGCTCCAGCAGAACCACCGAATCCTTGGCAAGCCCTACCTTATCCGCATAAATATCAATATGGGTAGGCAGGCGGGTCTTTCCCATGCGGGAGGTGATGGCTGCCGCAATCACCGTTGGGCTGTAACGGTTGCCCACATCGTTTTGAATGATAAGAACCGGCCGAAGTCCTCCTTGCTCGGAGCCGACCACGGGACTCAGATCGGCGTAGTAAATATCTCCGCGTTTTACGCTCATTTGATTTCACGCTCCATTTTTGTTTTTCCGTACAAGGATATTTTTACCGCAAACCGTTCGCTTTAAACACGGGAAAAACGATTTGCCGATGGAAGATTTCTCCTTGCTCTCCCTTCGGACGGAAGGGAGGCTCCGTCCGACAAATTTCGACGGAGAAAACAAGAACTCTTCCTTTATTCAGTATAGCGTGAAATCGAGGAGGGGTGAGAAGTTTTCTTTTTCATCGTTATGAATTATGATGCGATTTTTGCAAGGTGATGCTTTGGATTGCAGTTTTTGAAATGATACGCAATTTCTTTGATGACTCATAGGTGCGGTTGATTTTTTGTGCAGAAGTGCATTGTTCAATATAAATAAATCATATAGTGTAGTTTGGTTTATTTATAACAAATATAAAGTAGTGACTTTATTTAAATAGAAAAAAGTCGTTTTTTGCAATGATCTGTTCGGTTTTTGCAATTGAACTTTTTTTCAATCGATGGTACAATACCTATGTGTCTTGTGTGCAAGATGGGTAAGGCGAATATATGTAAACAAATAATGATTGTAAAAAACAGCGATGATTGCGGAGCGATATTTGTTTTTTTACTTATTATGAACAATGGATATACTTTTACGGTTAGGGGGGGCTTTCTTTATGAAAAATAAAAAATTAGCAATGTTCCTTTTGGCACTTCTGCTATTGCTTGGCGGAACGGTTAGTCTGTTCGGTTGTAGCAGAGAGGAGGGGACTGAATCGGAGTCAAACACGGCGGAAGCACTTTCTACCGACAGTGAAGCAGAGGGAACGGAGACAGAGTCCCTTCGGGAGCCGCTGAAGCTGATCGAGAACGGAAAGAGCGAATACGTGGTGGTTTACCCCAACAATGCTTCCACGACCATTCTCAACAGTGTGGATCTGCTGATCCAAAAAATTGAAGAAAAAACGGGAGTCACCTTGAAGAGTAAGAGTGACAACCTGCGGGGATCCGCTGCTCACGACCCGAACGAGAAAGCGATTTTGGTCGGACGAACCAATTATGAGGAATCGCAAGCGGTGTTGGATACCTTGGGACGCTTTGAGTACAAAATTGCCCAAATCGAAAATAAGATGGTGGTTGTGGCTTTGGACGATACCGATGTAAAAAAAGCGGTGGAGTACTACATAGCAAAGCTGCTGAAGCCAAACATCACGGGCGAGGAGGGAGCCAAGACTCTGGTGCTGGAAGAGTATCATCATATTCCCGAAGAATCCGGCATCAATGTGTTCACGGTAAACGGAACCGATATCTCCGAATTTTCCGTGGTTTATCCGAAAAACGATGCGGAATATAAAACCATTGGTAAAGAATTGCAAAGCATCGTGCTGGATAAGATGGGCGTAGAGCTACCCATCTATTCGGATGCGGAAGCAGAGCAGGAGTATGAAATCCTTCTCGGAAAGACGAACCGTGCATTTTCGCAGAGTCTGTACAGTAACCTGTGCGATTACCTCATGACCTATTCGTTTGAGGTTTTGGACGGTAAGCTGCAAATTCTCAGCGGCGGGTATTATTCAGCATGGAAATGTGTCAGCGATATGCCGTTTTTTGTGCTGACGAACGGAAAGGTTGATTTTACAGACGGCACCCACCGAAAAACAGAGATATTGGCAAACCCCACCAAGCTGACAGACGATGCGGATATCCGTATTCTATGTGCCAATCTTTTGAATTCGGATTGGGCAGACGGTCGATTGGATGTCAAATACCGTGCGGAAATATTTGCGGGCGTTCTGCGGGATTACCGCCCCGATGCGGTCGGCTTGCAGGAGGTGGATGCCCGTTGGCAGTCTGAACTGGACAAATGGCTGGAGATCCTGCGGGAGGAGTATGATCTTGAATACTCCCTGCACAACAATAAAAACCCCAACGGGGGAGCCAACTTTATCTGTATGCTCTTCCGCTCCGACCTGTATCACTGCGTAGAGGAGGATACCCACATGTTCCCACATTGGAGTCAGTCGTATTCGCAGGGGATCAGTGTTACCATGTGTCGTCTGCAATCCAAGACCGACAGCACCAAGGAATTTTTACTGATGAATACGCACTGGGATGTTGATCTTTGGGATGGGGCACAAAAGGACGTTTGCTCCGAGGAATCGGCTTCCTTCGTCAACGAATGGAAGAGTGCAGGCATTCCGATCTTCTTTACGGGCGACTGGAATGCGACCCGAGGAAGAGACTGTTTGGAGGAGTTCATCACGGCGACCGATATGCAGACCGCCGATCAAGAGCCGTCCTGCATCGAATATACTTTTTACTGTGGCGAGGGGGTCACGGCTAAGAAAAACGTATGCTTGCGTCAATACGGCATGGCAAGTGACCATCCGTTCCGATATACCGATTTTAAGGTATGGTAATGGCTCAGGAATAGGGAGAAGAATCAATATGGAACAGAATACGATGAAGCTGGTGGAGAACGGAAACAGGATATACAATGTAGTATATCCGAAAAACGCATCATCTATTATTGTCAATGCGTTGGATATGCTGATCGAGGCGATCTATCAAGAGACAGGTGTTTTGATGTGGTGCCGTAAGAGCGACGGCTTGGCGGAGGGAGCTTCGCACAATCCGAACGAGAAAGCGATCCTTGTCGGGAACACCAATTACGAGGAAACGCAAGAGGTGTTGGCAACCCTGAAGCCTGCTGAGTATAAGATCGCACAGGTCGGCAACAAGCTGGTGATTGCCGCATGCGATGATGTTCAGGTGCAGGCGGCGGTCAACTACTACATCGCCAACCTGCTGAAGCCGAATGTGGCAGACGGGGATGGCGCAAAAACCCTGTATGCGGGCGAGTATCACTTTGTACCCGAACCGATTGCCAAAGATACCGTCACGGTCAACGGAAGGGGCATAACCGAGTTTTCGATCGTGTACCCGGAGGGCGATCAGGAATATCGGACGATCGGTGAGCTCCTGCAACAAGCTGTCCTGCATGCGATGGGCGTTGAACTACCCCTGTATTCGGACAGTGAGGCTGAGCAGACCAACGAAATACTTATCGGAAAGACAAACCGAGCGTTTTCACAAAAGCTGTATCATGACACCAAGAGATATATCATGACCTACTCGGTCGAGGTGGCGGGAACAAAGCTGCAAATTCTCAGCGGCGGACATTTCTCGGCGATACGGTGCGTGGCCGAGCTGATGTCCTTGTTTGTGCCGAACGGCGGAGCGACCGATTTTACCGACGGCACGCATCGAAGGACCGAGCTTATGGCGAACCCGACCGAGCGGGCAGACGGATCGGATGTCCGTATTATGACCTCCAATCTGTTACACCATGATTGGGCAGGGGGCAGAATGGATGTGGTTTACCGAGCCGAAGTGTTTGCGGGAGTTTTGCGGGATTACCGTCCCGATGCGGCGGGCTTGCAGGAGCTGGTGGCAGACAGATGGCGTACGGAGCTTTTAAAGTGGATGGATGTGTTGCGTGACGAGTATGGCGTGGAGTACGGCTTGAGTAACGATATATTCCCGTGCAAATACGGCATTTCCAATCCCACGTCTCTCCTGTACCGCTCTGATCTGTATGATCGTGTCCATGAGGAATATATCCTCTTTCCGCATTGGAGACCCTCACAGGGAATCAGTGTCCCTATGTGCCATGTACGGTCAAAGACCGACCCCAAAAAGGAATTTATTCTAATGAATACCCACTGGGATGTTGATCTTTGGGATGGCGCAAGAAAGGATGTTTGCTCCGATGACTCTGCGGCGTTCGTCAACAAATGGAAGAGTGCGGGCTGTCCGATCTTCTTCACGGGAGACTGGAATGCGCTGAAGGATAGAGACTGCGTGAAGAATTTTATGGAAAAAACAGGAATGCAGACCGCCGAGACCGATTATTACTGCATCGAATTTACCTTTTACTGTGGGGAACACGTGACGGTGAAGAACAAAAAGATATTGGAGCAATATATGCAGATGAGCGATCATTCTTCCCGATATACCGACTTTGCTCTGTGGTAAGTCGGAGCCATTATAACGCAAACGAATCACAGCCTTGTGCGGATTGTCTGTTTATCCGACCGACAGGCGACATGCCAAGTGCTTGATGGATAAAAAATACAACAAAAAAGGAGGAACACATGAAGATCAAAAGAATGCTTTCCTGCGTTTTGGCGCTTCTGCTCTTGCTTAGCGGAACAGTCGCTCTGTTTAGCTGCGGCAAGGATGACGGTACGGCGCAGGAATCCGAAAGTGAAGCGTTTTCCGATACCGACACAGCGGATAGCTCTGAAACGGAGGCACAGACCGAGGAGGTCAAGGAGCCGCTGAAGCTGATCGAAAACGGAAAGAGCGAGTATGTGGTGGTGTATCCCAACGAAGCAACCCCAACGGTTCTCGGTGCGGTAGACCTGCTGATCGAAAAGATCAAGGAAAAGACAGGTGTTACCCTGAAGAGCAAGAGTGACAATCTGCGGGGAGCCGCCGCCCACGACCCGAACGAGAAGGCAATTCTCATCGGAAGGACCAACTACGAGGAATCCGAGGAGGTTTTTGCTTCCTTGGGACGCTTTGAGTACAAAATTGCGCAGGTCGGAAACAAAATGGTGGTGATGGCACTGAGCGAGACATATGTGCAGACGGCGGTGAATTACTACGTAACTCACCTGTTGGAACGGAACATCACCGGTGGGGAGGGAGCCAAGACTCTGACGCTGGAGGAGTTCCACTACATCCCCGAGGATGCCTCTCCCAACGAGTTCAAGATCAACGGAACCGAAATTGCGGAATTTGCCATTGTGTATCCGAAGTCCGATCCGACCTATAAGATCCTTGCGATGTCTCTGCAAAGCGCCATTGTCAACAGCACGAGCGTGGAGGTGCCTGTGTATGCGGACGATGAGGAGGAGCGGGAGCATGAGATCCTGTTTGGAAAAACGAACCGAGCCTTTTCTCGGGAGCTGTACGAAAGCGCAACGAAGACCATTGCCACCTATTCGGTAGAGGTTTCGGGCAGCAAGCTACAGATCTTCAGCGGCGGCTACGCCTCTGCCAAGCAATGTATTTCCCAGCTTCGTTTCTCGGCATTGAACAACGGAAAGACCGAGTATACCGACGGAAGCTATCTGAAAACGAATATGTTTGCGGACAAGACCGCTCTGATGGAGGACGCAGATCTCCGCATCATGACCGCCAACATTCTCAATCCCGCATGGGTAGCCCCCGGGGACAGAGACGATGTTGCGTATTGCGCCGAAATCTTGGCAGGTATTTTGGCAAACACCCAGCCCGATGCCATCGGCTTGCAGGAGGCGGCGGGTGAGTGGAAAACCGAGCTGGAGGAGTGGTTCCCGATCCTCAAGGAGGAATACGGCGTAGAGTACACGTGGCACCACAGGAGCTACAACGACGGAACCAACAACTATGTCTTTGATACCAGTATCGTCTACCGTTCCGACCTGTATGACTGTGTGGAGGACGATGTGCTGCTCTTTTCTCATGCGAGTTTTGGCGGCTCAACCTCGAATTCCATGCGTATTATTACGAAGTGCCATCTGCAATCCAAGACCGATGACACCAAGGAGTTCATTATGCTGAACACCCACTGGGACGGGCAAGGCGTTCCAGAAGTAGACTACAACTGTACGCACGAGAGCGCTGCGTTTGTGAATGAGCTGAAAAACGAGGGATGTCCCATCTTCTTCACGGGTGACTTCAACTCGGTGAGAGGCGCTCAGCGCTTGGAGGAATTCATCACGGAAGCGGGCGTTCAGACGATTGACCAAGGTGCGGGCTGGATCGACTTTACCTTCTTCTGGGGGGATGGCGTGACGGCAAAGGGAAATGAGACGTTCAACAAAGCGGATCATTACAACATAACCGACCATCCGCTGAGATACACCGATTTCGACCTATCGTGGTAAAAATCTTCGAGACCCGATGTGTGATAATGGAAACGGGTTGAAACGGACAGCCGAGGACGTCTGTCCCTACCATTCATGTGTGTGCGAACAT